>NZ_CABUCJ010000135.1 GCF_902490045.1 uncultured Anaerotruncus sp.
CTCCGGCGGACGATTGCGGCGCGCGTGCACCGCGAAATTTACAGTTAAAACTATCATACCGCAGTTTGCCCGATAAATCAATGCACGCGGCAGGGAATGTTGTGCAAAAAGCCGCCGCCCCTTCCACTTGACAAAGGATAGGGGATGGCGTATCATGTAAGCCGTGGCTAACATTTAAATTGACGAAGGCCTGCAACCGCAGGCAGCGAGGGGTAATATGACACTGGATCAATTGGGCGTGGGAAACAGCGGCATCATTTTAAAGGTCGGCGGCGCGGGCGCCCTGCGCAGGCGGCTGCTCGACATGGGCCTCACCCCGAAGACGCGTGTGATGGTGCGCAAGGTCGCGCCGATGGGCGACCCGATCGAACTGCATCTGCGCGGGTACGAGCTGACCCTGCGGCTCGAGGACGCGCGGGAGATCGAACTGGAAAAAGAGGAGGACGCGCAATGATTTTCGCGCTTGCGGGCAACCAGAACTGCGGAAAAACCACCCTCTTCAACCAGCTGACCGGCTCCAACCAGCATGTGGGGAACTTCCCCGGCGTGACGGTGGAGCGCAAGGAGGGGGTCGTCACCCGCGCGGGCCGCGGGATGAGCCACCGCCTGTGGCACCGGATGCGCCACGGGGAATTTCACCGGGCCTTCCACGGGGAAGGGCGCGGCGCGGCGGACGCGCGGCGGGCCGCGCGCGAAGAGCATGAGGCCCGCCGGCGCCTCGGAGAGATCCGGGTCGTGGACCTGCCGGGCATCTATTCCCTCTCCCCCTATACGAACGAGGAGATCGTCACGCGCGATTTCCTGCTGAACTCCCATCCCGATGGGATCATCAACATCGTCGACGCGACCAACATCGAGCGCAACCTCTACCTGACGCTCCAGCTCATCGAGCTGCACATCCCGATGGTGGTGGCGCTCAACATGATGGACGAGTTCCGCTCGAACGGCGGCACGATCAAGATCAAAAAGCTCTCGGAGGAGCTGGGGGTCCCCGTCGTGCCGATCTCGGCGGTCAAAAACGAGGGCATCGACGAGCTCATCCACGCGGCGGCCGCGACCGCAGCCGCGCGGCAGCTTCCCGCGCGGCTCGACTTCTGCTCGGGCGCGGTGCACCGCTGCATCCACGCGGTCGCCCATCTGGTCGAGGACCACGCCGAGCGCATCGGCGTGCCTCCGCGCTTCGCCGCCACCAAGCTGGTGGAGGGGGACGCCCCGATGATGGAGCGGCTGGCGCTTTCGGAAAATGAAAAGGACATGGTCGAGCACAGCGTGGCCGAGATGGAGCGGGAGCTGGGTACCGACCGGGAGGCGGCGCTCGCCGACATGCGCTACTGCTTCATCGACGAGCTGGTGCGGACGGCGGTGGTCAAGCCGGGCGAAAGCCGCGAGCATATCCGCTCCGTGCGGATGGACGCGGTCCTCACCCACAAATATTTCGCCATCCCCATCTTCCTCGTCATCATGCTGCTCATCTTCTGGCTGACCTTCGGGGTGCTCGGCAGCTTTTTGAGCGACCTGCTGTCGGCAGGCATCGACGCCGTCACCGCCTCCGTCTCGTCGGCGCTCGCCGCCTACGGGCTCAACCCCGTCGTCCACTCGCTGGTCATCGACGGCGTCTTCGCGGGGGTCGGGAGCGTGCTCTCCTTCCTGCCGATCATCGTCGTGCTCTTCTTCTTCCTCTCGATGCTCGAGGACAGCGGCTATATGGCGCGCGTCGCCTTCGTCATGGACAAGCTGCTGCGCAAGATCGGCCTTTCGGGGCGCTCTTTCGTGCCCATGCTCATCGGCTTCGGGTGCTCGGTGCCCGCCATCATGGCGACCCGCACCCTCTCGAGCGAGCGGGACCGCCGCATGACCATCCTGCTCACCCCATTCATGTCCTGCAGCGCCAAGCTGCCGATCTACGCGATATTCACCATGGCCTTTTTCCCCAGCCACCGCGCGCTCGTCATGATCTGCCTCTATGTGGGCGGCATGGCCGTCGGGGTGCTCTGCGGGCTGGTGCTCAAGAGCACCGCCTTCCACGGCAAGCCGGTGCCCTTTGTCATGGAGCTGCCCAACTACCGCATGCCCAGTCCCAAGAGCGTCCTCCTGCTGCTGTGGGACAAGGCCAAGGACTTCCTGACCCGCGCCTTCACGGTGATCTTTATCGCCACGATCGTCATCTGGTTTTTGCAGACCTTCGACACCCGCCTCAACGTGGTCGCCGCGGGCGGCGAGGCGAGCATGCTCGCCTCCTTCGGGCGGTTCCTTTCGCCCGTCTTCGCGCCGCTCGGCTTTGCCGACTGGCGCGCCTCCACCGCGCTGCTGACCGGCTTTTCCGCCAAGGAGGCGGTCGTCAGCACGCTGGCGGTGCTCACCGGCACCAACACCGCGACCCTGCCCGCCGCGCTCGCAGGCATCTTCACCCCGGCGGCGGCCGTCGCGTTCCTCACCTTTACGCTGCTCTACACTCCCTGCGTCGCGGCCGTCGCGGCCGTCAAACGCGAGCTGGGCGGCGGACACGCGGCCGTCATGGCGGTCTGTCAGAGCGGGCTCGCGTGGGCGGCGGCGTTCTTCGTCTACCATGCCGCCCTGCTGTTCGCCTGAGGAAAGGAGTTCTCCATGCATCCGATCGATTATCTGGTTCTCGGCCTGCTCGCGCTGCTCCTGGTGCTGGCGGTGCGCTACGCGGTCCGCCACCGGGGCAGGTGCGGGGGCGGCTGCGCCGGCTGCCCCCACGCGGACGGGTGCCGCTCCCCGAAGAAGCGGGACGCCGGGCCGAAATAACGCGCCGTCAAACAACGAATCCCCCACCGCTCCGGGCGCGGTGGGGGATTCGTATTTGCCCGGGCGTGCGCGCCCGCGGGCGGCGAGTTCCCCGTCCTACCGGGGGGCGCGCACCCGGATCGCGCCGAGCACCCGCCCGATCGGTTCCTGGACCAGCAGATCGGCCTGCCCGTCCATCGGCGTGGCGGATTTGTTGATGACGGCGATCTTCCCGCCGCAGTAGCGGACGAGCCCCGCCGCCGGATAGACGGCCAGCGAGGTGCCGCCGATGATCAGCAGGTCGCAGGCGGAAATCTCCTGCACCGCGCGTTCGAGGGTGCCGCCGTCGAGTCCCTCCTCGTAGAGCACCACATCGGGCTTGACGATTCCGCCGCAGCCGCACCGGGGCACCCCCTGCGACGCGAGGATGAAGCGCGCGTCGTAAAACTTATGGCAGTCCATGCAGTAGTTGCGGTGGACCGACCCGTGCAGCTCGAGCACCTGCCTGCTGCCCGCCGCCTGGTGCAGGCCGTCGATGTTCTGGGTGATGACGGCGGAGAGCCTGCCCGCCGCCTCCATCTCGGCGAGCTTGAGATGCGCGGGGTTCGGTTTGGCATCGGGCGCGAGCATCTTGGCGCGGTAAAATTCATAGAATTCCTCCGGCCTGCGCACGAAAAAGGTGTGGCTGATGATCGTTTCGGGCGGGTATTTGTACTGCTGGTTGTAGAGCCCGTCCACGCTGCGGAAATCGGGGATGCCACTTTCGGTGGAAACGCCCGCCCCGCCGAAAAAGACGATCCGGGCGCTCTTATCGATCAGTTCCTGGAGTTTTTCCGTGCCGGTCATTGAAATTCCTCCTTGTAGCATTTTGTCGAAAATTTTCTGTCTGTAATATGTATTTTGGTAAAACATGCCTCATTGTCCCAGCGGGTTTCCTGACGGTTCTTTTTGTGACAATCCCCCTTACATTAACTGTAAAACAATCCTTTAATTGTAAAAATTTTCAAAAAGGGGTTGATTTTTCCTGCGGATTGTGCTAAACTAAAGTTGTTAAAAAATAATCAAAACTGGTCAACAATGACTTACTTCTCTCTTCCACACACACATAGATCGAAAAAAGCGGGCTGTGTCGCACAGTCCGCTTTTTTCCGCCCTTTTTTAACGGACCGCCTTGCGCAGCGCGCGGATCTCCGCCTTTTCCCGGGCGTCCACCCGGTTGGATTCCACGATCTTCTGCAGCGCCATCCGGCGGGTCTGCGGGTCGAACGCCTCCCCCTGGAGGAGGGGCCGCGTCCGTTCGGGGAACTTGACATAACAGACCGACAGCGCCCACGCGACCGCCATTTTGACGTAGTACCCCTCGTGGCGCACCGTCCGCAGAAGGGAGAGCGCCTCGTCGATATACGCCTCGTCGATATAGTGGTCCATCAGCATGACGACCGCGAAGCGCACCTCGAACTCCGCTTCGCCCGCAAAATAGGGCCGCAGGAAGGCGAGCGTCTCCTCCCGGTGCTTTTTCACCAGCTTGAGCCCGGCGCAGACGCTGTCGTTCACCGCCCAGTTGCCGATCTTGGGGATGAACTCCCGCAGGCGCTCGAGCAGCTCGCCGATCTCCATCCTCGCATAGCCGAGCACGAGCCCCTGAAGCATCGTCTCCTCGTAGGCGTCCGTCCCGGCGGCGGCGAGATAGCCCCGCCAGTCCCCGCGGGCAAGCTCCCGCGCGAGGCCGCGCAGCGCGGGGATGCGCACGCCGAGCAGGTTGTCCACCTCGGGCACCAGCTTCTGGTGAAAGGCGCGGTAGTCCGGGTCGGCCATCGCGCGCAGGCGCGCCTGCAGCGCCGCGTATTCCTCTCCTGTCACCGGGCTTTCCTCCTCTCCCCCGGCGCGGTCAGCTCCCAGCTGTGGCCGATCATTCCGCGCAGCGTCTCCTCCTCCAGCCCGCCGTTCACGTCGACGGTGTTCCAGTGGGTTTTATTCATGTGGTAGCCGGGCGTCACCTGCGGATAGACCTTGCGCCAGAACTCCGCCCGCATCGGTTCGCACTTGAGGTTCATGAGCAGCTTCCCCTCACGCTCGAAGAGCATGGCGAAAATCTTGTGGGTGCCACGGTGGCGCAGGACCGCCCACTCGTCGCCGAACGGGTAGTCCTCGTAGGCGTCCGGCCAGGTGAGGCAGAGGCCGATCAGCTTCCGGCCGGTCATGTGCGGTACGCCATCTTCCCGGGCGTCCAGTCCTCGAGCACCGCCGCGTAGTCCGCCGCCACCGCCTTCGCGCCCGCGAGGTCGTGGTCGCGGAAGTTTCCGCATTCTGCCTCCGCCGCGCCGGGGATCTCCCCCTCAAAGCCCGCGATAAACCGGAAGGTCTCCCGGAGCAGGGAAATCACCGCCTCCCTAGGGATGCTGTCGCGGGTCAGGAAATAGAAGCCCGTGCGGCAGCCCATCGGACCGACGTAGACGATCCCATCGGTCCAGCGGCTGTTGCGCACGTAGGTGGCGAAGAGGTGCTCGATCGTGTGCAGCGCCCCGTTTTCGAGGCAGCTCCCCGCGTTTGGGGTGCACATGCGCAGGTCATAGGTGACCACGTCCCCGTCGATGCGGGAGACGTAGAGCCCCTTTTCCAGTTTGGTGTGGTCGACGCAGAAGCTGGCAATCCGGTTCATATTCAGTCCTCCAGATAATCAAGTACCGCCCGGTAGGCCTCCACGAGCCGGTCAAGGGAACAGGCGCAGTTCGCGGGGCTGGGCGAGGGCAGCGCCAGGGCGGCAAGCCCCGTGCGCAGCCGGATGTGAGTTTGATAGAGGGCGGCGGCCCGTCTGCCCGTCGTGAAGACGGCGCGGATGTCCGCCGCCGCGAGGATCGGCGTCAAATCGTTGGCGACGGGGTTCCTGATGCTCGCGTCCGACGCGCCCTCGATGTCGCAGGAGGCGAGCACGTCCCACAGCGCGATCCCCCTCCGCAGGACGAGCGCGCGCTTTTCCGGGACCGTCCGGGGCTCCGGCTCGTCCAGCGCCGCGGCGAGCGCCCGCCAGAAGCGGTTCTGCGGGTGGCCGTAATAGAAGCCCTGCTCCCGCGACTTGGGGGAGGGCATCGTCCCGAGGATGAGCACGCGGGAGCGCGCGTCATAGACGGGCGGGATGGTATGTACGATGTGCGTGGGCATAACAGTCACCTCCCTGTCCGGGTGATGGGGTTCGGATGGCCGCCGCGGGG
>NZ_CABUCJ010000136.1 GCF_902490045.1 uncultured Anaerotruncus sp.
AAGGGCCACATCGACGACGTGGTCGACCCCGCCGACACCCGCGCCGCGGTCATCTCTGCGCTCGACATGCTCGCCGGCAAGCGTGTGAGCACTCTGCCCAAGAAGCACGGCAACATCTCGATGTAACCCGGCGCTGGCCCGCCGTCGCCGCACGGACGCGGCGGATACCTACCGATGCAGGCCGGCCGCCCGGAACCAGTGCGGCCCGGCAGACCATATCAACCCCAAAAACAAATTATATTTCAGGAGGATACAGTCATGAAAAGATTTAACATAGTTGTCAACGGCAGGGCTTACGACGTACAGGTTGACGAGCTGGCTCCGGGCGCGGCTCCCGCCGCTCCGGCCCCGACGCCCGCTCCCGTCTACGCCGCCCCGGCTCCGGCTCCCGCCGCGATGCCTTATGCCGTGCCCTCCCCGATCCCGTCGCCCGTCGCCGCGCCCGTGGCCGCTCCGGCCCCCGCGCCCGCCCCGGCTCCCGCGCCGGCTCCCGCTCCCGCGGCTGCCCCGGCTCCCGCGCCGGCCGCCGCTCCCGCCGCCGGCTCGACCAACATCACCGCGCCGATGCCCGGCAACATCCTCGATGTGAAGGTCAACGTCGGCGACCATGTCGAGGCCAACCAGCTCGTGCTCATGCTCGAGGCGATGAAGATGGAAAACGAGATTTTCACCCCTGTTGCCGGTACGGTTGTGAGCGTCCATGTCAAGAAGGGCGATTCTGTCAACTCGGACGATCTGCTCATCTCCATCGGTTAAGGGGGAATGATCCATGGCTCAAAAGGTTAAAATTTGCGAGACCATCCTGCGCGACGCGCACCAGTCGCTGATTGCGACGCGCATGCGTCTGGATGAGATGCTCCCGATCCTGCCCGCGATGGACGAGGTTGGCTTCTACTCCTGCGAGTGCTGGGGCGGCGCGACCTTCGATTCGTGCATCCGGTTCCTCGACGAGGACCCGTGGGAGCGCCTGCGGACGATCCGCCGCGAGATGCCCAACACCAAGCTGCAGATGCTCTACCGCGGCCAGAACATGCTGGGCTACCGCCACTACGCCGACGACATGGTCGAATATTTCGTCCAGAAGTCGGTCGACAACGGCATCGACATCATCCGCGTGTTCGACGCGCTCAACGACATCCGCAACCTCGAGGCGTCGATCCGCGCGGCCAAAAAGTCGGGCTGCCACCTCCAGGCGGCGATGTCCTACACCCTCAGCCCGGTGCACGACATCGACTACTTTGTGGACTACGCCAGGCAGCTCGAGAGCGCGGGCGCGGATTCCATCTGCATCAAGGACATGGCGGCGCTCATCACGCCGTCCGCCGCGTATGAACTGACCGCCGCGCTCAAGCAGGCCGTCAAAATCCCGATCAACCTGCACACCCATTACACCTCCGGCCTCGCCTCGATGGCGGAGCTGAAGGCGATCGAGGCGGGCGTCGACATCATCGACACCGCGATGTCCCCGCTGGCGATGGGCACCTCCCATCCCGCGACCGAGTCGATGGTTGCCGCGCTGCAGGGCACCCCCTACGACACCGGGCTCGACCTCAAGAAGCTGGACGTCGTGCGCGCCCACTTTGCCAAGCTGCGCCAGAAGTACCTCGACGAGGGGCTTCTCAACCCGAAGGTCATGGGCGTTGACGCGAACACGCTGATCTACCAGGTGCCGGGCGGCATGCTCTCCAACCTCGTTTCCCAGCTCAAGCAGGCCGGGAAGGAGGACCAGTTCGAGGATGTGCTCCGCGAGGTCCCGAACGTCCGCAAGGACGCGGGCTACCCGCCGCTGGTCACCCCGACCTCCCAGATCGTCGGAACCCAGGCGGTGTTCAACGTCATCATGGGCGAGCGGTACAAGATGGTCACCAAGGAGTTCAAGGGGCTGGTCAAGGGCGAGTACGGCAAGACCCCGGTCGAGATCGACTCCGCCTTCCGCAAGAAGATCATCGGCGACGAAGAGCCGATCGACTGCCGCCCGGCCGACCTGCTCGAGCCGGAGATGGAGAAGATGCGCGCCGAGTTCCCCGCCGAGTACCTTGAGCAGGAGGAGGATATCCTCACGATGGCGATGTTCCCGCAGGTCGCGCCCAAATTCTTCGAGTCCCGCAAGAACAAGAAGTACGGCGTCGACGGCAGGCATGCCGACAAGGCCAGCAAGGTCCACCCCGTCTGATCAGAATTTTATAGAAAAGAGGCCGCCGGGTTTTCGGCGGCCTCTTTTCCGCACTTATGTGTAAAATTGCAATTTGTGACAAGGCTTGACACTGAAAACAAATAAATGATATACTAATTTTGTAAATTTACCCAATATTTTGATTATATGTTGAGTAAAATTTACAAATAGTATTATTTGGGACGTTTGAGGAGGAGAAAGATGAAAAAATTGTTATCAACCCTGTTGGCCTTGGCAATGGTATTGTCAGTTGGTGTGACCGCATTTGCGCTGGAAGAATGGCCGCCTGATGAGGCGGCAGACTTGTTGGCAGAGTTGACTTTGCGAGTCCCTGCTGATGGAGTCGTTTTGCCCACGTGGTATATTCTGGCTGAGCCGGAAGACAAAATGAAACCCGGGATTGAGGACGGTGATAATCCTGATAACAACGATCTGAACGACACGGTGTTATCGGGTTCTACGCTGTACATTCCTTTTGTACTTTCAGATGCTGCTTTCCAAGAGAATACCAACATGGACCATTTCAACAATGAATTCTGGAAGATTAAGGCAACCGCAGAGGATGGTTCAAAGTATATTTCGTCCATAAAAGTTGTCGAGAAAAAGCTGGATGGGTTGAAACGGCTGGATGCGGAGCAGGACGGCTGGGACGCGGGAGACTGGAATGGAACAGGTTATACGAAAGGAAAACGTTGGTGGGTGCTGGAGATTAAGCTCAAAGAGTTTCCCACCGATGATGAGTACAAGATTTCCTTCAAACTGACATCTACCGCGAAAAAACCGATAGAATGGGGTAATAGAGATGTACATCCGGACCCTCCCGTGGAATATGCAGGCATTATCCCGGCGGGGACCAAATGCACCGTCTACACGGCGCCCTTCTGGGTTTCCAACCGCGGCGTGAACGCGGACGCGGACTTTGCGGCGGGGAGCCGCGGCGAGGTGCTCAAGCCCTCTAAAAATGAGGACAACGCAATCACCTGGGAGGACAACAATCACACCCTCGCGTGGCTCGACTTTACGGGTGATGACGACGGAAAAATCTTTTATCCGAAGATGAAAACCCAGTGGGACGACCAGGAGTACGCGGAGAGGTTCGCGGATCAGGACGCTTACCTCTACGACTTTCTGTTCAGCCCAAAGCTGGCCGCGACGAGCCGCGCGACATTGAAGCTGCGCATCCCCTTCGTGGATGAGGACGGGGAATTGTCTGCCGATCCGGAGGAGATCATGGTCTGCCAGAAGATTGACGGAGAGCTTTCCGACATCACGGCGTCGGGCAAAATCCGCGAGACGGATGACGGCGATTGGGTCTTTGAGACGAAGGTACGGTCGCTGGGCACTTATATCATTGCCCAGAAGCCTGCGCCCGCAGCGGAGGAATCCGCCGCTGCGGTGGATCCGGCTGCGGAAGCTCCGGAAGCGGCCGCCGTAAAGCGTGTGCTTCCCTCCTTTGCAAAATAACCATCACCAGGAATTCCCGCGGAGGGGCGCCGGCCGGCGCCCCTCCGCTTTTGCATACGCGCCCTTTTGCAGAGGCCGGGCCAAAGCCCAATGGAAATTGACAAAAAGGCCGTTGTGGGGTAAAATATCTAGATACAGAAATGTGCGTCGGCGCACGCCAAATCGACATAGAGGATGGGTTACACGGATGGTCAAAAGCATGACGGGCTACGGCCGCGCGCAGCGGATGCTGGGCGGCCGGGACATTACGGTGGAGATCAAGTCGGTCAACCACAGGTTTTTTGAATTTTCGGCGCGGGTGCCCCGGGCGTACGGATATTTGGAGGAGCGCCTCAAAAGCTACGTGCAGGGGCAGATTTCCCGCGGCAAGGTGGAAGTCGGCGTCACCATCCTGACGGTCGAGGGGCAGAACGCGGTCGTCGAGGCCAACCGGGAGCTGGCGGGCGCCTATGTGGCCGCTCTGCGGAAGATCGGCATGGAAGCGGGGCTCGAGGACGACCTGACCCTCTCCACTCTCACACGGTTTTCCGACATCTTTACCGTCCGCCGCGAGGCGGAGGACGAGGAGGAGATCTGGGCGGCGGTCAGGACGGTTACGGACGAGGCGGTGGACCGCTTCGTCGCCATGCGCGCCGCCGAGGGCGAACGCCTGCGGGCCGATCTGCAAAACCGGCTCGAGAGCATCGGGCGGGGCGTCGCGTTCGTCAAGGAGCAGTCCCCCCGCACGGTGGAGGCCTACCGCGAGCGGCTGACCGCGAAAATCCGCGAGGTGCTCGCCGACCGCCAGATCGACGAGGCCCGCATCGTGACGGAGGCGGCGGTCTTCGCCGACCGGGTCGCGGTGGACGAGGAGACGGTGCGGCTGGAAAGCCACCTCGCCCAGTTCCGCGAAATCCTCGGCCACGACTGCCCGATCGGGCGGAAGCTCGACTTCCTGGTGCAGGAGATCAACCGCGAGGCCAACACGATCGGTTCCAAGGCGCAGGACGTGTCGGTCGCGCAGGTGGTTGTCGACATCAAGAGCGACGTGGAAAAAATCCGGGAGCAGATACAGAATATCGAATAAGGAGAACGCAAGATGAAGCTCATCAACATCGGTTTTGGCAACATGGTGTGCGCCAACCGCCTGGTGGCGATTGTCAGCCCCGAAAGCGCCCCGATCAAGCGGATCATCCAGGACGCGCGCGACCGCGGCACGCTGGTCGACGCGACCTACGGCCGCCGGACCCGCGCGGTCATCATCACCGACTCCGACCATGTGATCCTCTCGGCGGTGCAGCCGGAGACGGTCGCCAACCGCATGGTGGATGAGGACGACGAGGTCGAGGACGATGAGTGAGGGTACGCTGATCGTCTATTCGGGGCCGTCGGGCGTCGGAAAGGGCACGATCCTGCGGCCCTATCTCGAAAGCCACCCAAAGGCGGTGCTTTCGGTGTCGGTGACGACGCGCGCCCCCCGGCCCGGAGAGACGGACGGAGTGGAATACCACTTCATCACGCGCGGGGAGTTCGACCGGCTGGCCGGGAGCGGCGGCCTGCTGGAATACGCGGAATACAGCGGGAACTGCTACGGCACGCCGCGCGCCGAGGTGGAGCGCCACATCGCCGAGGGGCGGGACGTGGTGCTTGAAATCGAGGTGCAGGGCGCGATGAAGATCCGGGAGAGCTTTCCCGAGGCGGTCTTCGTCTTTATCCTGCCCCCCTCCTACGGGACGCTCCACGAGCGGCTCGCCGGAAGGGGCACCGAGACGCCGGAGGCGATGGAGGCCCGGCTGCGCACGGCGCGGTTCGAGCTCTCCCACGCCGCGGAATACGACTATGTGATCGTCAACGACGATGTGGAAAAGGCGCGCGAACAGCTGGGCGCGATCATCACGGCGGCAAAGTGCCGCACCCGCAACATGAAAAAATTTATCGATAAGGTGTGTGAGTTTCATGAGTATGCTTAGGCCCTCGATTACCTCCATCATCAAGCCGGGCGACAGCTACTATGCCTTTGTGGTCGCGGTCGCCAAGCGCGCCCGCGACATCGCGCAGGAGCAGGAGGAGGAGCACGCGATCACCGAGGAAAAGCCGGTGCAGAAGGCGGTTGAGGAGTTTGCCGCCGGGAAGTATAAGATGGGGAACCTCCATCCGAAGGAATAACGGCAAAGCGGCCCTGCTCTGACAGGGCCTGTTTTGTTTTTCACGCCCGGGAGGCGATGCTGTGAAAGAGAAGAATACCCGCCTGCTCGCGCTGGCGGCGGCGCTGGCGCTGCTGCTGCCCGGCTGCGCGCCGCGCGCCGGGGAGACGCCGTCCGCGCCCGCTTCCCC
>NZ_CABUCJ010000137.1 GCF_902490045.1 uncultured Anaerotruncus sp.
CCGCGCCCCGCGCGCGCGCCGCCAGGCAGCCCAAGCCCGCCGCGCCGCCCGTCGACCTCACCGAATTTATCGTGCGGGACGAGGGGCGCATGGCGAAGAATAAAACCTTCTACCTCGACGCGGCCGTCATCGACGCGCTGCACCGCGCGGCGGTGGCCCAAAAGGTGACCGACAGCAAGCTGGTCAACGACATCCTGCGGAAGATTTTGGGGCTCTGACCTGTAAAGCCGATCTGTTTTACAGCTCTTTCGGTTCCCCGCACGGTCCCCTCTCACCGAAACTGGGTACCGTTGCACAGGAAACCCCATCTTTATCGGCGATTTTCTCCCGATCTCTCCGGATTCCTTCCGTTTTCTATGCGATTTGTTTTTACCGGAGAATGGGGGCCTGTCCATAAAATTACATCCGGTATTTTTGCGGGAAATGATACTATCCGAAAGTGGGTACCGTCCGTTTTTTTATCTGCAGTCACCTGCCCGGTTCTCCAGATTCCTTTCATTTTCTCCTGTTTTTACCGCGTTCCGTTTTTGGGAAATGGCCGCCCGGATGATGTAAAGGGATTCCCTTGCGTATAATATCCGGGCCTTCCGGCGGAAGGTACGCAGTTTTGGATAACTCCCCGAAAACGGGTACCGTTTTTCGGACTATGCCGCGCGGGACCCGCCTGCGACGGTGCCCGGCTCACCGAAACTGGGTACCATTTGGAACACCGCCCCCGGTTTATTCCGCGTTTTCTCCCAATTTCTCCCGATTGCTTCTGATTTTGCCGCCGTCCTCCAACGGTACGCAGTTTCCGGCAAAACCCCGCAAGCCGCGAAGAATCCCGGGTTTGCGGCGCGCCGCCGCTGCCGGCGGACCGGCCCGGCCGGGGGAGGAAAGGGGAGACTCACCGAAACTGGGTACCGTCCCTCCCGCATCCGAAACCAGCTCCTGGATGCTCCGGAAACCGCGCCCGCACAGCCGATTCCGGACGCGCATGCAATTTTGGCGCGGAGCCCTTTCCACACCTCTATTATAACACGCGCGCACGCGGGGCGGACTCACCGGAACTGCCCACGCCGCCAGCCGGATCAGGGAACCGCGCTACCCGAAACTGCCCACGGGACTAGCCGAAACCGGCAACCCCGGCCTTTGGGACGTGTCCCCGCAAACGCCCGTCAAATCAGGAAAATTCCGGGTTTTTTACCGGCCAGAATCCGGTTGTAGGTACTGTAGGTACTGTAAGTACTGTATTGGAAAACGGGAGGGGCTGCCGCCTGAAAGGCGGCCCCTCCCGTTTCTCTGCCGGGAAATGGAGAAGGCACGCCGCAAAATGTTCCAGAAGCGGACGGGAACCCCCTTTCCCACGGAGGGAAAACATGCTATAATAACCGCGTTGCAATGCTTGCATCCACTGCGGCCCGCCGGGAGCGGGCGCATTTTTTGATTCGGCCGGGAACGCCCGGTAAAGGGGGATATGATGGATCAGGTTCTGTTGTGGGCCGCCGCGCTTCTGGCCGCGGGGGCGTGCGCCGCGGCAATCGCCGCAGCGGTGATCGCGGCGCGGCCGCGCCGCGGGGAGCAGGGGCTCGCCCAGATGCGGGAGGAGCTCGAGCGGCTGCGCGGGATCCTCGTCGAGGAGTCGCGCCAGTCGCGGCAGGAGAGCGCGCAGAACATCACCCGTTCGGTGAACGCGCTCGGGCAGGCGCTGGCGAGCAACCAGCAGCAGATGTCCCGCGAGCTGGGGATGCGGCAGGACAGCCTGCAAAAGACGGTCGCCGAACTCATGCGCAGCGTCGACGCGCGGTTCCAGAGCTTCACCACCCAGAGCGGCGAACAGCTTTCGGGCATCCGCACGACGGTGGAAAACCGGCTTTCCTCCCTTCAGGAGGACAACGCCAAAAAGCTCGAGGAGATGCGCAGGACGGTCGACGAAAAGCTCGAGCAGACGCTGGAAAGCCGCATCGGCCAGTCGTTCAAGCTGGTGAGCGAACGGCTCGAGCAGGTCTATAAGGGCCTTGGCGAGATGCAGACCCTCGCATCCGGGGTGGGGGATCTCAAGAAGGTGCTCTCCAACGTCAAGACGCGCGGCGTGCTCGGGGAGGTCCAGCTCGGCGCGATCCTTGAACAGATCCTGTCCCCCGACCAGTACAAGACCAATTTTTCCACCCGCCGCGACAGCCGCAATCCCGTCGAATACGCGGTCGTGCTGCCGGGGGACGGGGAGGAGCCCGTCTACCTGCCGATCGACGCCAAGTTCCCGGCGGACGCCTATGTCCGCCTGACCGACGCCTACGAGCAGGGCGACCCGGCGGAGATTTCCGCCGCGTCCGCCGCGCTGGCCGCGCGCGTCAAAGCGTTCGCGCGCGATATCCGAGACAAATACCTTGACCCGCCCCGCACGACCGATTTCGCGGTCATGTTCCTGCCCTTCGAGGGGCTTTACGCCCAGGTGCTCCAACTCGGCCTGCTCGAGCCGCTTCAGCGCGACTACAAGGTGAGCGTCGCCGGTCCGACCACGATGGCCGCCCTGCTCAACAGCCTCCAGATGGGCTTCCGGACCCTTGCAATCCAGAAGCGTTCGGGGGAGGTCTGGCAGGTGCTCGGCGCGGTCAAGACCGAGTTCGAGCGGTTCGGCGACGTGCTCGGCGCCGCCCAGCAGCGGCTGGAACAGGCCAACAGCGAGCTGGACAAGCTCGTCGGTGTGCGCACCCGCGCCATCCAGCGCCGCCTCGCGCAGGTGAGCGCGCTGCCCGATTCCGCCGCCGCCGCGCTGCTGGAGGAGGGGGGATCCCCCTCCGAGGAATGAGGCTCGGTTTGCCGCTCGATGAGCGGCAAATCCAAAAAAATCCCCGCCGCCCGGAAGGGCGGCAGTCTGCGCCGCCTGCGGGCGTCAATAAAAAGGAGTCAACCGATGCTGTTATCACTGGACAACGTCAGCAAAATCTTTGCCGACAGGATCATCTTCATGGGGGCGTCCCTCAAGGTGGAAGAGGGAGACCGGATCGGTCTTGTCGGCGCGAACGGGGCGGGGAAGTCGACCCTGCTGAATGTGCTGAATGGAGATATGAGCCCGGACGAGGGGGAACGCGCGGTCAAAAGCGGGCTGACCCTCGGTTTCCTGCGCCAGAACAGCGGCGTGGACAGCGCCAACACGATCTATGAGGAGATGCAGTCGGTGTTCCGGCCTCTGCTGGACGCGCAGGCGCGCATCAGGGAGCTGGCGGCCGAGATGGAGCGGCACGCCGACCACGGGACGGCGGAATATGCGGGGCTGTCGGCGGAATACGGCGGCCTGCTGGCCTATTTCGAGGCGAACGACGGCTACAACATCGGCGTGAAGATCAAGACGGTCTTAAACGGCATGGGATTTGCCGACCGGGAGATGGACACGGTGTGCGGGACGCTGTCGGGCGGGGAAAAGACCCGCCTCGCGCTCGCCAAGCTGCTGCTCACCGAGCCGGGGCTGCTCATGCTCGACGAGCCGACCAACCACCTGGATTTCCCGACCCTCCAGTGGCTGGAGGACTACTTGCAGGAATATAAGGGCGCGCTGATCGTCGTGTCGCACGACCGCTACTTCCTGGACAAGATCTGCTCCAAAATGTGGGAGGTCGCCAACCTGCATGTGACTGCCTACCGGGGTAATTACACCAAATACATGCACACGCGGGAGGCGCTCTACGAGCGGCAGCTCAAGGAATATGAGATGCAGCAGCAGAACGTCGCCAAGCTGACCGATTATATCGCGCGCAACAAGGTGCGCGCGACCACCGCGGCGATGGCCAGGAGCCGCGAAAAGATGCTCGAGCGGATGGAGCCGGTCAAAAAGCCGCCCGCGCCGCTGCTGCCGGTGAAGATGGCCTTCCGGTACGAGCAGGAGCCGGTCAAGGACGTGCTTCACGCCGAGGGGCTGACGCTGCGCGCGGGGGAGGACGGAAAGCTGCTCTGCGAGGGGGCGGACTTCGACCTGCTCAAGGGGCAGAAGGTCGCGCTCGTGGGCGCAAACGGGGTGGGGAAGTCCACCTTTTTGAAGGCGCTGCTCGGCAGGATCCGCCCCGAGGCGGGGAGCGTGCGGTGGGGCCGCAATACGAAGGTCTCCTACTTCGAGCAGGAACAGCTCGACCTGCACCCGCAGAAAACGGTGATCGGCGAGCTGTGGGACCGCTTCCCCGCGACCTACGAGCAGGACCTGCGCAACGTGCTGGGCGGGCTGCGGTTCACGGGGGAATCGATCTACAAGCAGGTGGGGATGCTGTCGGGCGGCGAAAAGGCGCGTCTCAAATTCGCCATCATGATGTACGAGGCGGGCAACGTCCTGCTCCTCGACGAACCGACCAACCACCTCGACCTCGCGACCAAGGAGGTGCTCGACCGGGCGCTGATGGATTACGAGGGGACGATCCTGGCCGTGTCGCACGACCGGTACCTGCTCTCCCGGATGCCCGACCACATCGTCGAGATGACCCCGCAGGGGTTCGTCTGGTACGAGGGCGGCTACGAGAGCTACCGGGCGAAGCGCCGGGAGGCCCAGCCCGAACGGGCGGTGCGGGAGGAAAAGCCCAAAACGGAAAACGCCTTCCACCGCACCAAAAAGCAGCGCGCCGAACAGGTGGCGCGCAAAAAGCGGCTCTGCGAGGTGGAGCAGGAGATCTCCGACCTTGAGCTTGCGGTCGACACGGCGCAGGCGGAGCTCGGGGACCCGGAGGTGTCGAGCGACTACCAGCGGGTGAACGGGCTGTGCGCGCAGATCGAGGAAAACCGCGCGGCGCTCGCCGCGCTGATGGAGGAATGGGCGGAGCTCTCCGAGCTCTGCGAGGAAACGGAGGGCCGTCAATGATCGCGCAAAAGCTGGCCGGGCAGGTGGGCGTCATGTTCCTGCTCATGGCAATCGGCGTTTTCATCCGCAAAAAGGGGATCGTATCGGTCGAATCGGCGCGGCAGTTTTCCAACTTCGCGCTCTTCGTCATCACCCCCTCGCTGCTCGTCAACGTCTTTCAGCGGGATTTCCATCCCGAAATGGCCGCTTCGCTCGCGTTGTCGGCCCTGCTCACCGTGGTGTTCCACCTGCTCGCGGCCCTGCTCACCAGGCCGCTCTTCCCCCGCCGGGGGGAGGAGGACGGCCGCAGCGCCGTCGCCCGGCTGGGCGCGGTCAGCTCCAACTGCGGCTTCATGGGCATCCCGCTCATGACCGCCGCGATGGGGGAGGAGAGCATGATCTTCGCCGCCGTCTACATCGGCGTCTTCAACATCTATATCTGGTCGCACGGCGTCATGCTCCTGCGGCGGGACGGCCGGATCCGCTGGAAGGAGATCCTGCTTTCCCCCGGCGTGCTCGGCGCGTCGCTCGGCGTTTTGCTCTACCTTTTGCAAATCCGCCTGCCCGGGCTGCTGCTCGACACTCTCGGCTTCCTCTCGGGCATGAACACCCCGCTGCCCATGGTCATCACCGGCGTGCTGATCGCCGACATCGCTGTCGGGGAGACGCTCCGGGACCTGCGCCTCTACTTCACCGCGTTCGTGCGGCTGGTCGGCCTGCCGCTCGTCATGCTCGGGGTCATGCTGCTCGCGGGAGTTCCGGGGTGGTTCGACGGCGCGGCCACCGTCGTGCTCGCGATGGTCATTTCGGTGAGCTGCCCGGTGGCGATCTCCACCGTCATGCTGCCCACCCGCTTCGGCGGGGACGCGCAGTACGGCGCGAAGCTCGTCGCCCTGTCGACGCTGCTTTCGATCTTTACCATCCCGGCCGTCGCCTCGCTCGCGCAGTGGGCCATGGCCAGGGGGAACTTTTTTTAAAAGCTTCCCCCCGGACCCCCTCAAAACGTTTGATTCAGGCCGGCCGCGGACCGTGAGATAAAAATTTTCGCGACGCCTTTTCACAAAACGTTTCGCCCGCCTTTTCAAAGGCGGCGGGGTCAAGGGGC
>NZ_CABUCJ010000138.1 GCF_902490045.1 uncultured Anaerotruncus sp.
CGCCCGCGAGGTCGCGGCGGGTTTCCACTTTGCGGAAACCCGCGCCGCGCACAAGCGCCGCCACCGCTTCCGCCTGCGTGTACCCCACCTCGAGCGCCAGGAAGCCTCCCTCCCTGATCAGCGGGTGGTAGAGGCCCGGCAGCGCCCGGTAAAAATCCAGCCCGTCCCCGCCGCCATAGAGCGCCATCTCCGGTTCGCGCCTGACCTGCGGCGGAAGCCCCGCCATCTCCTCCCGCGAGATGTACGGCGGGTTGGATACCACCCCGTCGAGCGGCGGCAGCGCGGGCGGCGCGAGCGCGTCGCAGAGGAGCGCCTCCACCGCCGCGCCGTTTCGTTTGATGTTTCGTTCGAGATAGGAAAACGCCGCCTCCGACAGCTCGAGCGCATAGACCCGCGCATCGGGGCGTGCGTGCGCGATCGAGATGCCTACGCATCCGCTCCCGGCGCACAGGTCCGCGACGACCGGCGAAGAAATTCCCTCCATCAGGCCGAGCGCGGTTTCCACCAGCGTCTCGGTGTCCGGCTGGGGGATGAGCACCCCCTCGCCCACATAGAAGGGCAGACCATAAAATTCCCATTCACCCAGCAGGTATTGGAGCGGCTCGCCCTCCGCGAGCGCCCGGCAGAGGGCGAAAAAGCGTTTCCGCGCGGGTTCATCCGCCCGCCGCGCGTCCAGCCCGGGCGCGTATCGGGAGAGCCCGAACGCCCCCTCGAAAAGACAGGAGACCTCGAACGCGCGGTCGGTTCCCGGCCCCGCGAGCGCGAGCCCTTCCCGGTAAACCTCGGCGAGCGTCATGAAATTCCCTCCGTTTCCAAAACGCCGGCGCGTTTTTGAGTTGCGGCGCGATGGCCGGGCGTGCCTGAACAAGGAGCTTTGAAGGGGGGCCGGGGGAAGCTTTCGAGAACGTTTCCCCCGGAGCTCTTTGGCGTTATATGGCGTCCTCGTCGTTCTCAGGGATGCAGGGATTCATGGCGGCAATGGCGACCTCAAGCTGCGAGAGGTCGGGCTCAAAGGTGGTAAGCCGCTGGAGCCAGAGGCCGGGCGCGGAGAGCGCGCGGGTAAAGGGGTTGCTGTGGCGGCCGGCGTAGCGGATGATCTCGTAGGAGATGCCGACGACGAGGGGCAAAAGCAGGATTTTGAGCGCCACGCGCATCCAGATGTTGCTCCAGGTCACGACTGAAAAGACCAGGATGGAGATGACCAGCACGATCAGCAGGAAGCTGGTGCCGCAGCGCGGATGGAAGCGGGGATATTTTTTCGCGTTTTCGGGCGTGAGTTCATCGCCCGCCTCATAACAGGCGATCGTCTTATGCTCCGCGCCGTGGTATTCAAACACCCGGTGGATGTCCGACATACGGGTGACGAGGAAGAGGTAGAGGATGAAGATCCCGATTTTCAGCAGGCCCTCGGTCAGGGTCATGACGAAACCGGGCGCGTTGACAAAGTGGCCGAGGAATTTGATAACCGCCGCGGGGAGAAGCATGAAGAGTCCGACGCAGAGCACCACCGCGAGAACGGTGACGATGACGTTGAAGACCCACATGGTCTTGTCGCCGAGGTGCTCGTCGACCCAGCGGTCAAATTTGGAGGGTTCCTCCTCCTCGGCGAAGCCGGAGAGGTCGGCGGAGCGCATGAGGCACTTATAGCCCTGCCCGAGCATGCCGATAAAATTGAAAACGCCGCGCAGGACGGGGACCCTGTTGTACCAGCGGTTGCCGCCGCTTTCCCACGTCTCGGTGATGATTTCGCCGTTCTGCTGGCGGACGGACATCGCGGAGATGCGCGGCCCTTTCATCATGACGCCCTCGATGAGGGATTGTCCGCCAATGGACGTCTTTTTGATCTCTTTTTTACAGGAGTTTTCCGACAAATGATCAGCCCTTTCCTGACAGGCCGCTGTCCGCGGCCCACCGCGCCGCCGGTTCGGGGCGGCAAGTTCAGATAACATCTTACCACGCCAATTGTGAATAAATCAACTCTTTCCCACGGGCAGCAGAATCGTCACGCGGGTGCCGACGTTTTCCTTGGAGGTGATCTCCAGCGAGCCGCCGTGCATGGCGACGATCTCGTCCGCGACCGCAAGCCCGATTCCCGAGCCGCGGCGTGTGGAATTGGCCTTGAAAAACTTCTCCTTGACCTTGGGCAGGTCCTGTTCGCGGATGCCGCAGCCGGTGTCCGCGACGATGATGCGGATATCGCCCTCCCGCATGTCGGCCTTGATGGACACCGTGTCGCCGCGGTCGGAATATTTCAATGCGTTGTCGATGATGTTGACGAACACCTGCCGCAGCCGGTTTCGGTCCCCCTCGATCGGGGCCACGAGATCGGGTTCCTCATAGACGAGGCGCTTTTCCTCATGCTTGGCGCGCTCCTCGAACATGAGCACCGCCTCGGAGAGCTCGGCGATCACGTCCATTTTGTCCTTGACGAGCTTCATCCTGCCGCTCTGTATGCGGCTGAAATCGAGCAGCTCCTCCACCATTCCGGCGAGCCGTTCTGTTTCGCCGGTGATCACCCGCATCCCCTTGGAGAGCATCTCGGGGTCGACCTCGCCGCCCATGTCGGCGATCGTCTCCGCCCAGCCCTTGATCGCGGTAAGCGGGGTGCGCAGCTCGTGGGAGACGGAGGAGATGAAGTCGTTTTTCATCCGTTCGCTCTGGGAGAGCTCCTCCGCCATATAGTTGATCGTATCGCAGAGTTCGCCGATCTCGTCGTCATTGCGCTTGGCAAGCCGCGCGTTGAAATCGCCGTGGGCGATCTTGCGCGCGGTGACGCCCACCTCGCCGACCGGGTTGACGATCGAATTGATGAAGTAGGAACCGGAGAAGATGACAAAGAAGATGATCGCCACGCACACGAGGGTGAGGATCAGAATAAATAGAATGATCTGCTGGTCCACGAGGTCGAGCGACACGGCGAACCGCACCGCCGCAATCTGCTGGTCGACGACGGGGGAGGCGCGCGTGATCGCCATGATCTTTTCCCCGTTGATCACGCCGGTGAACCGCCCGACGCCGTCGGCGGCCTTCATCGCGTCGTCGAAATCGGGCATCTGGATGTTGCTGCCCGGCTCGAACCCGCTCGAGGTAAAGGTGACCTTTTTATCAATGTCGACGGTCATCAGCTCCATGCTGTTGCGCTCCTGGAAGTTTTCCACGAGGCTGCGCACCTGCTCGGAAAAGACGGCCGAGCTGTCCTCGGCATAAGCGTTGAGCTGCGAGACGACGATGTTCGCCTGCGTCATGATCGCCGCCTGGACGTTGTTGTAATAGAAGGCGCGGATGCCGAACGCGAAACCGATCTCCAGCGCGATCAAGATGACCAGGATGACGCCGAGGTTGTTGAAAAGCCAGCGCTTGGTAATTTTTTTGACAGCCAACAGCGTCACCTCGCTTTCTTTTTACCGCTCAGAGAGCGGCAAATCTATTTCTGCACCCACTTGTAGCCGAAACCCCAGACGGTGAGCAGGAATTCCGGTTCGGAGGGCTTGTCCTCGAGCTTCATGCGCAGGCGGCGGATATTGACGTCGACGATCTTGACGTCGCCGAAATATCCCTCGCCCCACACCTTGTTAAGGATGTCCTGACGGCCGAGGGCGGTGTTGGGATTGTTGAAGAAATATTCGAGGATCTGGTATTCCACCTGGGTGAGCTCGAGAATCCTGCCGTTTTTCGAGACGGTACGGCTTTTGGTGTTGAGGACGAAGGGCCCTGACTTGATCTCGTTGGGCGCGGGCGCGGCGGCCTTTTCGGCGGCCATGGCGACCCGGCGGTAGAGCGCGTCGACCCGCGCGACCAGCTCGGAGGGGGAGAAGGGCTTGGTGACGTAGTCGTCCGCGCCGATCATCAGGCCGTTGACCTTGTCCATCTCCTGGCTTTTGGCGGTCAGCATGATGATGCCGATCGAAGAGTTTTTTTCGCGGATGCGGCGGCAGACCTCAAAGCCGTCGATGCCGGGCATCATGACGTCGAGCACCGCCACGTCAAAATAGGCGGGATTGCGGTCAAAAATCTGGAGGGCCTCCTCGCCGCTCGGGACGTCGACGACCTCGTAACCCGAGCGCTTGAGGTTGATCACCTCAAAGTCGCGGATGACGTCCTCGTCCTCGACCACCAAAATCCGTTTCATGTGAAATCCATCCTTTCCTACCGGTCAAAGCAGGGAGAACATGTCCTGCAGATCGGTCCATGTGATTGCCAGCGGGCTTGACGGGCTTTCGGGGAGATAGCCGTAGTAGCTGAACATTCCGCGGGATTCGCTGAACTTCTGGTAATTCTCCAGGAATTTGTCCTGGTAGTCCTTCTGGGAGACGACGCGGATGCGGGCCAGCTCGACCGAAAGGTCGTTGAGCGGATCGTCCGAGCCGTTGTAGCCGATAAACCGCCATTCGCCGTTCTCGATCTGGTTGACGATCGTGACCGCGCCGATCCACTGCTGGGGGAATTCGACCATATAGCCGCCCCCGCGGTTGATCGCGGCGGCGAAAACCCGGACAAGCTCGTCCTTTTCCAGGCGGTTGTATTCGGTGAGATAGAGCCGGTCGGCCTCGTCCACCTGGTCGTATCCCGGCAGCAGACGGGCGGTGGGGATTTCAATCGCGCGGTCCCCGTCGATGTCGGTGCAGAGAGGGAAAGGGCGGGTGCTGGGGTTGTTGGCGCCCGAGGCGGTGTTGGGCCGCCTGGTCATCTGGTAGAGGCTCGGTTTCTGGTAATCGGGGTCGAGCCGGTCGTAGTCCGCCTCTTCCTCCTCGCCCTGCTCCGAATAGCTGATGACGGGGACCAGCTCCCCCTCCGCCACCGAAAAGACCTCGGTGACGAGGACGTCGGTCGAGCCGACCGCAAGGCTGTCGCCGGGAATCAGCTCGTCCACGAAGATCGCACGGCGCGCGGAATCGGCCGACAGCCGTCCCGCGGCCACCCCCGCGAATTGCAGGATCCGGTCGGTGAGGGGCTTTTTATCGACGATGTCCACCGCGTCCCCGTCGAAGGAGAGCAGGTTGATCCAGAAGGATTCCAGCGTGGTGCGCGAGTTGCTCGAGAGCAGGAAGACGTCGGCCTGTCCGCTGCGGTCGAGGTCGTCGATCAGGTAGGTCGTGTAACCCGGGGAAACTCCCTCGGCCAGCGCGTTCACCAGCACGCGGTCGGCGGGGGAGTAACGGTAGATCCGCAGCTGCTTTTCCTCCCGCTCGGAGCCGCTCCAGCCGACGACCACGTCGGAGGCGTCCTTGCCGGTGATGTTCGCGAAGGCGACGAACTCGACGTCCTGCCCCGCGCCCGGCAGGTCGCAGAGCGACCGCCACACCCCGTCCTGCCGGTCGAGCAGCACGATGCGCGCAGTGTTGTCGATGGAGGGCTCGTAGAAGACGATCGCCTCCTCCTCGCCGTCCCCGTCGATGTCGTGGAAGACGAACGCCGAACGGTGGTCGCCGCTCTTGGGATATTTGAGGCTGTAGTTCTGGGTGAGCGCCGCGTCGTCTAGCGCGTCGTTGATCGCGCGCTGCTCGGGGGTCAGCCGGGGCGGGCGCATCAAATCGTCGGTCGCCGGACTGAACGAGGTGCAGGCGGAGAGCATCAGGCATGCCGCGGCCGCGGCGAGCAGTTTTGAAATACGCGGCATGTCGGTTCCCCCTTTTAAAAGAGTTTGCCCGCCCGTCGCAAGGTTACGCCGGGGGCGGGCATACGCGCAATTCGCTACGCTAATTTTATCCCATTGCGGCGCGGATGTCAATCGCGC
>NZ_CABUCJ010000139.1 GCF_902490045.1 uncultured Anaerotruncus sp.
TAATCACCGGCGCCGCTTTTGCGCGCCCCGCGGCCCTGCCCGCCGATTCCTTTCCAAAAGTAAACTTACTATGAATATCCCGCAGGGAGATTGATTTTGGCGGATTATGTGGTAAAATATGAAGAGCAATCCATGTCCTTCGGAAGATCTGTATAAAACCATGGAGGTAACATCTTATGAAAAAAATCGCCCTGCTGCTCTGCGTGGTACTGATGCTTTCCACGCTGATGGTTGGCTGCAAAAAAACGGAGGCTCCCTCCCCCGAATCCGATACCCCGTCCGGGGAGGCCAGCGGACCGGAAAGCATGCCGGAAACCGCGGCCGAGATCTACGCCCACAATATGGAGATCGATGAATCCACCATCGACCTGGTCCAGTTCAACACGCCCGAGGCCGGCGCCCCTGTCGCGACCGTCAAGACTTCCCTCGGCGACATCAAGATGGTGCTCTTCCCCAGCGAGGCCCCCAAGGCTGTTGAAAACTTCCAGGCCCTCGTGGAAAAGGGCTATTACAACGGGCTGAAAGTCTACAGCGCCGTGCCGAGCGTCCATGTCGCGACCGGCGACCCCGACAACAACGGCAGCGGCGGCGAAAGCGCCTCGGGCGAGCCGTTCGAGGACGAGTACAGCCTCAACCTCTGGCACTTCAACGGCGCCGTCGCGATGGATAACGGCGGCACCCCCGGCCAGAACGGCAGCCGCTTCTTCATCGTCCAGAACTCCCACATCACCGACGAGCTCGGCGACAAGATGTTCGACGGCGGCTTCCCCGAGAAGGTCATCCAGAAGTATCTCGACGTCGGCGGCGTGCCGAATTACGACGCGCGCGACACCGTCTTCGGCCAGGTCATCGAGGGCATGGACGTCGTCGAGAAGATCGCGGCCGTCGCCACCGACGCGGACCACAAGCCCGTCGAAGACGTCGTGATCACCTCCGTCGAGCTGGGCACCCTCTGAGCGTAAACAGAAACCGAGCGCGGGACGCCAACGCGTCCCGCGCTTTTATGTAAAGGAGACGCTTTCCATGAACCATGTCAAACGCATCGCGGCGCTCGTGCTCGCGCTGGCGCTCGTCCTCTCCCTCGCCGCCTGCGGCGGCTCCAAAACCCAGAAGGTCACCGATTTTCTCGCCGAAAAGATGCCCGGCGAATATGCCGAGGCCACAAAGGCGACCGCCGTCACCGACGCGGGCGGCGGCTCCTTCAACGTCGCGCTGACGATCGACCTGCCCTCCGGCGGCGCGTCCGACGAGGACATGTTCGACACCATCGCCTTTGAGGCGAGCTACCTCATTGACGAGGTCTTTGCCGAGCCCCCCTATCCGCTCAACTTCAAAATCCACTTCCTCAAGGACGGGGTGGATTTCGCCGACATCGAGCGGGCGCACGGCGACCCTACCTTCTACCGCACCTACCAGGGGACGACCGATACCTTCCAGTTCCAGATGTGAGGCCGGGCGACCGGCGGCGAGTCCCTTGTCCCGGCCTAAGAGCCGCCCTTCGGGCGTTTGGCCTCGATCGGCGGCTGCGGCCGCGCTCTTGATCGCCCAGGAAATGGACGAAAGAAAGGCGCTCAGGGGGGATCCTGATCCCGGCGCTCCCGACAAAAGACACGACAGCTTCTCAAAAAAAGAGACCGCCGACAGCGGTCTCTTTTTTTCGTATGCGGAGCGCCCTACCCGACGACCTTATAGCCGTTGGTGAGGTCGCCGAGGTCGACGTAATACTTGCGGTAGTCGTCGGGGTGCACGAGCACCCGGACGGTGCAGCGGCCCTCCAGCAGGGAGGCGGGGTTGAACCACAGGCCCTCGCTGCGAAAATTGTAGATCGTGCGGGTGGCGGAGTCGGTGTAGTGGCAGTGCACCACATAGGGGTGCCTGCCGTTCATCTCCAAAGAGGTCTGCAGGCCGCAGCCGTCGTATTCCGCGTTGATCGCGCGGCCGTTTTCGATCAGCCAGCGGCGCAGGCGCGCCCTGCGCGCGAGCACCGCGAGGCCGACGATTCCCACGAGCAGGAAGACCAGCCCCGCCAGCCCGAAGGCCAGCAGGAAGACCGGGCCGTTCGGCGCGGTAAAGCCGAGGCCCAGGCCAATCGCGAGGAACACCGCGCCGAAGGCCGTAAAAAACCCGAAGAACGCCTTCATAAAGGTTGCCGGATTCCGGAACATATGGGTCCCTCCTCAGTTCTGCGCGCGGTAGTAGTTGATGAGGCAGCCTGCGAGGATGATGTCCCGCTCGTCGTCGGTCAGGTCGCCGAGCGTGAGGGTGAAGGGCCTGGTCCCCTCCTTCGTGAAGGCGTAGGCGGTGATTTCCGCCTGCTTCTCCGCGACGGCGCGGCGGATGTGGGGGATGAAGACCGCGTCGTATTTTCCGAAGGGCGGCTCGCCGGAAATCACGAAGGGCAGCATGCCCCAGTTGATGAGGTTGGAGCGGTAGCGCTTGGTGGCGTACTCCTGGGCGATGTTCGCCCAGCCGCCCAGCACCTTCTGGCAGGAGGCGGCCTGCTCGCGCGCGGAGCCGTCGCCCGGCTTGACCGCATAGACAAGCGAGCCACAGCCGATGGTCCCGCTGTCGACCTCCTTGAAGCCGTCGATCGCGCGGATCCTGTGGATCGGGCAGTCGGGCAACCGGTCGTCGAAGGCGGTGCCCTTCTCGCGGCGGAGCGTCTCCCACTTCTGGGAGTTCTTCGCGGCCTCGACGTACGCCGGGTCCTTGCGTGAGAGGGTGAATTCCGCCAGCTTGAGCGGGTTGGAGCGGTAGGAGGAGGTTTCGCCCGACGGGATCAGCTCGTCGGTGGTGGTGACCGGGTCGGTGATGTAGGCGTCCACGTCGAGCAACAGGTGCTCGGTCAGCGGGGACATCTCCGGCCAGTCGGCGATGTTCGGGCCGAACTTGAGGGGCAGCTCAGGCTGCGCGCGGCCCACGCCGTCATAGACGCGGTTTTTGTAGACCTCGCCGTGGAAGACGTATTTGGGCTTGGTGAACCCGACGTCAAGGTCGGTGGCCGGGGTGAGGACGCCGTGGTTCAGGGCGGTGGCCGCGATCGAACGCGCGTCCATCAGCGCGACCGACGCGATCTGTCCGTTCCCCGGCTTGGAGCCCTCGCGGTTGGGGAAGTTGCGGGTCGAGTGGCGGATCGAGAGGCCGCCGTTGGCGGGCACGTCGCCCGCGCCGAAGCAGGGCCCGCAGAAGGCGGTGCGCACCGTGGCGCCCGCCTGCATGAGGCTGGCGATCGCGCCGTTTTCCACGAGGCTGATGAAGACCGGCTGGCTCGACGGGTAGACCGAGAGCGCGAACTCGTCCGCGCCGATCGAGCGGCCCGCCAGGATGTCCGCCGCGTCGCAGATGTTGTCGTAGGTGCCGCCCGCGCAGCCCGCGATGACGCCCTGGTCGACCAGCAGGCGGCCGTCCTTCACCTTGTCGCGCAGGGTGAAATGGATGGCGGGGTTGTCGATCGACTTCGCGCCCTCCTTCTCCACCTCCGCGAGGATGTCCATGAGGTTGGCGTTCAGCTCGTCGATCTCATAGGCGTTGGAGGGATGGAAGGGCATCGCGATCATCGGCTTGACGGTCGAGAGGTCGACGTAGACGACCCCGTCGTAGTAGGCCGCGTCGCCCGGGGCAAGCTGCTTGAACGCCTCCCCGCGGCCGTGGGCCTCGAAGTAGTCCTTCACCTGGCCGTCGGTCGCCCACACGGAGGAGAGGCAGGTCGTCTCGGTGGTCATGACGTCGATGCCGTTGCGGTATTCGACATTCAAATTGGCGATGCCGTCTCCGATGAACTCCATGACCTTGTTTTTCACATAGCCCTTCTTGAACACCGCGCCGATGATCGCCAGCGCGACGTCCTGCGGGCCGACCCCCTTGTGGGGCCTGCCGGTCAGGTAGACGGCGACCACCTGCGGGCGCCTGATGTCATAGGTGCGGCAGAGCAGCTGCTTGACAAGCTCGGGGCCGCCCTCGCCGACCGCCATCGTGCCCAGCGCGCCGTAGCGCGTGTGGCTGTCCGAGCCGAGGATCATCTTTCCGCAGCCGCTCATCATCTCGCGCATATACTGGTGGATGACCGCCTGGTGCGCCGGGACGTAGATGCCGCCGTACTTTTTGGCGGCGGAGAGCCCGAACATGTGGTCGTCCTCGTTGATCGTGCCGCCCACCGCGCAGAGGGAATTGTGGCAGTTGGTGAGCACATAGGGCAGCGGGAACCGCTCAAGCCCCGACGCGCGCGCCGTCTGCACGATGCCCACATAGGTGATGTCGTGGGAGGCCATCGCGTCGAATTTGATCTTCAGGTCGTCCATATTGCCGCTCGTGTTGTGCGCCTCAAGGATCGAATACGCAATCGTCCGTTTGCGCGCCTCCTCCTTCGGGACGGCCTTGCCCATCGCCGCCAGCGCTTCGGCGGCATGTCCATCGTCGGGGATCAGCCTGCCGCCCGCATAATAGGCGCCGGTTTCGTAAAGTTTTATCATGAAATTACCTCCTGTATATTTTTTGAATCAACCGCGCGCGTCATCGGCGGCGGAACAGGTTCTGTCCCCCATTTTAACACATCAAAGCCGCCCGCGCAATGAATAAGCTGTGTGCAATCCTGCCAATCCTACTGGGTAGACAGGGGGGATTTCCTTTGCGGGAAGAAAACAAATGGCGTACCTTTTTGCTGGCGTTCACGCTGACGCTCATGCTGCTCGCCTTCATCATGGTGCTGACGGTCATGGCGGTGCAGCCGTCGATGCCCCGCCAGAATATCCGCGACGATCCGCCCGAGATCTCCTACCGGCCGACGGCGGGCGACGCGCTGACCATGGTGGTCGTCGGCAGGGCGCAGGACGGGAGCGCCGGCGACTTCCTTCTCATCCGCTTCAATCCCCAGTACGGGCAGGTGCCCCTCGCGCTGCTGCCCCCCGAAACTCTCGTGACCCTCGGCGGCGAGCGCCTCACCCTCGCCGGGGCGTGGGAACGCGGGGGCGGCGTCTCCGTCCGCGAGGCGCTTTCCGAGCGGCTGGGCATCACCGTCGACCGGTACGCCGCCCTCTCCCGCGACGTCTTCATCCGCATCGCGCAGAAGACGGGCACCGTCGTCTTTACCCTCCCCCACGCGATCTCCTACGAGCGGGACGGCTACTCGATCAACATTCCCGCCGGGGAACGCCGCCTCGACGCGCAGGATGTGGCCGACGTCTTCTCCTGCCCCGTTTTCGAGGGCGGCGCGCTCGGCAGAAGCGAGCTGCTCGGGGATCTCGCGGCCGCCATCGTCAACCAGAACCTCGACGCGGCCAGCGACAAGCTCTCCTCCGGGCTTTTCAAGCTCGCGGTCAACCTTGTGGACACCGACGTTTCCGCCGCCGACTACGAGCTGCGCCGCGAGGCCGCCGATTTCGTCTCCCGGCTTGACACCGACGTCTCGGGCAGCCTCGCGCCCGCGGGCACGCTGCTCGAGGGAGGCGAGCTCGAGCTTTCGGAGGAATATGTCTCGCTCATCCGCAGATATTTCGGCGCAGCGGCTTAGGCGGAGCGGGCGGGAAACCGGGGCTCCGGGGCGCGGGGGAACCTCCCCCGCGCCGCCGCGTTTCCCGCTCTCCGCGCTGGCAAAATTTTGGCGGAAACGGGTTGACAAGCCGCAGGCGTTATGATAGAATAAAGTTCGTCGCTATGGAGGATGTTACATCTGCTGGTGTAGCTCAGTTGGTAGAGCAGCTGATTTGTAATCAGCAGGTCGGGGGTTC
>NZ_CABUCJ010000140.1 GCF_902490045.1 uncultured Anaerotruncus sp.
CGCCTGCCGTTCGGCAGGCGTGATTGCGGCAGAATTTTGTGACCGGGTATCCCGGCGCGGCGCGCGGAATTGCAGAACCATACCGGAAAGGCCGGGGAGCGGTTAAAAACCGCTCCCCGGCCTTTTCCCTTGATTTTTTGCTCCGGTATGCCCGGCGCGGCGCATCCGGGCGGGAAAGGTCCGTCATGGGATAGAGCGCGCGCGAATGGAATTTGAGGACATGTGACTGGTAAAATAGTACGCGTAACTTGGTTTATTCAGAAATTTGGCGATTTTACCTATAATTTTACAAAAAGGGGAAAATCGCCAATGACAGTCGCCAATCTGGGTCAGATCATCAAGCACCGCAGGGAGCGGATGAAAATCAGCCAGGAAAATCTCGCGGACTTGGCGGGAATCAGCACGAAACTGCTCAGCGACATCGAATGCGGCAGGGCAAATCCGACCTTTGAAACGATGGACCTCGTGGCCGCCGCGCTGGGTGTGGAGCTGGAGGAGCTGCTCCAGCCCGAGCAGGTGATCGACCTGCTTCCCCAAAACGACCTCTCGCGGTACCAGCAGATGCTCGACCGCCTGCCGCCGTTTGCGCAGCGAATGGTCATCGCAGGGCTTGAGGGCGCGATCGCCGGCTGCATGCAGCTTGCCAGGGAAATGTAATGGCCGCCCGCCGGGCGGCCATATATGCGCGTCCCCGTGTTTGCGGGGAGCTTATTTGGTTCGCCGCTGCATGTGCCAGCAGGCGCGCGCGGCGAACGGCTCGGACGCGAAATGCGCGGCCAGCTTGGCGGCTTTCATCAGACCGCCGGGGATGATGAGCGCGCGGCGGGCGAACATCCCGTCGACGGCGCGGCGCGCGGCCTCGAGGCTCGGCATCCCGCCCACGGCAAACCGCACGTCGGCGGTTTTGCTGAACGCGGTGTTCACCGGGCCGGGGCAGAACGCCCCAAGATAGACGCGGCTGCCCCGGCGGCGCAGCTCCTCCCGCACGCCGACCGTCAGCCGCATGACATAGGCCTTGGAGGCGTAGTAGGCGGCCATCTGCGGGCCGGGGAAAAAGGCCGCCGACGAGGCGACGTTGAGGATGTAGCCGCTGTCCCGCGCGACAAAATCCCGCAGAAAGAGCTTGGTGAGGATGTGCACGGCGCGGATATTCGTATCGATCAGCCGCAGCTCGTCGTCGAGGTCGGTTTTGTCGAACATGCCGCACAGCCCGAACCCGGCGTTGTTGACGAGGATGTCGATCTTTTCCGCGCGCAGCTGTTCGTAGAGGCGGCGGCACTCCTTCTCGTCCGAGAGGTCCGCGCAGACGACCTGCGCGCCGCCGGGCAGCGTTTTGGCGAGCGCCTCCAGCCTGCCGCGGCTGCGCGCCGTCAAGATCAGTTTGCATCCCCGCGCCGACAGTACCCGCGCGATATCCCGCCCGAGCCCGGAGCTCGCGCCCGTCACCAGTGCTTTCATGCCGATTCCTCCATACTGCTTTTTGATTAGTATACCAAATTTTCCGCGTTTCACAAACAGATTCCGCTTTTAATGAAGCAGACAAAAAACAATGGGAATTTTATACAAACTGTCATTTACAATGAAAAACAGGATGAAACTATGTCGGATTGATGCATTGTTGCAACCTTGCGCACATGGTAAAATGAAAGAACAGGAAAGAGACAGAGCGGGCCCGCTCTGTGCTGCGCCGCCATGCGGCGCAGCAATCCCCCCTGTTCGGGCGGCCCGCGAGGATTGAAGGAGGAGAAAATATGAAAAAGCTGTTGGCACTTACCCTCGCGCTGGCAATGGCGCTCTCCCTCGGTGTGGCCGCCTTCGCGGAAGACGCGGCGCTTCCGGGCGACGAGGCCTCCGAGGCACTTAAATGGCATACTTTTTGGTGGGCGGACGAAGCTTCGGAAGAGCTCTCGATCTATGGGTGGTTTCTGGATGCTGGCGACAAGCTGAACCCCGGCCTGGACGTGGATGAGACGGAGAACGATTCGGCCCTTTCGGGCTCGACCCTTTATCTGCTGTTGCAGTCGTCGGAAGATCTTCCTGACCTTGATAAGGAAGTGAAGATCAAGGTCTCCCGTGAGGACGGATCGAAGCAGGTCCTTTCCGCTAAGCTCGTCGAAAAAAAGCTCCCTGACAAGGAGTTCCTTACCGATCAGGAGAAGCTGATCGAATACCATGGCGACGGACGTGTCTGGGCGATCGAGGTCAAGCTCAAGGAATTCTATAACGACGACGAATTTAAGATCTCCTTCAAGCTCACCGCTACGGCGAAGAAGGACATTCCGGTACCCATTTATTATTATGATCTGGACGAAGGGCATCCCTATATTCCCAAGGGAACCAAGTGTACCGTTTATACCGCTCCCTTCTGGGTGACCAACCGCGTGCTCGACGCGGACCAAGACTTCGCGGCGGGCAACCGCGGCGAAACCCTCAAGCCCGCGAAGAACGACGACAGCGAGATCACCTGGGAAAACGAAAACGACACGCTGGCGTGGCTGCGCTTCTCAGGCAACGACGACCAGGGCCAGTTCTATCCCAAGATGGTTACCGGTTGGGACGACCAGACCTATGCGGAGTACTTCGCGGATCAGGACGCCTTCCTCTATGACTTTGTGGCGCGCGCGGCGGGCGAGACGAAGATCGCCTCTACAAGCCGCGCGACCCTCGACCTGCGGTACCCGTTCGTCGACGAGGACGGAGAGCTTACGGTGGAGCCGGAGGACATCGTCGTCTACATGATCGACGAGGACGGCCTGCCGGCGGATATCACCTCCGAGTTCCAGTTCGTTGAGACGGACGACGGCGACTATGTCCTGCGGACCAAGACCCGCAAGCTGGGCGTCTACATCATCGCGGAGAAGCCGATCACGGCCGATGAGGAAGCGGCCGAGGCTCCCGAAGAGGCGGAAATCCCCGCGGAGACCGTCGAGGAAGCGCCCGCTGAGGAGGCCCCCGCGGCTCCCGTCAAGGCGATCCTCCCCTCCTTCGCGAAATAAGCGAATTCACAGCGAACACAATGGCCCGCGGACGGAAGCCCGCGGGCCCGCTCGGTGCTACGCCGCCATGGCGGCGCAGCAATCTCCCTTGTTTGGGCGGCCTTGGAGAAAAGGAGGATAAAACATGAAAAAACTGCTGGCACTTACCCTTGCGCTGGCAATGGCGCTCTCCCTCGGTGTGGTTTCGTATGCTCACGCCGATACGGATGAGGACAAACTTGCCGATGCCGTCTTCGGGACAATGAGCGAATATGTCCACGACGGGGATACGCTGAAAAACAGCTGGTTTGCGATGATGGACAGCCCCGGCGACCGCTTCGCCGATGCGGACAACGACACCGTCAAATCGGGCGCGACCGTCTATATCATCCTTGGGAATTATGGCCGGATTGATATGGAAAAGGACGTCAAGATCAAGATCAAAAAAGACGACGGCTCCAAGTATGTCAACTCGGTCAAGCTGGTCGAGAAAAAGCTCGACGGGAAGGAAGGCCTTGTGGAGCCTGAGATGGATGAAGACGGCGGCTATTATGGCGCCGGCCGCTACTGGGTGCTGGAGGTCAAGCTCAAGGAGTTCCCGACCGACGACGAATACAAGATCTCCTTTGAGCTGACCGCGACCGCCAAGCGGGAGTTCAAGAGTGACGAGGACGACCAATATGACATCCCCAAAGGCGTGAAGATCACCGTCCACACAGAACCCATCTGGGTTTCCAATCTGGTGCTGGACGCGGATCAGGACTTTGCGGCGGGGACCCGCGGCGTGGTGGTGAAGCCGCAGAAGAACGAGGAAAACGAGATCACCTGGGAGAACGAGAACGACACGCTGGCGTGGCTCACCTTCACGAGCGACGACGACGCGAAGAAGTTCTACCCCAAGCTGAGCACCAAGTGGGACGACGCGGAGTACGCGGAATCCTTCGCGGATCAGGATGCGTTCCTCTATGATTTCATCGGAAACCCGCAGATCGCCTCGACGAGCCGCGCGACGCTCAGGCTGCGCCTCCCGTACGTGGACGAGGACGGGGAGCTATCGGTGGACAATGAGTCGATCGTCGTCTACGAGGTTGTGGACGGGGAGCTGGTTCCGATCACCCAGCCGGGCAGCATCTATCTGACGGAGGACGATGAATGGGTCTTCGAGCTGAAGACCCGCAAGCTCGGCACCTACATCATCGCGGAGAAGCCGATCACGGCCGGCGGGGAAGCGACCGAGGCCCCCGCAGAGGAGGCCGCCGGGGAAGCGCCCGCCGAGGAGCCCGTAGCTCCCGTCAAGGCCATCCTCCCCTCCTTCGCGAAATAAGCGGATTCACAGCGAACATAATGGCCCGCGGACGGAAGCCCGCGGGCCATTGCTCTGCATGACGAAGAATATGAATAAATTATGTCGATATGACGCATTGCGTTCACCATGCGCGAATGGTAAAATAAAGAAACAGGAAAGACACCGAACGGGCCCGTTCGGTGTTGTGCCGCCATGGCGGCACAACAATCCCCCTTGTTTGGGCGGCCTTGGAGAAAAGGAGGATAAAACATGAAAAAACTATTGGCACTCACCCTTGCGCTGGCAATGGCGCTCTCCCTCGGCGTAACGGCGCTTGCGCGGGACACAGAAATCCCGGAGGGCGCGTTGGTGATCCGTGAGGTCCATATCCGTGCGGACGGCGTCTTCTTTTATGACATGCGGGGAAACCATTATGAAGACGAGGTCCCGACAACCGCCAAAATTTATCTGATTCCCGATATGGATGAAGAAATTGAGGAAGAAAATTACTCGGATACGGTCGCGGACGACGGCACAGTCGTTTCGGGCGGTACTCTGTACGGATCAGCTTTGTATTGGGAGTACCTCGGGTACGGAAGTGATGTGACCGACTACTTCACGGCGAAATTCAAGAAGGAGGAGGGCGCCAAGGCGATCAAGTCGCTCAAGCTCGTCTCCAAAAAGATCGGCGATGTGGTCAGCGACGAGGACTTCTTTGACGAGGCCACAGACCGCTGGGGCTTCATCGAGGCGGAGATGAAGGAGGGCTACACCGACGATGAGACGAAGGTCAAGCTGACCGCGACCTACAAGGCAAAGGACAACCTTGCGCTTAACGACGACCTCTATCTGGCGAAGAACGGCAAGGTCATCGTCGACTACACCTTCTACGTCAAGAACAGCCTGCGCGACGCGGACGCCGATTTCAGCGTGGGCGACGGCGGCGTGGTAGTGAAGCCGCAGAAGAACGAGGAAAACGAGATTACCTGGGAGAACGAGAACGACACGCTGGCGTGGCTCACCTTCACGAGCGACGACGACGCGAAGAAGTTCTACCCCAAGCTGAGCACCAAGTGGGACGACGCGGAGTACGCGGAATCCTTCGCGGATCAGGATGCGTTCCTCTATGATTTCATCGGAAACCCGCAGATCGCCTCGACGAGCCGCGCGACGCTCAGGCTGCGCCTCCCGTACGTGGACGAGGACGGGGAGCTATCGGTGGACAATGAGTCGATCGTCGTCTACGAGGTTGTGGACGGGGAGCTGGTTCCGATCACCCAGCCGGGCAGCATCTATCTGACGGAGGACGATGAATGGGTCTTCGAGCTGAAGACCCGCAAGCTCGGCACCTACATCATCGCGGAGAAGCCGATCACGGCCG
>NZ_CABUCJ010000141.1 GCF_902490045.1 uncultured Anaerotruncus sp.
AAGAAAGGAACTCGCTGTCGGTCGACTACCGACAAACTGCGCCGCTCGGTGAGCGGCATATCTAAAACCATCTCCGGGGCGGGACCCGGCAATTCTTGCCGCCGTAGGCGGCTCCCCTAAAGCGCCCCGGAGGGGCGCGAACAAAAGCCCTCCGACCCTCGGGCGGAAAATCTAAAACCGCCGTCGGCAAATCCTTTGGGAAGAACCCACGAAATCTGCATGTCCAAAGGGCCCGTCCTGCAAAAAAACGGCGAATTTGCCTGCCAAAGGGAGAATAAGATTGACTGGGACGGCGGTTTGAAATATAATGGTATCAATATTTTCATTACGCTGCCCAAGTGAATTGGGTGGAAGGGGAGGTTTTACAATTGGCAAGGGCATACAATTTTTCGGCGGGCCCGTCGATGCTGCCCGAGAGCGTGCTGGCGAAAGCGGCCTCGGAGATGCTCGACTACCAGGGCACCGGCGAATCGGTCATGGAGATGAGCCACCGCTCGAAGGAGTACCAGGCGATCATCGACGGCTGCGAGGCGCTGCTGCGCGAGGTCATGGGGATTCCGGACAACTACAAGGTCCTCTTTTTGCAGGGGGGCGCGTCCAGCCAGTTCGGAATGGTCCCGATGAACCTGATGACGGGTTCCGGCAAGGCCGACTTCGTGATCACCGGCCAGTGGGCCACCAAGGCGTACAAGGAGGCCTCCCGGTACGGCGACTGCAAGGCGGTCGCCTCCTCCAAGGACAGGACGTTCTCCTATATCCCCAAGCTCGACCCGGCCGAATTCCGGCCCGACGCGGACTATTTCCACATCTGCCTCAACAACACGATCTACGGCACCGTCTACCATGAGCTGCCCGACACCGGCAGCGTCCCGCTTGTCGCGGACGTCTCCTCCTGCATCCTCTCCGAGCCGATCGACGTGAGCCGCTTCGGCCTGCTCTACGCGGGCGCGCAGAAGAACATGGGCCCCGCGGGCCTCACCGTCGTCATCGTGCGGGAGGACCTCGTCGGGAAGGCGATGGAGATCACCCCGACGATGTTCAACTACCAGACCCATGTGGACAACGGCTCGATGTTCAACACCCCGCCGACCTATGCGATCTATATCTGCAAGCTCGTGCTTGAGTGGCTCAAAAACGAGATCGGCGGCCTTGCCGAGATGAAGAAGATCAACGAGAAGAAGGCGGGCGTTCTCTACAGCTTCCTCGACCAGTCGAAGCTCTTCAAGGGCACCGTCGCCAGGGAGGACCGCTCGCTGATGAACATCCCCTTCGTCACCGGGAGCGACGAGCTCGACGCGAAATTCGTGTCCGAGGCGAAGGCCGCGGGCTTCCTCAACCTCAAGGGCCACCGTTCGGTGGGCGGCATGCGCGCGTCGATCTACAACGCGATGCCGGTCGAGGGCGTGGAGAAACTGGTCGCCCTGATGGCGAAGTTTGAGGAGGCGAACGGCTGATGTACAGCATTAAAACGCTCAATAAGATCAGCCCCAACGGGCTGGACGTCTTTGACCGCAACAAATACCGCATCGGCGACGACGTGGAGGACCCCAACGGCATCCTCGTGCGCTCGGCCGCGATGCATGAGATGGAGCTGCCCGAATCCCTGCTCGCGGTCGCGCGGGCGGGCGCGGGGGTCAACAACATCCCCATCGACCGGTGCAGCGAACAGGGCATCGTCGTCTTCAACACCCCGGGCGCCAACGCGAACGCGGTCAAGGAGCTGGTCGTCTGCGCGCTGCTCATGTCCGCGCGCAAGATCTACCCCTCGATGGTGTGGACGCAGTCCCTCAAGGGCAAGGGCGACGAGGTCGGCAAGCTCGTCGAAAAGGGCAAGAGCCAGTTTGTCGGCCCCGAGCTCGCCGGCAAGAGCCTCGGCGTGATCGGCCTGGGCGCGATCGGCACCCGCATCGCCAACTTCGCCCGCCACCTCGACATGGAGGTCTGGGGCTACGACCCCTACCTGTCGGTCGAGAACGCGTGGAACGTCTCCCGCAGCATCAAGCACGCGGGCAGCCTCAAGGAGATCTATGAGAACTGCGACTTCATCACCCTGCACATCCCCTCCACGCCCGAGACCAAGGGGATGATCAACTCCGAGTCGATCCAGATGATGAAGCACGGCGTCAGGCTCCTGAACTTCGCGCGCGGCGACCTGGTGGTCAACGAGGACCTGCTCGCGGGCCTCGAGGAGAAGCAGGTCCGCTGCTACTTCACCGATTTCCCCAGCGAGGACCTGCTCGGCCATCCGGGCGTGCTGGCGATCCCTCACCTCGGCGCGTCCACGCCCGAGAGCGAGGACAACTGCGCGCGCATGGCCGCCGAAGAGCTCGTGGACTACCTCGAGAACGGCAATATCCGCAACTCGGTCAACCTGCCGTCCGTCTCGATGCCGCGCAGCGGGGACAGCCGCATCTCCCTCATCCACCGGAACATCCCCGCGATGCTCACCCAGTTCGCCCCCGTCCTTTCGGACAGCGGGCTGAACATCGAGAACCTCACCAACAAATCCAAGAAGGACTACGCCTATACGATGGTCGACGTCAAGGGCTGCATCAGCGATGAGATCATCGCCAAGCTCCGCGGCATCGAGGGCGTCATCCGCGTCAACATCTACCGCTGACAGCGTCTTTGCAAAGCCCCCTGCGCCGCAGGGGGCTTTTCTTTTCCCGCGCATGCGCTTTTGCAAACGGAAACGGAGAATGAGGGAGCTTGAGAGAGATCTGGGGCGCGCGGGTGAGATCGGGGGATTAGCCGGGGCGGGCGGATGCCGGGGGATGCGGGGGAATCGGAAAAGGGATTCTTTCGCGGTTGTGGAATTCGGGCGGAATGTGGTACAATATGTTCAAGCGGAATCCGGATAATAAAGCCGCTCAGATATCAGATGAAAAAGAAAGTGAGGGTTGCCGGCATGAATATGCTGACCTGGTGGCAGCAGTACGCGCCGATCGTCTGGCTGCTGCTGGCCATTGCGTTCGCGGTGTCCGAGGGCCTGACCGTCCAGCTCGTATCGATCTGGTTCGCGGTGGGCGCGGCGGTTACCGCCGCGGAAGCGGCTCTGTTCGACGTGTCGTGGGTGGTCCAGCTGTGGACGTTCGTGATCGTCTCGGCCGTCCTGCTGATCGGCACCCGGCCGATCGCCAAAAACCTGCTCCACGTCAAAAAGGAAAGCACCAACGCCGACCGGTTCATCGGGCAGGTGGGGGTTGTCACCGACCCGATCGACAACGACCTGTCCGCGGGACGCGCGCGGGTCGGCGGGCTCGACTGGTCGGTGCGCTCCAGCGACGGGGCCGACATCCCCGCCGGAGAAAAGATCAGGGTGCTCGCCATCGACGGCGTCAAGCTGATCGTTGAACCTTGCGGAAAACAAACCGAACAATAAGGAGGACACAACATGTTGGGAATCATTCTGGGCATCCTGGTATTGATCGTCCTGATCATCCTGATCACAAACCTCAAGATCGTCCCGCAGGCGTCGGTCTACGTCGTCGAGCGCCTGGGCGCTTACTACACGACCTGGGAGACCGGCCTGCACTTCAAGACGCCGTTTGTCGACCGGATCGCCAAGCGTGTCTCCCTCAAGGAGCAGGTCGCCGACTTCGCGCCCCAGCCGGTCATCACCCGTGACAACGTCACCATGCAGATCGACACGGTCGTCTTCTACCAGGTGACAGACGCCAAGCTCTATACCTACGGCGTCGAGCGCCCGCTCTCCGCCATCGAGAACCTGACCGCCACCACCCTGCGCAACATCATCGGCGAGATGGAGCTCGACAGCACCCTTTCCTCGCGCGACGTCATCAACACCAAGATCACCGCGATCCTCGACGAGGCCACGGACAAATGGGGCATCAAGGTCAACCGCGTCGAGCTCAAGAACATCCTGCCGCCGCGCGAAATCCAGGACGCGATGGAGAAGCAGATGAAGGCGGAGCGCGAGCGCCGCGAATCGATTCTCCGCGCCGAGGGCGAAAAGCGCAGCCAGATCCTCGTGGCCGAGGGTGAAAAGGAGTCCGCCATCCTGCGCGCCGAGGCGGAAAAACAGTCCGCGATTCTGCGCGCCGAAGGCGTCAAGGAGCAGAAAATCCGCGAGGCGCAGGGCGAGGCGGAGGCCATCGCGCTGGTGCAGAAGGCGAACGCCGACGCGCTGCGCATCCTGACCGAGGCCAACGCGAGCGACAAGGTCGTCCAGCTCAAGAGCCTGGAGGCGTTCGCAAAGGCCGCCGACGGCAAGGCCACCAAGATCATCATCCCCAGCGAAATCCAGTCTCTGGCCGGGATGGCCTCCTCCCTCAAGGAGCTCGTCTCCGACAGGTGAGGGCGACCGCCTGAAAGCATGCGAAAGGGACGGGCTTGCGCCCGTCCCTTTGCGGCATGTGCATAAATTCACTCTGCGCGGAAAAGCTCCTGGGTGTAGGTGGGAACCGCCCGGCCGCCCGCCGGGAGGGTGACGAAATCGCCGCCCTCCCAGCTGCCCGCGAGCAGGCGCTCAAGCAGCGAAAGATCGATCTCCTCCGAAAAGTAGTCCCAGCCGTTTTTCCGGGCCGCGACGCGCGCCTCGATGCCCTCGTCGGGCAGCCCGAGGGAGGTGTCCGCGAGATAGCAGAGGGCGGAGCAGTCGGCGCGCGGCGTGAAAAAGAGCTCCTCCGCGCAGAGCGGAACCCGCCAGCAGAGCTCGCCGCCGTGCAGGCCGAAGAGACTGCGGTAGCGGGCCGCGCCGCCGAGCAGCAGGGAGACGCAGTTATGTACGCGCGGGAGCACGAGCGGGACGGAACCCGCCAGGAGGCCCTCCCCGTCCAGCAGTTCCGCGCCGTCCGCGAGCAGCAGCGCGTCGAAGCCCTCCGCGCGGGCGGTCCGCTCACGCAGGAATGCGGGCCAGTCGGCGCGGGCCGCGGGCAGGTAGGCCGGCTCCAGCCGATGGGGGGAAGCGGGGAGCATGCGTTCGATGACGGGGCGCAGGGGGATGCTGGCGATCAGGTTGAGCTTCATCGGTTGTTCACATCCAATTCATGATTTCTAGTTTGAGTTTAGCCCATAAACGCCCCGGGTTCAATGCAAAGAATCTGGAAAAAAGATTGCCGCCCCCGCGGGGGCGCGGATAGCCCCGGACAAAGGGGGAAGGGAGCAGGCGGATGATCGAAAACAATGTGGAAAAAAAGCAGCGCGCGGTGCTCGTCGCGGTGGATACGGGGGAGTACGACGCGCAGGTGTCCCTTGACGAGCTCGAGGAGCTTGCCGGGACCGCCGGCGCGGAGACCGCCGCCAGGGTGCTCCAGAAGCGGGGCGGCTTCGACCCGGCCACGGTGATCGGCAGCGGGAGGCTTTCGGAGATCGCGGAATTCTGCAAGGGGGACGGCGCGGACCTCGTCATCTTCGACTGCGAGCTCTCCCCGGCGCAGATGCGCAACATCGAGGACGCGTGCGGCGTGCCGGTCATCGACCGCACCACCCTCATCCTCGACATCTTTGCCCAGAGGGCCGTCACCGCCGAGGGCAAGCTCCAGGTGGAGCTTGCCCAGCTGCGCTACCGGCTGCCCCGGCTCACGGGGCTGGGCGGCGCTCTCTCCCGGCTGGGCGGCGGCATC
>NZ_CABUCJ010000142.1 GCF_902490045.1 uncultured Anaerotruncus sp.
GCAAAACCTGCCGCGCGGTCCCGCCGGTCCCATCGCGCCCGCGGGTCCCGTCTCGCCGCGCGGTCCCGCGGGTCCCATCGCGCCCGTGGGCCTTGCCTCACCGCGCGGGCCGTTTCCCTGCGGGGGCGCCGTCCCCGGCGCTCCGCCCGGGACCGCCGCGCCGATGGGCGGCGGGACAACCCCCCAGCGCCCGCCCATGGAAAATCCCGTGTTTCCGTATCGCAGCATCAAAAATACCTCCCAACCGGTCAATAAATCGTCTGAATCCATCCTATTCGGAAAGCATCGAATGGGTTCCGCGCGCGGACGGAAAAGCGGCCGGTCCCCAAAGGGACCGGCCGCCGGCAAGGCTGGCGGGGGTTCACATGATGTGTTCCTCGCAGATGTTGTCGACCACCTGGTAGCCGATTTTGTTGTAGCCGTCGGGGATCTCGGTGCCGTCGGTGTTGACGCAGTCGGGAATCACATCCACGGCGCAGGGCGCGGGTTCGCCGCCGCCGGATTCGGGCGGCCGCTTGGACTTCGCGCGGTCTTTTTTCGGCATAAAATCACCTCGGCTTTTAGCGTTCCCCGCCGAAAGTGGAAGATGCGGGGCCGGGGAAAGCAAAACCCTCCCGGGGAAATTTCCCGAAAGGGTTTGTTTTTCGGCCGCAGCCCATTTTTTCATTCAAAATCATCGAGACGGATGGCCGTCTCCTCGTCGAAGAGGGAGGCGCCCTCCTCCCGCTCGTAGAACTCCGCGCCGTCGGCGGTGACGTTCCCGTCGCGGTCGACCGTGTCGCGGATGTCGAACACCGGCTCGCCGTTGACCGCCAGGTAGAGCGGGTGGTAATAGCTCGGAGACATCGCGAGCACCACCTCGAAGCGGTCGGTCTTTGTGCGCCCGCCTACCGTCAGGTCGGCGGTGCCGCAGGTCGTAATCAGCGCGCCGTCGCCCGCGAGCTGTTCCCGGTCGTGGTGGAAGGCGACCGAATCGGCCTCATAATAGGCGGGCACCATCGCGTAGAGGGTGTTTTCCGCCGCGGAGACGATGAACTGGTCGAACAGCTCGTCGCGGCTTCCGGTGCTGATGACGTTCGCGCTGTCGTCCAAGACGGGTTCGCTCTCGCCGTCCGCCTGCCAGCCGCTTCCGTTCTCGTCGTCCAGCCACCAGTCGCCGTCCGCCGGAGATGCCTCGGCGGGGACCTCGAGAGCGGCGTCCATGGAGGAACCGGAGTCCGCCGCGAAGCTGAAAATGAGGACGGAAAGGATGGGGAGCACGAACACCACGAGGATCACCACGATCGCCGCAATGAGGCAGCCGCGGTTCGCGGGCTTGCGTTCCGCGCCGCCGAGCGCGCCCTCGGGCCTGCCGGCATAGGCGGAACGGGACGGGCGCTCCTGTGTGCGGCTGCCGGGGTCCTCGCCGTGGAAATAGTTCGCCCGGTCCCGCTCAAAGACGCTCTGGTCAAATTCGTCCGAGATGTCGTAGCGGTCCCTGTTCGACGGTTCCGAATCCCGCCGCTCGCGCTCCGCCTCTATTTCGCGGTTGCGCTGCCGGATGGTGCACATCGCGCACAGATCGGAAATCGTGCTGCCCGGAAGCTCCTTCCCGCATTCGGAGCAGCGTTTTTTCGGCGCGCCCGGACGGATGCAGGGCGCTTCCGCCTCCCCGCCGCAGGGCTCCCCGGCCTCCTGGGGCTCCTCCTCGACGCGATCGCCGCAGTAGGAGCAAAAAACGCTGTCATCCCGGATTTCCCTTCCGCATTTGCTGCAAAACATGGCTTCCCTCCGTGTGGGCGCGTGGCGCCCGTATGATGTTGGTGGCTTCCCCGTTCCCGGTCAGGAACAGAACCCGAGCGCGACCTCCGCGCAGGTGGCGGCGTCGGGGGTATAGCTGTCCGCGCCGATCTCGTCGCAGAACGCCTGGGTGACCGGCGCGCCGCCGATCATCACCTTGACCCCGCCGAGGGCGGGCGTGCTGTCGCGAAGCTGGACGACGGCGCGCATCTCGTTCATCGTGGTGGTGAGCAGGGCGGAGCAGGCGATGATGTCCGCGCCGTTCTGCTCGGCGGCGGATATGTATTTGGCGGCGGGCACGTCGACCCCGAGGTCGACGACCCGCAGGCCCTTTCCCTCGAGCATCATTTTGACGAGGTTCTTGCCGATGTCGTGCCGGTCGCCCTTGACGGTTCCGAGCACGACGGTGCCGCGCACCTCGCCGCCGTTTTCCGCGAGCAGGGGCTTGAGCAGCTCAAGCCCCGCGTTCATAGCGCGCGCGGCGATCATGACCTCGGGAATGTAGACCTTGTTCGCCTTGAATTTCTCCCCGATGACCCCCATGCCCGCAAGCAGGCCGCCGTTCAGAATTCCCCCGGCGGAAAGGCCCTCCGCGATCGCACGGGCGACCTTTTCCTTAACGGCGGGCGCGCGCCCCTGCTGCAGGAGCTGGCTGATTTCATCCAAAAGCTGGGACAACCGACTTCCCCCCTCAAATGTCAAAAACAGACGCGGACTCCGATTTTCCGCTACAGCAATCATACCTTACTTTGGCGCTGATTTCAAGCGGATGGACGCAATCGGCGGCCCGGAGATTCTGGATGCCCGGGGGACCGGGGATTTCCTCCCCGGGAAGAAGCAGGCAGGGGGAGGGGTCAGGGCTTTCCAATATCGTAAATCTTGTGTAAACGATGCCCGGTGTTCACGGACAGTTCACAAATGCCCGGTATCCTGAGTGCGTATCGATTCAGGGAGGTGGCACAGCCATGCAGATGCCTGCGGACAACTCCGGACAATCGACATCGCGGAAGAGGACAAAAAACACCCCAATCAGGAAGCTGACGGCGCGCGTTCTCGCGGCGGCCACCGCGCTTTTTTGCGCGGTGAACATCCTGGCGCTCCAGCCGCCCGCGCGCACGACGCGCACCGTCGTCACCACGGAAAAAATCCCCTACAGCGTCGCCTATCAGGACGAGCCCGCCCGTTACCGGGGCTATACCGAGGTCGTCTCGGCGGGGATCGCGGGCGAACGGGAGATCCGTTCACAGGTCGTGTTCGAGGGGGACCGTCCGGTCAAGGTGCTGTCGGTCCAGTCGACCGACACCGCCCGCCCCGTCGACCAGGTGGTCAAGAGGGGCACCCGGGTGCTGCGAAGCGAAACCGCCGACGGCAGCCGCTGGGTGTCCTCCTTCATTCGCCCGCTCAAGACCGGGTGGCTGTCGGCGGATTTCTACGACTATCCCCACCACAACGGCATCGACCTGGCCGCCCCGTACGGCACGCCCGTCTACGCGGCGGCGCAGGGGCGCGTCGTGCTCGCGGGCTGGTACGGGGAGTATGGAAAGTGCGTCATCATCGAGCACGCCGACGGCTCCCGCACCCTCTACGGGCACAACAGCTCGCTCGACGTCGCGGCCGGTCAGGAGGTCAAGCAGGGGGAGAAGATTGCCAGCGTCGGCTCGACGGGCAATTCCACCGGCAACCACCTGCATTTTGAAATCCGTATCGGATCTGGCTTTCTGGACCCGATGGTCTACATCGACAAATAGGCGCGGAAAAGCCCCGGGACGCTTTGGAGAAAGCGTCCCGGGGCTTTTGGCATGGCGGGCGGACTTCTGGATTTGCTTACGACGCCTGTGGGTTTTTCATCATGAGATCGATGTGGTCCCTGATGCAGCCCGAAAGCTCCTCAAAAAAGGCGTGCCCGTCAGCGCCGTTGCAGAGAAAGGGAACCATGAGACTGGCAATCACATGACTGGCCGTTTTTCGGACCTGCTCCTCCGTTTGATTGGCGGCCATGATAACGAATTCCTCGCACAAGACGTTCGCGGCAAGCTCGGGGCTGTCGATGGTAAAATCCAATGCCATGCGGTCGATCACCTCGCCGATTGAAAGCCCGGTATTTTCACAGTGCTTTAACAGGGCCTCTTTTGTCCTGGACATAATGGTTGCCTCTATTGGCACCAGCACCTTATTCGGCATTGCTTTTCCTCCCTGTCACGCCTTTTGATGAATAAATTGGCCGCCCCATACGAAACTGTCATTTTATAACGTTATAATTATACGTCAAAAACAACTAAAAATCAAGTTCTTAACGAAGTATAATTAACGTCATAACGTAGCAAGGGGTTGAGAGCATGATAGATATACTCAAAGAAATTACAAAACTCCGTTTGGCTCGGAACTGGACTGAGTATGATTTATCAAAACATTCCGGCCTATCCCAATCGACGATATCCACTTGGTACCGCAAGGGACAAACCCCAACGATACAAACGCTGGATAAAGTGTGTAAAGGATTTGGAATTACCCTATCTCAATTTTTCTCAGAAGGTGATGACCCCATTTCGCTTACACCAGAGCAGGGAGAAATGCTTGATAATTGGTCGGCGTTAAATCCAAAGCAGCAACAGATTATTATGGACTTGCTTAGGAATATGTTCTGAGGAGAGTTGGGTGGGTCCGGTTGATCTTATCATAGGATTATCCCAAGATAGGTGGTGATGCCTGTGGACAGCAAAAGCATGGGAAAGAAACTTAGATCATATAGAGCAAAATGTGGTTGGAGCCTGAAAGAGTGCTCTGAAAAAATAGGCATCAGCACAAGGTATCTGGCCGATATTGAACGTGGTGATAAAGTGCCAAAGTTAGAAACGTTCCTTCTGATCCTTAATACGTTGACTGCCTCCGCCGACGATGTCCTTCAGGACAGTTTGGCCGTCGGCTATGAAGCCAAGAGCAATGACATCATCAGGAAGCTGAATACTCTTGATGTTATCAAGAGAAAGCAAACGTTGGATATTTTCGATAGTGTCATATCTTCTCTGAAAGAATAAAAGCCTTTGAGTGCTAAAACTCAAAGGTTTTCCCAGTAAGCAGGGAGGGGACGACGTGAGCAAAGAAGTACAGTTCTGTAACCGCGATCGCTTTATCGAACTTGGCTTGACGATTGCCGCCCTCAGGAAATTGAAGGGCATGTCACAGGAAGAGTTTGCCGCGAAGGCGAAGATCAGCCGCTCACATTTGAGCTCCATAGAAGCGCCAAACATTGTAAGGCCTTTCTCTGTTGAGGTATTGTACAATATTGCGGATGCTTTAGGAGTGAGGGCTGGCGACTTGTTGAATCACTCCATTTTGCCCGATGATAAATAGCCATCCAAATAAAAACAGCCGGTCTTTTGACCGGCTGTTTTTATTTGCACCAATGCGTTAAAATCACTGTTTTGATGGCTCAAAATTTCGGAGGGAGGGGCGTGTGTGGGGGAACCGTAGGTTCCTGCCGCACGTCGAGCGAGCAAAGCGAGCGGATAACCCCGCCGCAGCGGGCGCTCCAAATAAAAAAGACGCCCGAAGGCGTCTTTTTTATTTGGAGCGGGTTACGAGGCTCGAACTCGCTACCTCCACCTTGGCAAGGTGGCGCTCTGCCAAATGAGCTAAACCCGCGTTTGGTGCCTTCGGTCGGAATCGAACCAACGACACGAGGATTTTCAGTCCTCTGCTCTACCAACTGAGCTACAAAGGCATATTTGGCAAAGCGGAAAGGGAGAAAAATGGCGACCCGGATGGGGCTCGAACCCACGACCTCTAGCGTGACAGGCTAGCGTTC
>NZ_CABUCJ010000143.1 GCF_902490045.1 uncultured Anaerotruncus sp.
GATGGCCGTGGGGCCATCCGCGCCGCCGAGAGGAAGGGCAGCGTGATGCCGATGACGGGCAGCACCATGAGGCACATGCCGACATTGACGAACACCTGTGCGGAGATGAGGGTGAAGACGCCGACACAGATGAGCCTCCCGAGGGAATCCTCCGCGCGGCGGGCGTTGTGGAGCATCTTGCAGCAGAGCGCCCCGAAGAGGGCGATGACGGCGAGGCAGCCGACATAGCCGAAGGATTCGCCGATGAAGGCGAGGATGAAATCGTTGTGCACCTCGGGCACATACTGGTGTCCGGCGCTGAAGAGCCCCTTGCCCCAGATCTGCCCCGACCCGATCGCGAGCTTGGCGTTATACTGCTGGTAGAGCCCGCCGAGCAGGTCTGCGTTGGGGTCGAAGAGCGCGAGGATGCGCTGTTTCTGGTCGGGGTTGATGACATAGGTCCAGGCGAGCGGCGCGGCGGCCACCGCCGCCACCGCCGCGGCGGCGACATATTTCCAGCTGATGCCCGCCGCAAAGAGCATTCCCACAAAGACGAGCGCGATGACCAGCGCGGTGCCGTCGTCCCCCTGGAAGTGGACGAGCAGGACGGGGATGGCCCCATGCGCGCAGATCGCCAGCAGGTTGACCGGGCGGTTGACCTGGTCGTGGAGCTTGTAGATGTGGTAAGCGAGCGTGAGGATGAAGGAAATTTTGAGCAGCTCGGTCGGCTGGAGGGTGAGCGGCCCGAGGCGCAGCCAGGACTTATCCTCAGGGCGCGCGGGGGTGCCCTCGCCGATCAGGAAGGTGAGCAGCACAAGTCCGTACATGAGCGGGATATGCAGCTTCCAGAGGCGGCCGAGCGTATGGTAATCGAACTGGGAGATGACGACCGCCGCAGCCGCGCCGATGGCGGCGGCGCCGGCCTGCACGGCGATCTGGCGCAGGCCCACGTCGGCGGCGTTGACGGCGTTGCCCGAATAGTGGATGCCGCAGAGCAGAAGCACGCTGAACGCGCTGAGCGACAGGCACATTGCCCAGAGCCATTTATCGGTTTGGAGGAGGTAGGAGGTCACAGCGCGAAAAATCCGTTTCATAAGACCTTTCCAGCCCTCTTGAAAGAGGGCTTCGGCGGAGAACTTTTGATGTTTGGGCGCGCGCGGGCGCGCGGGCGCAATACTCCTTCTTATTATAGTAAAAAGCGGGCCGACATGCAAGGGCGGCGAATAAAGCCGGCTTTAAAACATCAAAAGTTTCGCCCGCCCTCGGCGTGCGCCCCAGAAACAAACCAAAAGTTTCGCCCGCCTTTTCAAAGGCGGCGGGGTCAAGGGGCGGAGCCCCTTGCCGCGCTTCGCAAAGCGCGGAAGCTCTATCCTGAGAAGCGATTTTTTGGTTCTTTTTTCAAGAAAAAAAGAACAGGGCCTGTTGCAATGCATCGTTCTGCATTTTGCAACGGGCCCCTTCACTTCTTTAGGATAAGATATTTAGCTTGGGGATTTTCGGTTCGGTTTGACATTCAAAGCGGGTTTGATGTTTTCGGAGATCGTACCGTGCTCCTCTTCAAACAGCTTTATGTTTTCTCTAATCAGGACAAGGATATGACTATTTACCGAACGGCCCTCATATTCCGCAACACACCCGATCTTTTTCAACATTTCTTCTTCAATGCGAATCGATACGCTCTTGACGGCCAATCATTTCACCTCATGACGGATATATTATGTGTTTATTTTATATTCGTCGTGTGGTAATATGTTTATAATAGATATACAGTATATCTAAATAATTTGGAATGGAGTTTTGCTATGAAAAATGTGGGCAACGAACATACCTGTCAGAGTTGTGGATATTACTGGCAGCACTATGTTTGGTGGGGACAGTATAAACCCATCAATTACGGTCACTGCGTACACCCGCCGCGCAACAGGCGTTGTCAACCGGATATGAAGGCGTGCCCCAAATGGATTCCGCAGGACGAGCGATACCTTACGACCCACTTGCCACCCGAGTAACGCCCCGTTCTTTTTTTCTTGAAAAAAGAACCAAAAAATCGCTTCTCAGGATAAAGCGTCTTGCGCCCTGCGGGGCGCGCGTCGGGGCTCCGCCCCGACACCCCGCCGCCTTTTGAAAAAGGCGGGCGAAAACTTTGGGTTTTCTGTTTCTGGGGCGCAAGCTGAGGGCGGGCGAAACTTTTGATATCGCAAAAAAAAGGCCCCCCGCGTCGCGGGGGGCCTTTTTATGCCGTTTTAGCGGGGGTATTTGATCGCGGCCTGCGCGGCGGCAAGGCGGGCGATCGGCACGCGGAAGGGCGAGCAGGACACGTAGTCCAGACCGGTGCGGTGGCAGAACTCGACGGACGTCGGGTCGCCGCCGTGCTCACCGCAGATGCCCAGGTGGATGTCGGGGCGGGTCTGGCGGCCGAGCTTGACAGCCATTTCAACCAGCTTGCCGACGCCCTTCTGGTCGAGGTGGGCGAACGGATCGGACTCGTAGATCTTGTTCTCGTAGTAGTAGTCGAGGAACTTGCCCGCGTCGTCGCGGCTGAAGCCGAAGGTCATCTGGGTCAGGTCGTTGGTGCCGAAGGAGAAGAACTCCGCCTCCTGGGCAATCTCGTCGGCGGTGAGGGCCGCGCGCGGGATTTCGATCATCGTGCCGACCTCGTACTTCATGTCCACGCCGGAATCCTTGATGATCTTGTCGGCGGTGGCCACAACGACGTCCTTGACGAACTTGAGCTCCTTGATCTCGCCGACCAGCGGGATCATGATGAGCGGCTTGATGTTGTATTTGCCCTTCTTGGTGACGCTCAGAGCGGCGTTGATGACGGCGGTCGTCTGCATCTCGGCGATCTCCGGATAGGAGACGGCGAGGCGGCAGCCGCGGTGGCCCATCATCGGGTTGAACTCGTGCAGGCTCTCGATGACGGCTTTGAGCTTCTCAACGGTGATGCCCAGCTCGCCGGCGATCTCCTTGATGTCCTCCTCCTTGGTGGGCAGGAACTCATGGAGCGGCGGGTCGAGGAAGCGGATGGTGACCGGCTGGCCTTCCATCGCCTCGTAGAGAGCCTCGAAGTCGCCCTGCTGGTAAGGCATGATCTTCGCGAGCGCCTTCTTGCGGTCCTCGGTGTTCTCGGCGACGATCATCTCGCGCATCGCCTTGATGCGCTCGCCCTCGAAGAACATGTGCTCGGTGCGGCACAGGCCGATGCCCTGCGCGCCGAACGAGAAGCCCTGCTTGGCGTCACGCGGGGTGTCGGCGTTAGTCCAGACCTGGAGCTTGCGGTATTTGTCGGCCCAGGCCATGAAGCGGCCGAAGTCGCCCGAAATGGAGGCCGCGACGGTCGGGACCGCCTGGCCGTAGATGTTGCCGGTGGAACCGTCGATGGAGATATAGTCGCCCTCTTTGATGGTCATGCCGCCGAGGGTGAAGAACTTCGCGTCGTAATCGACCTCGATCTCGCCGCAGCCGGAGACACAGCAGGTGCCCATGCCGCGCGCGACGACGGCCGCGTGGGAGGTCATGCCGCCGCGGACGGTCAGGATGCCCTGCGCCACAGCCATGCCCTCGATGTCCTCAGGGGAGGTCTCGCGGCGGACGAGAACGACCTTCTCGCCGCGGTCGGCCCACTCCTTGGCGTCCTCGGCGGAGAAGACGACCTTGCCGCAGGCGGCGCCCGGGGAGGCCGCGAGGCCCTTGCCGATCAGCTTGGCGGTCTTGAGCGCGTCGGCGTCGAACTGCGGGTGCAGCAGGGCGTCGAGCTGCTTGGGCTCCACGCGCAGGACGGCCTCTTTCTCGTCGATCATGCCCTCGTCCACGAGGTCAACCGCGACTTTGAGGGCGGCGGCGGCGGTGCGCTTGCCGTTACGGGTCTGGAGCATGTAGAGCTTGCCGTTCTCGATGGTGAACTCCATGTCCTGCATGTCCTTGTAGTGCTTTTCGAGGCGGTCGGCGATCTTCGCGAACTCCTCGTAAACCTCGGGCATATCCTCATGGAGGTGGCTGATCGGGGAGGGGGTGCGCACGCCGGCGACAACGTCCTCGCCCTGCGCGTTGATCAGGTACTCGCCGAAGAGCGCCTTCTCACCGGTGGCCGGGTTGCGGGTGAACGCGACGCCCGTGCCCGACTTGTCGCCCGAGTTGCCGAAGACCATCTGCTGGACGTTGACGGCGGTGCCCCAGTCGTAGGGGATCTCGTTCATGCGGCGGTAGACGTTGGCGCGGGGGTTGTCCCACGAACGGAAGACGGCCTTGACGGCTTCCATCAGCTGGACCTTCGGGTCGCTCGGGAACTCGACGCCCTTCTTCTCGAGGTAGAAGGCCTTGAAGCGTTTGACAAGCTCCTTCATGTCGTCGGCGGTCAGCTCGGTGTCCTGCTTGACGCCCTTCTCCGCCTTGACCTGGTCGATGATCTTTTCAAACTCGGGCTTGGGCAGCTCCATGACGACGTCGGAGAACATCTGGATGAAGCGGCGGTAGGAGTCATAGGCGAAGCGCGGGTTGTTGGTGAACTTCGCGAAGCCCTCGACGACGGTGTCGTTGAGGCCGAGGTTGAGGATGGTGTCCATCATGCCGGGCATCGAAGCGCGGGCGCCCGAGCGGACGGAGACGAGCAACGGGTTCTGGGGATCCGCGAACTTCTTGCCGCAGATCTCCTCCATCTTGGCAAGGCCCTCATAGATCTGCTTCTGGATATCGTCGTTGATCTGACGGCCGTCGGTGTAGTACTGGGTGCAGGCCTCGGTCGAGACGGTGAAGCCCTGCGGAACCGGCATGCCGGCCTTGGTCATTTCGGCGAGGTTCGCGCCCTTGCCGCCGAGGAGCTCACGCATGTCCTTATTGCCCTCGGAGAACATGTAAACGAATTGTTTTCCCACTTTTTTTACCTCCATTTTGTTTGTTGACCACCGGAAAAACGGCGCCCGCTGCGGCAAGCGCCGAAACAGAGCGGTCCGCGCGGATGAGACGCACGCGGTTGGGGCGCCCGCGGCCACAGCGGGAAGCCTGTCTGCATGCATTTCATTATATCAAAGAATGTGTGTTTTTTCCAGCCCCTTTATACCGTTTTACACAAAAATTATTTCCAATATTCCGACAAAATCCCCGCACAATCTCTTGCAAACTGCTCAAAAACTTGCGATAATAAATACATGGGAGGGCGGCTGAGCCGCCCGCGGCCCTGCAAAATACCGATGCGCGGGGATTCCCCGGCCGCAGGCGGCCGGGACCGGCGCGGAAAGGCGGGATGGCTTTGGCCGCACAAGACAGGCGCACCTTTGCAATCATCCTTGCGGCGGGAGACGGAAAACGCATGAAGTCCGACCGGCCCAAGGTGGTCTGCGAGGTGCTTTTTCAGCCGATGATCCGCTGGGTGGAAAACGCGGTGCGCGCCGCCGGCATCGACGACGTCACGATCGTGACGGGCGAGGGCGCAGAGCTCGTCGAGGCGGCGGTTTCCCCCGGCTGCAAATTTGTCCGCCAGCGCGAACGGCGCGGCACCGGGCACGCGGTCATGACGGCCGCGGACGCGCTGGAGGCGGGCGGCGACGCGCTCGTGCTCT
>NZ_CABUCJ010000144.1 GCF_902490045.1 uncultured Anaerotruncus sp.
GGAGCCCCCTTAGGCGGACTTTTGGTTCCTTTTCGTCCGTCCGAAAAGGAACCCGTGGGCGCGGCGGAACGCGCAAGTAATTCTTGCCGCTTGAAAAGCGGCAATTCCCGTGAAAGCTCCGCCGCTCCCCGAGCGGCAAAATCTAATTCTGCGAGTACTGCTGCTTACACTGATCGATCTTCTTCTGTGGGGCGGACTCCGTCTGGTACCAGCCGCGCTTGACCATCTCGTCAAAGACCTCGTGCTGAATCTGGTGTTCCTCATTGAGAATGTTCATCAGCTCGCTCATGACGGCGGGCGACGCACATTCGTTCGCAAAGGTGTTGTACCCCTCTGTGACGAATTTCTGGCTCGAGAGCACATCCTCCATCATTTCGCGGTCGCCGAACGGTTTCTGCTGGTTCATGAGCGCCCTCCTAACCCAGCTGCTGGAGCAGCCGGTCATAATGGTTTTGGTGTTTCGCGGAGTTCTGTTCAAACTGGGTTTTGAGCTGCGGGTCGGTGGTCATCTGGGCGTAAAGCGCGAACTTTTTGACGAGCGTCTGTTCCACGCCGAGCTGGTCCTCGATGGCGGAAAGTTCTTTGGACGTCAAAGGCATAAAAAACAACCTCCTTCAATTGGGATACCTAAAGTATTCCAACCGAAGGAGGCAAATATACGGTTGCCCGCTCAGTGGCGGTGGGTGGAGGAGGCCACAAAACCATCCACGAGCTGGTCGATATACTGGAAGGATAGACCGGTTCCGACCGCGACGCATTCAACGGGATTTTCCGCGAGGCGCACCGGCATCTTGAGTTCGCGGGACATATAGACCTCCATGCCGTGGAGCATCGCGCCGCCGCCGGTCATGACCATGCCGTTGGTGAAAATGTCCCCGACAAGCTCGGGCGGCGTGCGCTCGACGACCGAATGGACCGCCGCGCGGATTTCGTCCACCAGCTCGACCATCACCGGATAGAGCTCCCTCCGGGTGAGCAGCACCTTGGTCGGCAGTCCGGTCGCGAGGTGGCGGCCCTTCACCTCATAGGTCTTGTCCTCCGCGTCGCGGTCGACGCTCGCAATCGCGATCTTGACACGCTCGGCCATCCGCTCGCCGAGCAGGACATTGTAGCGGGAACGCATGTATTTGATGATCGCGGCGTTGAACTTGTCCCCCGCGAGCTTGATCGACGTCTTGCAGACGATGCCGTTGAGGGAGAGCACCGCGATATCGCTCGTGCCGCCGCCGATGTCGAGGATGAGGTTGCCGTTCGGCCGGGAGATGTCGATGCCCGCGCCGATTGCCGCCGCCACCGGCTCCTCGATCAGGTAGACGCTGCGCGCGCCCGCCTGCACGGCGGCGTCAACCGCCGCCTGCGCCTCCACGCCGGTGATGAGCGAGGGCACGCAGAGCGCCACCCGCGGCTTCATCATGTTGTTGGGGCAGGCCTTTTTCATGAAGTATTTGATCATCGCCTCGGTCATCTTGTAGTCGGAGATGACACCGTCCTCCAGCGGGCGGATGGCGGTGATCCGCGCGGGCGTCTTGCCGAGCATGTCGTGCGCCTCGTCGCCCACGCTGAGCACGTCCCCGGTGCGGGTGTTGATCGCCACGACCGAGGGCTCCCGCAGCACGATGCCGTGCGCGCCGTTATAGACGAGTACCGTCGCCGTTCCCAGGTCGATCCCGATGTCGATTGAATTCATATTCGTCCCCCTGACGGGCCCCGCCCGATTCATTACCGCACCATTATACAACATTTTACAGCACATTTCAACGCCGGCCGCCATTTGCCGCCATTTCCCTCTGTCCGGCGGGCGTCGTGGCCGCCGCGGCGAGGAAAACCTCCCCCGCGCCCGCCTTTTTGAGAAGCGCCGCGCACCGGCGGGCCGTCGCGCCCGTCGTGAGCACGTCGTCCACAAGCAGCACCCGCTCCCCGTTGAGCGCCGCGCCCCGGCAGAGGGTGAACGCCTCCCGCGCGTTTTGTTCCCGCGCCGCAGCGCCCTCCTGCCGCGCCTGCGCGCCGCCCCTTCCCGTGTGGGCCAGAAGCCCGCCCACGACGGGCGCGCTCAACCGCCGGGAAAGCTCGCGCGCCAGCAGCTCGGTCTGGCAGAATCCCCGCTGGCGGAGCTTTTTACGGTGGAGCGGCACCCAGGTGACCAGGTCGAACGCCCCGTCCCCAAAGTCGCCGCGCACCCGCTTTGCCATCAGCGCCGCGAGGAAGGGCGCGTAATAGCTGCGCCCGCTGTATTTGTACCGGTGGATGCCCCGGCGCACGCCGCCCTCATACCAGAGCGCCGCGGACACGCCGTCGCAGACCGGGCCGGACGCGCCGCATGCGCACCGGTCCGTCCGCTTGCCACAGCCGGGACAGGCTTCCCCCGCCGTTTCCGGCAGCCCGCATTCCCCGCACAGCCACCCCTCCCCCGCGAGCACCCGCCCGCAGAGAAAGCATTTGTGCGGGAAGAGCAGGGTGAGCGCGCGCTCCCACAGGCTAGTCATCGCACACCTCCCCCAGCAAAAACCGCAGGTTGGCGTAGCGGCGGGTCCGTTTGTGGCTCTGCACCATCGTGCGCACCGCCGAGGCCGAGCCGAGGATGATGAGCAGCTTTTTCGCGCGGGTGACCGCCGTGTAGAGCAGGCTCCGGTAATACATGCGGCTGCGCCCCTCCGCGAGCGGCAGGATGACCGCGTCGTACTCGTTGCCCTGGCTCTTGTGCACGGTGATCGCGTAGGCGAGCTCGAGCTCGCCCGCCATGTCGAACGAATACTCGGCGCGCCGCCCCTCGTCGAACCGCACGATGATCGACGAGGAGGGGCGGTTGATGAGCTCGATCACGCCGATGTCGCCGTTGAAGATGCCCAAACCCTCCTCGCCGTCCTCCTTCTCCCACAGGAGATCGTAGTTGTTCTTCACCTGCATGACCTTGTCCCCCTCGCGCAGCGTCTGGGGGCCGGCGGAAAACTCCTTTTTGCGCTCGTCGGGCGGGTTGAGCGCCTGCTGGAGCACCCGGTTGAGCTCCCCGGCGCCCGCCGCGCCCACCCTTGTCGGCGCGATCACCTGGATGTCCCACATCGGCGAAAAGCCGTAGCTCTTGGGCAGCCGCCGCGCGCAGAGGTCGGCGGCGGTGGCGCAGATGCGCGCCGACTGCTGCTCGGGCAGGAAGAAAAAGTCGTTGTCACGCACGTCGAGACGCGGCTCCTCCCCCGAGACGATCGCGTGCGCGTTGGTGACGATGAGGCTTTGGGCCGCCTGCCGGAAGATCTCCGACAGGTGCACGACCGGCAGCTTTCCGCTGTCGATGAGGTCGCTCAGGATGTTTCCCGCGCCGACCGACGGGAGCTGGTCGGGGTCGCCGACGAGGATGAGCCGGCAGGAGAACTTGACGGCGCGCAGGAGCGACTCGAAGAGGAGCGTGTCCATCATCGAGGTCTCGTCGATGATGACCGCCTCGCAGGGCAGCGGGTTTTTCTCCCCGCGCTTGAATTTGGTGACCCCCGAGCCGTCGTCGAAGTCGACCTCGAGCAGGCGGTGAACCGTCTTGGCCTCCACGCCGGTCAATTCGCTCATCCGCTTGGCGGCGCGCCCGGTCGGCGCGGCGAGCGCGACCTTCTCCCCCATCTGCCCGAGCAGCCGGATGATCGCCGAGATCGCCGTCGTCTTTCCGGTGCCGGGGCCGCCGGTCAGGATCATGAGGGGGGCGGTCACCGCCGTAACGATCGCCTCCCGCTGGAGCGCCGCGTAGGTGATCCCCTGCTTTTCCTCGAGCGCGGAGATCGCCGCCTCGAGATCGGGGGTGAGGCCCTCCCCCTTCTGGCCGCGCATGAGGGAGAGCTTGGAGGCGATGTAGCACTCCGCCTCGTAATAGCGGGGAACGTACAGGAAGGGCTCCCCCTTTACATCGAGCCGAACCAGCTCCCCGCGCGCCACGAGCTCCTCGAGCACGTCGGCGGCGTGGTAGCTGTCCGTGCCGACCAGCCGCGCCGCCGTCTCGAGCAGCTTCGGCTCGGGCAGGCAGGTGTGGCCGTTGTTCATGCTGTTGTGGCGCAGCACGTGCAGGATGCCCGCGGCAATCCGCTCGAAGCTGTCGGGCGCGAGTCCCGCCGCGTCGGCCGCGGCGTCCGCCGTCTCGAACGGCACGCCGATCTCCTCGCAGCAGAGCACATAGGGGTTCTGCGACACGATCTCCTGCGCCTGGGGGCCGAACTTCTTCCACGCCTTGATCGCAAACGGCGCGGGAACGCCGATTTTCGCCAGATATAACATTACAGTTCGTATACCGAACAATTTTCGATACTCATTGGAAATTTGTTCCGCTTTTTTTGGCGAAATTCCGGAAACCTCGGTAAGCCTTGCCGGATTCTGTTCGATCACGGTAAGCGTCTCGTCCCCGAACCGCGCGACCAGCCTCCCGGCGGTCTTGGGACCGATCCCCCTGACCGCGCCGGAGGAGAGGTAGGAGGCGATGGCGGCGGCGGTCGCCGGGAGCAGCCGCTCATACTTGTCCGCCTTGAGCTGGAGACCGTATTTGGGGTGGGTGGCGTACACCCCCTCGACGATGAGCGTCTCGCCGACGGCGATGCCCGCGAACTCCCCGACCACGGTGACCAGCTCGCCGCCGGCCGAAAGCTCAAGCACCGTAAAGCCCGTCTGCTCGCTGTGGAAGACGACCGTCTCCACCCCGCCCTCCAGCCGGTAGCGTTCGCCAAGCTCCATTTTCCGTTCCCTCCCGCGCGAAAATCGGCCCCGCGGCCGCGGTTTTATACAGCTATCATTATAGCCGTCCGCGCAGGAAAGCGCAAGCGCGCCGGGAGCCCCCGCCCGCTAGCACAGGAGCGCCGCCAGTTCCTCCGGAGAGCGGACGAACCGCACCCCCGCGCCTCGCGCGAGCTCCTCGCAGTCGTGGACGCCCGTTTCGTCGAGGCCCGCGTCGTAAAGCAGAAGCACTTGACCGCTCGGGTTGGATTCCCACTGGAGGCAGGCGTAGAAGAGGGACATCTGGTCGCCCGTGTTTTTCCCCTTCCCGCCGACCGGCACGACCTTGTAAACCCCGTTGCCTTTCCGGCTCAGGCGCACCGCGAGCCACGCGGCCGCGTGGATGAACCCGATACACGCGAAGACCGACAGCAGTCCGATTCCCAGGATGTGCAGCATGAAAAATCACCTCGGAACATCCTATGTTCCGGGGTGATTTTGTGTGAGGCGTTTTGGGCCCTATTCCTTCACGGCTGCCAAAAGCGCGCCGGTTTTGTCGGTTTTTTCCCAGCTGACGCCCAAATCCTCGCGGCCCATGTGCCCGTAGGCGGCGAGCTGCCGGTAGATCGGGCGGCGAAGGCCGAGGGTCCGGATGATCGCCGCCGGACGCAGGTCGAAGACTTTGGTCACCGCCTCGGCGAGCAGGTCGTCGGCCACCGCGCCGGTGCCGAAGGTGTTGACGTTGACCGACACGGGAACTCTCAGATCGGAAG
>NZ_CABUCJ010000145.1 GCF_902490045.1 uncultured Anaerotruncus sp.
GGGACCCGGCAATCTCCCCCGCTCGATGAGCGGGATATCTAAAACCGCCATCGGTCGACTGCCGGCCCCTGGGCGGAAAAAAGGAAAATTCACAACTCGCGCCTTGCGTTAGAAATAGTTCTTCTGTATAATAATAGATTGTAGTATTCCAAGGAAACGTGTCGGGAGGCGGAGAGAATGGATATCCAGATCGGCGACGTGCTCATTATGAAAAAGCCGCACCCTTGCGGGGAAAACCGGTTCACGGTGGGGCGCGTGGGAATGGATTTCCGCATCCGCTGCGTCGGCTGCGGGCGCGAGGTGATGGTGCCGCGCGCCAAGGTGGAAAAGAACATCAAAAAGGTCCTGCGCGGCGAGGTCGAACTCGGGCGGGAGGAACTCAAAACCCGGCATTTGTAGCTGCTTTCCCCATCCGCGGAAAAGAGAAAGATACGGGAGGAAACGGCATGTTTGACAAACTGGATTCGGTCGCGGCACGCTTCGAGGAGCTCGGGATGCGCCTGATGGAACCGAACGTGACGAGCGACCCGGCGAGGTATACCGAGCTGATGAAGGAATACCGGAGGCTGGAGCCGATCGTTGAAAAATACCGCGAATACAAGTCCGCCAAGGAGGCCTTCGACGAGGCGAAGGAGATGCTCGACGAGGGGGGCCTCGACCCCGAGATGCGCGCGCTCGCGCAGGAGCAGTACGACGAGAATCGCGAGGTGATCGAGTCCGCGGCGCAGGAGCTGAAAATCCTGCTGCTGCCGCGCGACCCGAACGACGACAAAAACGTCATCGTGGAAATCCGCGGCGGCGCGGGCGGCGAGGAGGCGGCCCTCTTCGCGGGGGTGCTCTGCCGCATGTATACGATGTACGCCGAGTCGCGCGGCTGGCAGTGCGAGGTGCTCGGCGCCAACGAGACCGAGCTGGGCGGCTACAAGGAAATCAGCTTTTCGATCGGCGGGGAGGGCGCCTACTCCCGGCTCAAATATGAAAGCGGCGTCCACCGGGTGCAGCGGGTTCCCGAGACGGAGACGCAGGGCCGCATCCACACCTCGACGGTCACCGTCGCGGTGCTGCCCGAGGCGGAGGAGGTCGACTTCGAGCTGGATCCCGGGGATTTGCAGATCGACGTGTTCCGCTCGTCGGGCGCGGGCGGCCAGCATGTCAACAAGACCTCCTCGGCCATCCGCGTGACCCACCTGCCCACCGGCATGGTGGTCGAGTGCCAGGACGAGCGCAGCCAGTACAAGAACAAGGATAAGGCGCTGAAGGTCCTGCGCTCCCGCCTGCTGGACATCAAGGTGCGGGAGCAGAACGACCAGATCGCCTCCGAACGCCGCGCGCAGGTGGGCACGGGGGACCGGTCGGAGCGCATCCGCACCTACAACTACCCGCAGGGTCGGGTGACCGACCACCGCATCGGGCTGACCCTCTACAAGCTCGACGCGATCCTCAACGGCGCGCTCGACGAGCTGCTCGACGCGCTGATGACCCACGACCAGGCGCAGAAGCTGCAGGCCGCGCAGGAGGAATGAACCGATTTTGGAGATGAAACCTTGCAGACGAAACTTCTGAAAATTACCGATATCACGCGGGACTCCGCGGCCCTCGACGAGGCGGCCGCGCTGCTGAGGGCGGGAAAGCTCGTCGCGATCCCCACGGAGACGGTCTACGGGCTGGCGGCGAACGCCCTCGACCCGGCCGCGGCAAAGGCGATCTACGCCGCCAAGGGCCGTCCGAGCGACAACCCGCTCATTGTGCACGTCTCCTCCCCAAAGGAGGTCGCGCCGCTCGTGCGCGTGCTGCCCGCCGCGTTCGAGCGGCTTGCCGAGCGGTTCTGGCCGGGCCCGATGACGGTCATCCTGCCGAAGTCGGACCGCGTTCCCCGTGAGACTTCGGGGGGGCTCGACACGGTGGCGGTCCGCATGCCCGCCCACCCGGTGGCACGGGAGCTTATCCGCCGCGCGGGAGTCCCGCTCGCGGCGCCGTCGGCGAACCTCTCCGGCTCGCCCAGCCCCACCTGCGCGCGGCACTGCGTCGACGACTTGACCGGCCGCGTGGACGCGATCGTCGACGGCGGGGCGTGCGACGTGGGGGTGGAATCGACCGTGCTCACGCTGTGCACCGATCCGCCGCGGGTGCTCCGCCCGGGAGCGGTGACGCTCGAAATGCTGCGGGAGGTGCTGCCGGACGCCGAATACGATCCCGGCGTCTTCGAGCATCTGCCCGACGACCGCAAGGTGGCCTCCCCCGGCATGAAGTACAGGCACTATTCCCCCAAGGCGCGGGTCGTGCTCGTGCGCGGGAGCCTCGGGCAGTTCAAGCGGTTCATCGCGGCGCAGAAGCACGCGTTCGGCATCCTCTGCTTCGAGGGGGAGGAAGGGCAGTTCACGCAGAAATGCATCACCTACGGCGCGGAAAGCGATCCAGCGTCCCAGGCGCACCGGCTGTTCGACGCGCTGCGGGAGGTGGACCGCGACGGGCTGGCGCTCGTATACACCAGGGTATCTGACGACGAAGGAATCGGACAGGCAGTGTACAACCGGCTGCTGCGCGCGGCCGGGTTCGACGAGGTTCTACTATAGGGAAGGCGGGAAACGTTTTGAAAAGTCAGAATACCATGATCATCGGCCTGACGGGGCAGACGGGCGCGGGCAAATCCACCCTGAGCGGGATGTTCGCCGGCCGCGGCGTGCCGGTCATCAACGCGGACGCGGTGGCGCGGGAGACGATGGAGAACAGCCGGGCCTGCCTGATGGATCTCGTGCTGGAATTCTCCACCGAGGTCATCCACCCCGACGCGACCCTCAATCGGGAAAAGCTGGCGGAAATCTGCTTTTCCGACCGCGCGAAATTAAAACGCCTCAATGAGATCACCTACCCATACATTATCGCCGCGATCATGCGTAAAATAGAGGAGATCAGCGCGTCGGGCGCGCCGATGCTGCTGCTCGACGCGCCGACCCTCTTCGAGTCGGGGCTCGACAAAAAATGCGACCGGATCGTGGCCGTGACCGCCGATCGGGAGGTCCGCCTGCGCCGCATCATCGCGCGGGACGCGATGACCGGGGAGGCGGCCGAGCGCCGCGTGAACGCGCAGAACCGCGACGGGTTCTATACCTCCCGCGCGGACGATATACTGACCAATGACGGGGACCAAGACGAGCTGCGCCTCGCCTTCGCGGAGCTCTACGCCCGCCTGGAAAGGCTGGCGGCGGACGGTGCGGGGCGCCGCGCGCGCGCCGCGGAGCCGGAGCCCGCGCCCGAAGAGGCGCCGGAACCCGGCGCGGAGACGGCGGCGGACGGCGGGGAGGACCCTGACGACGGCGGCTTTGAGGAGCTGACCGGGACGGACGAATGATCGGAGGGGAGCGGACATCAGACGCGCTGTCAAACTGGGCTTTGAACTGCTGCTGCTCCTGCTGGCGGTGTGGGGGGCGGCAAGCCTCGCGAAATACGGCTTCGACCGCTACTACCACGGCGCCTACCCGATGAAATACACCGAACTGATCGACGCGGCCTGCGGGGAAAAGGGCCTCGACCGCGCGCTCGTCTACGCCGTGGTGCGCACCGAGAGCGGCTTCGACCCGCGGGCGCGGTCGAACGTCGGGGCGCAGGGGCTCATGCAGCTCATGCCCGACGCGTTCGACTGGGTGCAGATGCGCAAGGGGGGCGGCGAAGCCCCGAAGGGGGAGGACTGCTTCGACCCGGCGGTCAACATCGAATACGGCACGTCGATGCTGCGCATCCTGCTCGACGAGTTCGGCACGGTGGAAAACGCGCTATGCGCCTACCACGCGGGCTGGGGCAGCGCCAAGCAGTGGCTGGGCGACCCCGCCCACGCGCCCGACGGCGAGCACATCACCGACATCCCCTTCGACGACACCCGCGCCTATGTGGCGAAGGTGAAAAAGACGATGGAAATCTACCGGAGACTCTATGATCTGTAAAGACGGCCGCCGCGCGTCTTCGCGCCCGGCGGCCGGTTTTTACGGCGGCAATAGAAATCACACTACAGGAGGACTTACAGCCATGGATAAAGAGAACAAGAGCGCGGGCGAGCTGCTCCAGGAAAAGCTCTGCATCAACCGCAAGAACATCGGCATGACCGCGACCGACGAGGAGGAAGCGGCGGCACAGGCGTTCTGCGAGCCGTACAAGCGGTTCCTCGACGCCTGCAAGACCGAGCGCGAGGCGGTCGCCTACATCGTCGCCAGGGCGCGGGAGGCGGGCTACAGGCCCTTCGACCCCAAGGAGGTCTACCTGCCGGGCGACCGTGTCTACTACAACAACCGCGGCAAGGCGGTCATCCTCTCGACGATCGGCACCCGCCCGATGTCCGACGGGGTGCGCATCATGGCCAGCCACATCGATTCCCCCCGCCTCGACCTCAAGCCCAACCCGCTCTATGAGGAGGCGCAGCTCGCCCTCTTCAAGACCCACTACTACGGCGGCATCAAAAAGTACCAGTGGGGCGCGATCCCGCTGGCGCTGCACGGCGTCGTCGTCAAGAAAAACGGCGAGACGGTCACCTGCGCGATCGGCGAGGCGGAGGACGACCCCGTCTTCACCGTGACCGACCTGCTGCCCCACCTGGCACAGGAGCAGATGAAGCGCCCGCTCTCCGAGGGGCTCAAGGGGGAGGAGCTCAACGTGCTCGTCGGATGCCGCCCGTTTAAGGACGACAAGGTGAGCGAGAAGGTCAAGCTCAACATCATCCGCCTGCTCAACGAGAAGTACGGCATCGTCGAGGAGGACTTCCTCTCCGCCGAGCTGACCGCCGTGCCGCAGTTCAAAGCCCGCGACGTCGGACTCGACCGCTCGATGATCGGCTCCTACGGCCACGACGACCGCGTCTGCGCCTACACCTCGCTGATGGCCGAGCTCGAGGCCGAAAGCCCAGCGTACACGACCGTCACCGTCTTCACCGACAAGGAGGAGACCGGCTCGGACGGCAACACCGGCCTCAATTCCAACTACCTGAAATACTTCATCAAGGACCTCGCCGGCATGCACGGGCTTTCGGGCCGCGAGGTGCTCTCGAAATCCACCTGCCTGTCGGCGGATGTGAACGCGGCGTTCGACCCGACCTTCGGCGACACGCTGGAGAAACGCAACTGCGCCTATCTGAACCGGGGCGTCGTCGTGACCCAGTACACCGGCGCGCGCGGCAAGAGCGGCACGAGCCAGGCGTCCGCCGAGTTCATGGCCGAAATCCGCAACCTGCTCGACGACGCGAAGGTCGCCTGGCAGACGGGCGAGCTCGGCAGGGTGGATTTGGGCGGCGGCGGCACCGTCGCGATGTATATCGCGGCGCTCAACGTCGACGTCGTCGACGTTGGCGTGCCGGTGCTTTCGATGCACGCCCCCTTCGAGGTCGTCTCCAAGCAGGATGTCTATCAGACCTACCGCGCCTTCCGGGCGTATGTCGCCGCGAAATAGCGGGCGCCCGCTCCCGCC
>NZ_CABUCJ010000146.1 GCF_902490045.1 uncultured Anaerotruncus sp.
TGGTTCCTTTCTTGGGCGAACAAGAAAGGAACTCGCTGTCGGTCGACTACCGACAGGCCCTCCGGCCTCTGGGCGGAAAACCTAAAACCGTCGCCGGTCGACTACCGGCAGGCTCCGCCGCTCACTGAGCGGCAAATCTAAAACCCCCGCCGGGGAAAGGCGCGCAGGCGGAGCCGGCAGAACGGCTCTGGTATTGGAGAGACGGCGCAATCTCCGTATAAAAAATTCTTTACCCGCTTTTTTCAAGAGAGCGGACAGAAAAGGCCGCCCCTTCGGGCGGCCGGTTTCTCTTCTGTTTTCACTTCCAGACGAGGCGGAGTTTTTTGTCGGGGCAGCGCGCGACGCACAGCCCGCAGCCGGTGCAGCGGGCGGGGTCTGTGACGATGCCGTCCGCCTCGCGGCGCACGCCGCCATAGAGACAGCCGTCGGCGCAGAGGGAGCAGTCCTCCCGCGCGCAGGGGGAGAGCAGCTCGCTCACGAGCGGCTGCGCGGGGATCTCCTCAAAGGGAATGAGGGAACCGAGTGCGGCGCCCCGCAGCCGTTCGATGCTGCCGCCGTGCCCGTCGGCCCACGCCGCGAGCCCTTGGACGATCTCGGTGATGAGGCCGTACCCGTTGAGCATGACCGCGGAGGCGAGCTGGACGGTGTTGGCGCCGAGCATGATGAATTCCAGCACGTTCTCAAAGCTCTCGATCCCGCCGATGCCGCAGATCTGGCAGCGGGTGAGCTGGGAGAGGGTGGCGGTGACCGCCAGCGACACGGGTCGGATGTTGGGGCCGGTGTAGCCGCCGTAGGTGGGCATGACGGCCTGCTGGCGCTCGATGTCGACGCCCGACAGCCCCTTGAGGCTGTCGATCGCGCTGACCGCGGAGGCGCCCGCCTCCTCGATCGCGCGGACGAATCCGGTGTTGATGCTCGCGTCGTAGGAGAGCTTGACCATCACCGGGATATCCACCGCCGCTACGATCGTGCGGACAAACTCGCCGATGTGCTCCGAATGGCTGGAGAGCCGCTCGTTCTTGGTGCCGATGGGGGCGCTGATGCTCAGTTCCACCGCGTCGGCGCCCATTCGTTCCACCTTGGAGGCGATATAGGCGGTCTCCGAGGGGGTAGCCCCCCAGATCGAACAGATCAGCATGCTGTCCCGCTTGTCGATCCGGTCCATCTCCTGCTCCCACTGCTCGAGGTCGAGGGTGGAATAGAGCATGGTGTTGAAGAGCCGCCCGTCGTCAAGATAAAGCCGCGGCCGGATGACCGAGCCCGCCTCCAGCGTGATCGTTTCGGTGACGACCGCCGCCGCGCCCGCGTCGACCGACCGCTGGATGGCGGCCGCGCTGCGCGACCAGGGACCGGCCGCCACAATGACCGGATTTTTCAGCTGCCTGCCCAGAAAAGGCACTGACAACGACATAAAACCCAACCCCTCTCATTCAAACAGCTCATAGATATATTTCTCGTTGCCGCAGGAACGGCGTATTTTCAGCTTGGGCTGGAGCACAACCTGCTGCGGCACGTGGTCGGCAAGCTGTTCGTCCTCGATCAGGTCGAAGAGCAGGCGCGCGGCGACCATGCCCAGCCTGTGGGCGGGCTGCTCGACGCTCGTGAGCTCGGGGGTGACCAGCTCGCACATCGGGGAATCGCTGAACCCCGTCACCGCGAGCCGCCCGGGGATATCGATCCCCTCGGCGCGCGCCGCCTTTATGACGCCGAAGGCGAGCTCGTCGCTCGAGGCAAAGATCGCGTCGGGCAGGCCACCCGCCGCGAAGAGCCGCCTCGCCGCGAGGAAACCGCCCCGCAGGCTGTCCTCGGCGGTGTGAATCTGCCCGGCGGGGATGCCCGCCTGCGCGCAGGCCGCACGGTAACCCTGGAGGATCGCGCCGCTCTTCGAGTGGGAATCCTCGTCGAGCAGCAGGTCGACCCGGCGGCGGCCCAGCTCAAAGAGGTGCTGGGTCATCCGGGCGGCGCTGCCCTCGAAGTTGATGTAGCAGGCGGTCACGTCGCCCAATCCATCCCCGCGCCCGATGATCACGAAGGGGCGCTCCCGCAGGCCGACGGCATCGAGCTGCGCGGCGCTCAGACGGGCGGCCCCGAGGAGGACGCCGTCCACCTTGCGGTCGAGCACCATGCGCAGCGAGTCCACCTCCCCCTCGGCGGTGCCGTGGGTGTTGCAGAGCAGGACGCCCGCGCCCTTTTTGGCGGCGACCGTCTCGACGCCGGTGACGACCCGTTGATAGATGCCGTGTTCAAAGGTGGGCACGAGCAGGGCGACCGTGTTGGTACGGCCGAGATTGAGCCCGCGCGCGAACCAGTTTGGGGTGTAGCGGAACTGCTCCATGACCGCGAGCACATGCTCGCGGGTCTCCGGCTGGACCTGTTCGGGGTGGTTGAGCACCCGCGAGACGGTCGCGACCGACACCTGCGCCTGCCGCGCGATCTCCTTGATATTCAAGCCCCCGCCCCCTCTCCAGTCATCTACCTATAGCTTACCAACCCGCTCGGGAAAATGCAAGGCCCCCGGAAGGCCCGGGGCAAAAAAACGTATTTGTAATCGGTTTCAGATAATGCGCTGGTCTGGGTGGAGGGTAAAGACTATACAAATAATTTGCCAAAGAAAAAGGCAATATTTTGTACAAAAATTTAATAGAAATGTGAGAAATATTATGATATAGTGTGGGTGGCGGCTAATGAAACTACTTACATCAATGCGCGCCCGGTGCGTGCCACAGACAGAAAGGGAGGTAACGATGAGCGAACTGAAAGAGAAAAAAGTCCAGACGGAGGATTCCGAGTATTCCCTCAGCGCGGTACCCAAGGAGAAAAAGGTACAGGGCATGTGGGCGGCGATGGTGGTGCTGGTGGGCTTCACCTTCTTTACCCCGAGCATGACCGCCGGCGGCAACCTGGGCATCGGGCTGACGCTGAGCGGGTTCCTGATTTCAATGATCGTCGGCAACGCGTTCCTGGGCGCCTACTGCGGCACCCTCGGCTACATCGGCCAGAAGACCGGCCTTTCGCTCGACCTGCTGGCGCACCGCTCGTTCGGTGAAAAGGGCTCGTTTTTGCCCTCCGCCATCATCAGCATCACCCAGATCGGCTGGTTCGGCGTGGGCGTCGCGATGTTCGCGCTCCCCGTCACCGAGCTGACCAAGGGCAAGCTGCCCGTGTGGGCGCTCGTCATCGTCACCGGCGCGGTCATGACCATCACCGCCTACCTCGGCATCAAGGCGCTGGCGGTGCTCGGCTCGATCGCCGTCCCCCTGATCGCCATTCTCGGCGTCTATTCGGTGAGCTGGGGCATCCAGAAAGCGGGCGGCATCATGAACGTCTTCGGCACGGACAACAAGATGACGCTTGCCGCGGGCATCGCGATCGTCGTCGGCTCGTTTATTTCGGGCGGCACCGCGACCCCCAACTTCACCCGCTTCTCCAAGACCCCGAAGGTCGCCGTCACCGCGACGGTCGTCGCCTTCTTTGTGGGCAACTCGGTCATGATGATCTTCGGCGCGGTCGGCGGCGCGGTCACCGGCGTGGCGGACATCTTCAACATCCTCATCCTCCAGGGCCTTGCGATCCCGGCGGTCATCACCCTCGGGCTCAACATCTGGACGACCAACAACAACGCCCTCTATACCGCGGGGCTGGGCGTCTCGAACATCACCAAGATTCCGATGAAGCCGATGGTCCTGCTCGGCGGCCTTGTGGGCACCGTCTTCTCGGTGTGGCTCAACAACAACTTCGTCAGCTACCTGAACCTGCTCTCCGGCATGATCCCGCCGGTCGGCGCGGTCATCATCCTGCACTACATCCTGCACCGCGGCGACTACGCCAAAGAGGACATCAAGAACCCGGAGGTCAACCTCGGCGCGATCCTCGCGGTTATCGGCGGCGCGCTTGTCGGCATCTTTGTGAGCTGGGGCATCAAGCCGGTCAACTCGCTGGTTGTCGCGGCCGTGATCTTCGTCATCTGGGAGATGGCCGTCCGTCCGAAGGAGAAGGCATGAGGCCGTTTGGAGAGAACACACGTCACGGAAAGGAGATCATCACATGCTGATCAAAAATATCTTTGTGGAAAACGGGACCGAGGCGGTCGACATCCGCGTCACCGACGGGAAGTTTGAAAAGATCGCCGCGAACCTCGCCCCCAACCCGGGCGAGGAGGTCGTCGACGGCACCGGATGCCTGGCCATCCCGCCCTTTATCGAGCCGCACGTCCACCTCGACACCTGCCTGACGGCGGGCGACCCGGTGTGGAACATGTCGGGCACCCTCTTCGAGGGGATCGAGTGCTGGGCCAAGCGCAAGGAGAAGCTCTCCAAGCAGGACGTCAAGGACCGGGCCCGCCGCGCGGTGCAGATGCAGGCGTCCAACGGCGTCCAGCATGTGCGCACCCACGTCGACGTGACCGACCCGACGCTGGTCGCGATGGAGGGGATGCTCGAGCTCAAGGAGGAGCTCAAGGGGATCGTCGACATCCAGATCGTCGCCTTCCCGCAGGAGGGCATCATGAGCTACCCGAACGGCGAACAGCTCATGGAGAACGCCGTCAGGATGGGCGCGGACTGCGTCGGCGCGATCCCGCACTTTGAATTCACCCGCGAATACGCGGTCGATTCGGTCAACTTCTGCGTCAAGCTCGCGGAGAAGTACGGCAAGCTGGTCGACGTCCACTGCGACGAGATCGACGACGAGCAGTCGAAGGGGCTCGAGGTGCTCGCCTGCCGCGCGCTCGAAAGCGGCATGAAGGACATGGTCACCGCCAGCCACACGACCGCGATGCACAGCTACAACAACGCCTACTGCGGCAAGCTCTTCCGCCTGCTGCGCATGAGCGACATCAACTTCATTTGCAACCCGCTGGTCAACACCCACCTGCAGGGCCGCTTCGACACCTATCCGAAACGCCGGGGCGTCACCCGCGTCAAGGAGCTGCTCGAAAACGGCAACAACGTCGCCTTCGGCCACGACGACATCTTCGACCCGTGGTACCCGCTCGGCGACGGCAACATGCGGGACGTCATCCACATGGGCCTGCACGTCTGCCAGATGATGGGCTACCAGCAGATCATGGACTCCTATAAGTTCTGCACCTATAACGCCGCCCGGGCGCTGCACCTCGGAGACAGCTACGGCATCCGGGAGGGCAACCCCGCGAGTTTCATCGTGCTCAACAACGACAATTTCTACAACGCCCTCAACAAAAAGAGCGAGGTCCTCTATTCCTACAACCGCGGCAGGCTGATCGCCAAGGCGACCCCCGCGCACAAAGAGGTCCTCTTCTGACCGACCGGCCTTTGTCCGGGAAACCGGACCCGG
>NZ_CABUCJ010000147.1 GCF_902490045.1 uncultured Anaerotruncus sp.
TGGCCGAAGGCCAACCGGAGGCGGCGCGGGGGTCAAGGGGCTCTCCCCTTGCGGCTTCTTTCCCCCATTTCTTATCCGTATAAGAAATGGGGTCGCTGTCGGTCGACTACCGACAAACTGTGCCGCTCGATGAGTGGGCGATCTAAGACTGTCGTCGGTCGACTACCGGCAAGCCATCCGCCTGCTGGGCGGAAAATCCAAGACCGCCGCGACGCAAAGAAACCGCCTTGCGGCGGCTTTCCGCTTGTCGCGCTGCGGTTCTCCACAGACCGGACGCGCGGTCTGCGCGACGCAAAGAAACCGCCTTGCGGCGGTTTCTTTGCAGGGAAACGTGTATTTATTTGACCAAGCCCCGGGACGGTCCTTGCGTGCTGTTAACGCGGCCCGTCCAAGCGGTGGTTGGCGTCGGAAAGAATTAGGCGCTGTGCGTCCGGTAAGCGCTCTTTTTGGGAATCCGCATGGTGTAGCAGATGTATTCCTCATCCTCCACCTTGGTGGTGTTGATGTCGATGCCCGCCAGCTTCATGGTGGATACCGCCTTGGAGATCGTATTCATAAAGACGCGCAGGTCCTTTACGATAAACAGGCGGGTGGCCTTGCGGGGCTCTTCCTGCTCCTCCGCAGGCTCGAGGAGCGCCTCCACATACCGCTCGGTCTCCCCCACGTTCAGGCGTTCCCGCACGATATGCTCCAGCGCCGCCGCGACGGTGATTTCATCCGGGAGCTTGAGCAGGGCGCGCGCGTGGCGTTCGGTCAGCCCCGCATCGAGCATCCGGCGGCGCAGCGGCTCGCTGAAGGTCAGCAGGCGCAGCTTGTTGGCGACGGTCGACTGCGCTTTGCCCAGCCGTTCGGCAGCCTGCTGCTGGGTCATGTCACACCGCTGCATGAGCTGTTGGATGCCCGCCGCCTCTTCAAAATAGTTGAGGTCCTTGCGCTGGAGGTTTTCCACCAGAGAAAAGACCGCGGACTTCTCGTCGTCAAACTGTTCGACGATGGCCGGGATCTTGTCCAGATGGAGCATCCGGCAGGCCATCAGCCGGCGTTCCCCCGCGATGAGCTCATAGCCGGTTTCGGTGCTGCGCACCGTGATCGGCTGGAGCAGCCCGCTCTGGGAGATGCTGTCGGCAAGCTCCTTCATGCCCTTGGGATCGAACTGCCTGCGCGGCTGGTAGGGACTCGAGGTGATCTCGTTGACATCCAGCAGGACGACCCGGTTGACCGTGCGCTGTTTTGAAAACTTCATGGCATTTCACGTCCTTCCGTTTGTCCTTGACTAGATGGTACCACGAAATATTCCTGATTTCCAGAAATTTCGGTCGCAGAAAAAAGCAAAATCCGCCAGCCTGGTACGTCAGGCCAGCGGATTTTTTGCCATTTTCGCGTGGGGCCGCGGGTATTTTGTCGAGGTCTGCGATATTTTTTTGATGCATATGATCGTCCTGCGGCTCCCATCGGGGAGTACCAGCCGTTCGATCCGCTCGATTTTTCCTCCCAGGAGCTGTACCGCCCTACGGGATTCCTCCAGTTCGGCATCCACGTCGCCCCCCTTGAGCGCCGCGAAGGTCCCCCCCGGCGCCGCCAGCGGCAGGCAGTATTCGCTCAATTCGCGCAGATGCGCCACCGCCCGCGCGGTTACAAACGCATATTGTTCGCGGTGGGCGGGCTGCCTGCCCGCCTCCTCGGCGCGCGCATGGACACATTCGTTTTCCTGCCCGAGCGCGGCGGAAAGCTCCCGCAGGAAGATCAGCCGCTTATTCAGGCTGTCGAGCAGCGTAACCCGCAGGTCGGGCCGCACGATCTTCACCGGCACCGACGGGAACCCCGCGCCGGTCCCCACGTCGACCAGCTTCGCCCCGGCGGGCGGCGCGGCCGCCCTGAGCAGGGTCAGGCTGTCCACAAAGTGCTTGACGACGATCTCCCCCGGCTCGGTGATTGCCGTGAGGTTCATCTTTTCGTTCCACTCGACGAGCAGTTCGGCGTAGCGGTCGAACTGCTCCAGCTCGGCCTCCCCGAGCGGTATGCCAAATGCGGCCGCATACTCCGCGAGCATCTTTTTGTCGATCATGTCTTCCCTCCCCCGCGCTGTTCCAACCAGATCAGCAGCACGGAAATATCCGCGGGGCTCACCCCGCTGATGCGCGACGCCTGCCCGATGTTGGTGGGACGGATTTTTCCCAGCTTCTCCGCCGCTTCCAGCCGCAGCCCGCCGATCTCCCGGTAATCGGTCTGTACGGGCAGGGCTCGGTTTTCCAGCCGCCGCATCTGCTCCACCTGGGCGAGCTGCTTTTTGATGTAGCCCTCGTATTTGATGGTGATCTCCGCCTCCTCCCACACGTCGCGCGGAAGCGCCGGGCGGGCCGGGTCAAAGGGCGCGAGGTCGGCGTAGCCGACCTGCGGGCGGCGCAGCAGCTCCGCTAGCCGGACGGAAAGGGTGACCGGAGACGTTTCACGTGAAACAAGCAGGGCGTTCAGCTCCTCTGTCGGCGCGGCCGGCGTACTCCGCAGCCGCGCGATCTCCCCCTCGATCAGCGCCTGCTTCTCCCGGAAACGCCGCCAGCGCTCCTCCCCGATCAGGCCCAGCTCATGGCCGGTGGGGGTCAGCCGCGCGTCAGCGTTGTCCTGACGCAGAAGCAGCCGGTATTCCGAACGGGAGGTCATCATGCGGTAGGGGTCGTTGCAGCCCTTGATCACAAGGTCGTCGATCAGCGTCCCGATATAGGAGCTCGCGCGGTCGAGGATGAGCGGCTCCTTCCCCTGCGTCCGGCGCGCGGCGTTCACGCCGGCGACCAGGCCCTGCGCCGCGGCCTCCTCATATCCGGAGGTGCCGTTGAACTGCCCCGCGCCGTAAAGCCCCACGACCTGCTTGAATTCAAGCGACGCGCCGAGGCAGGTCGGGTCGATGCAGTCGTATTCGATCGCATAGGCGTTGCGCATGATCTCGATCTTTTCAAAGCCGTCGATCGTGCGGTAAAGCGCGACCTGCACCTCCTCGGGCAGCGACGAGGACATCCCCTGCAAGTACATTTCGTTGGTGTCCAGCCCCATCGGCTCGATAAAAAGCTGGTGGCGGGTCTTGTCGGCAAAGCGGACGACCTTGTCCTCGATGCTCGGGCAGTAGCGCGGCCCGATTCCCTCGATCATTCCACCATAGAGGGGTGAGCGGTGGAGATTTTGACGGATGACCTCATGGGTGCGCTCGTTTGTATAGGCCATATAGCAGACCGCGCGGTTTTGAAGTCCCGCCGGGTCGGTCTCGAAGGAAAAGGGCGTGACCGGGTCGTCCCCCTCCTGCATCTGCGTCCTGGAGAAATCGATGGAGCGGCGGTCGACCCGCGCGGGGGTGCCGGTCTTGAAGCGGCGGAGCGTGATCCCGAGCGCGCGCAGCGAATCGGAAAGCGGCCCCGCCGCGTGCATGCCGTCCGGCCCGCTCTCGGCGGTATACTCGCCTACAAAAATCTTTCCGCGCAGGAAGGTGCCGGTGCAGAGCACCGCCGTTTTTACGCCGTAGACCGCGCCCAGCGCGGTGACGACCGCGGACACCCGGCCGTTCTCCGCACGGATATCGACGATCTCGGCCTGCTTGAGGTCGAGGTTCTTCTGATATTCGAGCGCGCGCTTCATATAGAGATGGTACTGCTTGCGGTCGGCCTGCGCGCGCAGGCTGTGGACCGCCGGGCCCTTGCCTCGATTGAGCATCCGGGACTGGATGAAGGTGGCGTCGGCCGCCTTCGCCATCTCGCCGCCGAGCGCGTCGATCTCCCGGACAAGATGTCCCTTGGCAGTCCCGCCGATCGAGGGGTTGCAGGGCATATTGCCGATCGCGTCGAGGGATATGGTAAAGAGCACGGTGCGCGCGCCGAGACGCGCGGCCGAAAGCGCGGCCTCAATGCCCGCGTGTCCCGCGCCGATCACAGCGACGTCGTAATCGCCCGCCCGGTATTCCATTGAAACCCCTCCCTTTCACCAGAGTTTTGGCTTGCCGCTTTTTAAAAGTTTTCGGGGTCAAGGGGGACTTTTTCAAAAGTCCTCCCTTGCCGCCGCCGCAGCGGCGGAACGCCCCCATCCTTCAGGCGTATTTTTCGGCCCCTTTTTACAAGAGAAAAAGGGGCATTTGCCGTGGAGCGGTCCCCCGTGGGAAACCGCTCCACGGCATCCTTTTTTTTGGCCCGCGGCGACGGAATGCGCACCTGCGGGCCCGGGCAAGGGCTCCGCCCTCGCCGCCGGACCTCGTCCGGCGGCTCACCCGCCACCTTTTAAAAAAGGTGGACGAAAATTTTCATCTTCTCACTTGCCGACGCAGAAGCGGGAGAACACCTGGTCGACAACCTCCTGCGACGCGCGCCTGCCCGTCAGTGTGAGCAGCGCGTCCACCGCGCGTTCGATACAGACGCAGACCGCATCGTAGGAGACGCCCGCTTCGAGCGCATCCGCCGCCTCGCGCACCTCCGCCAGCGCATCCGCCACGGCGGCGCGCTGGCGCTCGTTAGCGACCACCGCGGCCGACGGGTCGAACCGCTCAAGCCGGAAGAGCTCCCCGATCTTCTCCCTCAGCGCGTCCGCGCCCTCCGCCGACTTTGCCGAGAGCGTCACGACATGCGCGAAGCTCTTCCGGATGACCTCCATGTCCAAGCGCTGGGGCAGATCGTTCTTGTTGACGAGCGCGATGCACACCGCATCTTTGCAGCAGCCGATGACGCGCAGATCGTTTTCATCCAGTTCATCGGAGCCGTCGAAGACCGCCAGCACGAGCTGCGCCCGCGCAAGCTCCCCGACCGCGAGGTCGACCCCCGCGCGCTCCACCGGGTCGTCGGTGCCGCGGATGCCCGCCGTGTCCGACAGGTGCAGCACGATCTCCCCCAGACGGATCGTGTCGCTCACGATGTCCCGCGTCGTCCCCGCGACGTCGGTGACGATGCTGCGGGCGTGCCCCGCGAGCAGGTTCATCAGCGTCGACTTGCCCACGTTCGGCCGCCCGACGATCGCGGCGGAGATCCCCTCCCGGATGATCTTCCCCGTATCGTAGGTGCCGAGCAGGCCGGCCAGGTCCCCTTCACAGCGGCGCAGCCCCTTGCCCAGCTCGAGCGGGTCCACCTCCGCGATCTCCTCCTCAGGGTAGTCGATCCACGCGGCCAGATGGGCGGCGTAGCCGGTGAGCGCGCCCGCCGCGGCCTCGGCCCGGCGATAGAGCGCGCCGTCCCGCGCGC
>NZ_CABUCJ010000148.1 GCF_902490045.1 uncultured Anaerotruncus sp.
GCTCGCTCAACGTGCGGTAGGAACCTACGGTTCCCCCACACACGCCCCCTCCCTTCCGGAGCGGCGGGGCTTGCCGGGTTTAAAGCATGGAATCATCAAAAATCGGGGACCTGATCCAACAACCATTTCGGCAGGCCGAGGGGCCGCCGCAGCGGGGTTCCCATCCCGGCACGCCGTATGCAAAATGGCAGGGCTTTCCGGTACGAAGCGCCGGTTTCCCGGCCCGTCCGTCTTACGGCTCAGACCGTGGAGAACTCCAGCGCGGTAAAATACCCCTGCACCGTCATGCTGTCGCCGCTGAGGCATTTGAGGGTGAGGCGGCGGCCGGTGAACTTGAGGATCATCCGTCCGGTGTTGAGCCGGACGATCTGGTCGTTGTATTCGAGCACCCCCTGGCAGTGCTCAATATAGGCCTCGCGGTTGCCGAGCAGTTCCACCTGCGGCAACCCCTCGAGCACGTCGACGGGCAGCTCGAGGCTGCGGGACACCGCGTCAGCGATCGAATAGCGATCCTTCGTTCCTTTCTTCCTTCCGAACATCGATTTTCCCCCATCTCCCCGCGGCAAATTTGGGTGCATCCGCCGGGGGACCAGTACATAGATATTATAAAAAGCGGTTTTTTATGTAATCGGGGGTGTGGGCGCGTGAAATGCGCAAAATACCTGTTGGCGGCATCCGCGGCGGCGGCCGCCGCCGGGCTTTTATGGAAGACCGGGGAGGTGTCGGAGGGGGTGCGCGCGGGGCTCGGGAGCTGCGCGGCGGTCGTCATCCCCTCCCTTTTCCCGTTTATGGTCCTCGCGGGGCTGATCGCTACCACACAGGCGGGCGCGGTGCTCTCCCGCGCGGTGGGCGGCTTTACCCGCCGGGTGGTCGGGATACCGGAAAATCTCGGCGCGGTGCTGCTCATGAGCTTCGTGGGCGGCTTCCCGGTCGGCGCGCGGATGCTCTCCGACATGCTCGAGCACCGGGAGATCGACCGGGAAACCGCCGATCGCGCCCTCTGCTGCTGTGTGAACGCCGGGCCCTCCTTCCTCATCTCCGCCGTCGGCGCGGGGATGCTCGGCAGCCGCGCGGCCGGGCTCGCGCTGCTCGGCGCGCAGGTGCTCTCCTCCCTCGCCGTCCCGCGCGCCCGCAAGCTCCCGCGGCGCCTTCGTGAGCGCCGTGCGCTCCGCCGCCTCGGGCATCCTTTCGATCTGCGCCTTTGTCGTCGCGTTCGCGGCCGTCACCGCGCTGCTGCGCGCCGTCGGGCTCACCGGGGCGCTGGCGGGCGCGCTCGGGAGGCTCTTCCCCGCGCTGGGGGAACCCTTTTTCGCCGCCGCGCTCGCCGGGCTTCTGGAAGTCACCGGCGGATGCATCGCGGCCGCCCCGCTGGGAGGGCGCGCGGGCTTTCTGCTCTGCGCCTTCCTCGTCTCCTTCTCCTCCCTCAGCATCATCTTCCAGGTGCGCTCCTGCTTCCCCGACGGCTGCGGCGTGCGGTTCGGGCGCTTCTACCGCTCCCGGCTGCTCCACGGCGGGCTTACCACCCTTTTCGCCGCCCTCCTCGCGCGGTGGCTGCCCCCCGCCGTCCTCGCCGCGTCCGCCTCCCTCTCCTCCCCCGTCCCGCGCGCCGACCCCCAGGCCGTCCTGCCCGCCCTCTGCCTGCTCTGCATGTGCTCGATCCTCGCCTTTCCCGAATGGCGTCGAAATGTTCATTTTTACAAGTAGAAATTTTTCCTCCGTTCCTGTATAATGATAAGGTTAAATCGTGCTTTCGGAGGTGCTCCATGAGTAAGCTGAGACTCTTTTCCAACGAGATCCCGCCCGCCTGCCAGTACTGCAAATACGGGTTCATCACCCGGGACGGGCGTTCGGTGCTGTGTGAAAAAAAGGGCGTGACCTCCCCGTTCACCTCCTGCCGGCGCTACCGCTATGCGCCGCTCAAGCGGGTTCCCAAGCGTCCGCGCGCGCTGCCCGCCTTCGACAAATCGGACTTTGAGCTGTGACGCCCACTACCGTATAGAAGGAATGTTGCCCATATGAAACCGAAACGGACGCATGTGATCGCGCGCACCCTGCTCGTGTCGCTGGCGATCATCGCCGCGACCTTCACGGTGCTGCTGGCGAGCGACCTGCTCACCGGCGAGATCGTCCCAAAGAGCTATTCCGGGGGAATCGTGCCCACCGCCCCCGAACTGCGCGCGATGACGGTGCGCACCCGCGGCAACGCGGATTTCCCCTCCGCGCCCAACCTTTCGGCCAAGGCGCTGCGCGGCCAGCTCGACGCCATCGCGGACTTCGCCGCCGAATACGGCTACAACGCCGTCTTCTTTGAGGCGGTCCCCCAGTGCGACGCGCTCTACCGCTCGTCGGTGCTGCCCTCGAGCGCCTTCCTCACCGGCGAGCAGGGCTCCTTCGCTTTCTTCGACCCGCTCGGCTACCTCGTCGACGCATGCGGGGAGCGGGGCATCCAGGTCTACGCGGTGGTCAACCCCTACGCGGTCGCCTCCGGCGGCCTGGCCGCCTCCTCCCCCGCCGCCAAAAATCCCGGCTGGGTGAAGGACGGCGTCCTCGACCCGTCCGAGCCGGGCGTGCAGAAGCTGGCGGGCAAGGTCGTCTCGGAGCTCACCTCCAACTATGACGTCGCAGGCGTCGTCCTCTCGGGCGTCGACTCGGGCGTATTCGACGACGTGAAGGACTATGCCTCCTGCGTCGCCAAAACCGCCGGGTACGCGCACGACGCCCTCAGGCATAAGGATTCCCAGCGCCTCGGCCTCGTCGTCTCGGGCGGCGCGGTGGGCGATGAATCCGCGCGCGACCTCTTCTCCGCGCCGCTTGGAAGCGGCGATCTGGATTTCGTCGTGCCGACCTTCGACGGCGTCTCCACCGGCGAACTGCCCGCCCTCCTGTCGGGCTGGCAGGCCCTCTGCGAGTCCAAAGGCGCCGCCTACTACCCGCTGCACGGCGCGGACGACGCGTCCGCCTTTTCCCACGGGATCGACAACAGCCTCTGGCTTGAGCGGCAGTCGGGCGCGGGCGGCATCGTGATCAGCAACTACGGCTCCCTCGACACCGAGTCGCGCACGGCGGCCTATACACTGGCCGCCGCCTTCAGCCAGAAGGAGCCCTCCGGCATGCCCGACCTCAGCTACCAGAAAACCCTGACCATCGGCCGGCCGGCCGAACCGGTGACCGCCGATCCCTCCTGGGGAACCTATTACATCATGGGCGCCTCCGACCCCTCCCAGCCGCTCCTCTTTGAGGGGCGCGAGCTGGAACGCTCGTCCGAGGGACTGTGGGGCGTCCTGGTCGACGTGTCCTACGGCGCCAACACCTACACCTTCACGCAGGGCGGGATCAGCAAAACGGCGACGATCACCCGCAGCTACCCGTCCGAGGTGACCACGATCTCCACCATCGTCAAATCGAGCGCCTATCCCGCCAGCCCGGAGGCGGTGCTCGAGGGGCAGCTGCTCAAGCTCTCCTGCACCGCGCCGGGCGGCGGCACCGTGACCGCCGCGGTCGGCGGGCTCACCGCCGTCCTCCAGCCGGTCGCGGCGGTGCAGAACGGCGTCGCCGTCACCTACCAGGCGACCCTCGACGTCTCCTCCCTCGCCCTGCCCGGACAGGTCAAGAACATCGGCCCCGTCACCTACCGCCTCAACTACGCGGGCCTCAATTCGAGCCAGCAGACCGCCGGGGAGGTCTATGTCGCGGGCGGGGGGGCGGTCCCCGTCGCGCGGATGAAGACCTTCATCGTCCCCGTCAACAAGAACGCGGCGGACGACGGGCAGTACCTCACCATCCTCAAAAAGGACTGCGTCGACTATATCACCGAAAACGCCGGCGGCGGCTATTACCGCCTCTCCTCGGGCGGCTATGTGCTCAAATCCGCCGTCGACGTCGACGAGGGCGCGGCCACCGCGCAGAGCGCCGTCGCCTCGATCGCGATGGCGAAGGCCCCCAAGGGGGAAAAGCTGACGATCGGCGGCACCGCGCGTCCCGCCTTCACCGGGAGCATGGACGGGGATTCGGTGACCGTCACCTTCTACCACCTCGAGGGCTTTGAAAAGATGAACACCTCGATGCTCGAAAGCACCCTCTGCTCGGCGGTCGAATCGTCGGTCGGCGACGACGGCACGGTCACCCTCACCTTCCGCCTGAACGACGGAGTGGCGCTGAGCGGCTGGGACGTCCAGTTCGACGGGAACGACACGGTCGTCTATCTGCGTGAACGGCCCGTGTTCGACCGCCTGAGCGCGACGCCCCTCTCCGACGTGACCGTCGTGCTCGACCCGGGCCACGGCGGCACCGACCCGGGCGCGGCGGGCGTGGCGGGCGACGGCGGCCCGTGGGAAAAGACCCTCAACCTCGCGGACGCCTACGCGGCCCAGAGCCGCCTGGAGGCGCTCGGCGCGACGGTCCACGTGCTGCACGACGACGAGACGATGACCCTCAACGAGCGCATGGAGCTCTCCCAGCAGTTCGACGCGGACCTCTTCATCTCCTGCCACCACAATTCGCTCGGCGTCACCGCCGATTCGGTCGGCGTCTCGGGCATCGAGGTCTACTACTGGAACGACCAGTCGCAGCGCCTCGCCGAGCTCACGGGCCGGAGCCTCGCGGAGGACAGCGGACGCAGCCTGCGTTCGGTCGAGCGCTCCTACTACCGCGTCACGATGATGACAGCCTGCCCCGCCATCCTGCTCGAATCGGGCTTCATCACCAACCCAGCCGAGTACCAGCAGATCTGCGACGCGTTTTCGATGTACCGCTACGGCAGCGCCGTCGCCGACGCGGTCGTCCAGTACTTCGCCTCCTGAAAGCATCAAAAAGCGCCCGGCCAAATGGCCGGGCGCTTTTTTCATCCCTCCACGGGGAAATCCTCCGAATGGAAGCTGCTGTAGTACCGCCCCGAAAAGGCGGTGAAGCGCAGGACGCAGTAGTCGGGGTCGTCCACCCCGCCGGGATAGTACCGCTCGTCCCCCTCCCGCCAGATTTCCCGCTTGATCTCCGGGTCGGTGAGCACCTCCATATGCCCCTTGAGCATTACGCCGCGGAAGAACCGCCGGTCGCAGAAGTAGGCGCACGCCCTGGGGTTTTCCCGGTAATGGGCGGCGCGCATCGAGGAGGTGTTGGAGGTGAACCACAGCCCGCGGATTCCCTCGCGGCGGCGGGGCGGAAGCATCGCCTTCATCTCGGGGAAGCCC
>NZ_CABUCJ010000149.1 GCF_902490045.1 uncultured Anaerotruncus sp.
GGACGCGCCGGCCGGGGGCGTCGTGACCTCGCCGTTCGGCTGGCGGGAGCACCCCATCTCCGGCGCGGAGGACTTCCACCGGGGGGTGGACATCGCGGCGGCTTCGGGCAGCGGCATCTATGCCTCGCTGCCGGGGCGGGTGGCGGAGGTGGACAGCTCCCCCATCTACGGCAACTACATCACGCTCGACCACGGCGGCGGGCTGACGACCACCTACTGCCACTGCGATTCGATCGCCGCGCCGCTCGGCGCGAACCTGCGGCGGGGGGAGCTGGTCGCGCTGGTCGGCAGCACGGGCATCTCCACCGGGCCGCACGTCCACTTTGAAATCAGCAAGGACGGCCGGTACTACAACCCCGCGTGGGTGCTCGACGGGATGGATGCCGATGGAGTTTGAGCGGGGCGGGACGCGGTATTCCTTCACCTTCGGTTTTTTTACGGTGCTCGCGCTCTGGCTGCTCTGCGACCGCTCGGGGCTTGGGCTGCCCGCGCTGGGCGGCGTGCTCGTGCACGAGGGCGGGCATATCCTCGTCATGCGTTTGACGGGCGCGCGGATTCTGGCCATGCGGTTCTGCGCGGTCGGGGTGCGGCTGGAGAAGCGCGGCCTGCTTCCCTACGGCCGGGAGGAGGCCGTCTATCTCGGCGGCGTTGCGGCGAACCTGCTCGCCGCAGGTGTAAGCGTTCTTCTCTGCGGCTGGAACGGCTTTGCCGCCGTAAACCTGGCGCTCTGCGTCTTCAACCTCCTGCCGGTCGGCCGGCTGGACGGCGGGGTCCTGCTCGGGCTCGCCCTCTGCCGCGCGGGGAAGCCCGAACGGGCCGCGTTCTGGCGGAAGCTCGCCGGGTTCATGGTGCTCACGCCCCTCTTCGCGGCGGCCCTCCTGCTGTTGCCGCGCGGCAACTATACGATGCTTTTGACCGCGCTCTATCTCGCGGCCACCCTTCTGCGGGAATAGGCGGAAGGCCCCTCCGGCAACGCCGGAGGGGCCTTCGGTTTGTGTTTGGGCGGGATGTGTGGTAAAATACAGGAAAAAGCGGGGACCGCTTTTTTCGCAAAATTTTTTCTGACCGGATAAAAACCGCCGGGATGCGACACTGATTAGATGCGAAATCCTGCGTTTATTTGGAAGATATGGACGGCGAGGGCCCGTGGCTGGCCGCCGTGAAATACCGCTGGGGGGGATTTGATGAAACGATGGCTCTGCGTCCTGCTGGCGCTGGCGCTCTGCCTCTCGGCGGCGGGGTGCGTGCAGCCGCCCGTGGAGGGCCCCGCGCCCGCCAAGGAACCCGCGCGCCCCGCGCCGGAAAAGACGGACGACCCGCTCCTGCTCGCGATGGAAGCCGAGCTGACGGGCGCGCGTCCCGGCGACGTGCGCGTCGACCCGCCGGGCGAATACCAGCGGGTCAGGATGTCCCGCGCGCTGGTGGAGGGAATCGCGAACCTCCTGACCGTCTCGCCCTTTGAGCGGGTGGAGATGCGCTCCATCGAGGGGGAGGGCGATCTCGGCTACCAGCAGGTGAGCGTGCTGGGCGGCGGGAAGGTCTGTTCCCTCGAGCTGTTTCTCTGCGGGGAGAGCCACGCGCTGTACCCCGGAAAGACGGTGCTCTGGCTCCAGGTCGGGGAGGAGACGGGACAGTACCTGTTCGACGGGGCGGTCTACGACGATATCGCCCGGCTGGTCGGGAAAAACACCGTTCCCGACGTCGTGAGCCTCGAGGGGGAGTTCCTCCCGCTCGATTCGCAGAATTCCGCTTCGCAGGACGCCTATCCGCGGGAGCTTCTCCAGCTCGGCGGAATCCTGCTGGTCCGCTGCGAGGACGCGGACGGAAAGGCGCTTTTCGAGGCGTTCGACACGTCGAGCGGGGAGGCGCTTTACGACTTTGCGTCGGAAACCGGGATCGACCGGATGGAGAAGACCTCCTATAACGGCTGGGATTACCGCATCGTTCAGGAAAACGGCGTCGTCTCCTACCGCTCGGCCTCCGACCCGGAAAAATCCGAGGAGGTCAACCTCCCGCTCGCGCTGTGGCGGCGGCTGGAACAGCCGTGGACCGGCAGCTACGATCTCGACCCGGCGGCCGGCCTGGCCGTCTGCGCCGACGAAGAGGGGGTCTGGCTCAGCGGCCCGGGGGATACGGTGCGGCGGGCGCTCTCGTCCGACGGGCTTCCCGGGGTGCTCGGCGACCGCTATCCCGCCGACCTGCCCGGGGACTTCCCGAAGCCGCGTTATACGGAGCCCCGCCTGCACGGGGGCGGACGGATTCTCACCGCGGTGGTCACGATTCCCGGCTCCCAGTCGGACTACGCCGCGCTGGCGGTCTGCGACCTGGCGGCGGGGACGACCGGCTATTACCGGAATTTCGGCGCGATGCGTTCGGGGACGGCCTATCCGGGCGACCTGACCGTCGTGATGCGCTCCGACACGGTCGACACGGTGCTCGACCTCTCGACGGGCGAAACGCGGGAAAGCCCGGTCATGATCGACCGGGGGGTGCGGGAGCTCTACACCGCGGACTATGAAAATTACCTATCCGCGCGGTCCTCCCGCGCGGACGACGGGCAGAGCCTTGTGGAACTTGCCGCGTACGGGGAGGACAAGCCCCTCTTCACCGCGGCGGGCGGACAGTTCCATGTGGCGGGCGTCACGCCCGACTACGCGATCTGCCGCTACCGGGACGGGCAGCAGGCGGGAACCCTGCTGCTCCGGTGGAACCGCGCGGGCGCGCTGACGCTTCATTCTCTGCTCGCGGGAGAGACGGAGCGCGCGGGCGCGTCCCCGATCGACGCCTACGGAACGGGAGACGCCGTGGCCATCCTGGCCCGCGCGGCGGACGGAAGCTGGTTCGTCGAATCGTTCGACGCGAAGACGGGCCGCAGCTTCGGGGACGGCGTCCGGCTCGGCCGGGAGACGCGCCCCGTCGCGCTCGCGCCCGCCTACGACCGGGCGGGGTATGACTACCGTCTGCTCACCGCCGAATCGGTGCTCTACGGGAAGTTCGGGCAGCAGCTTCCCGAGGAGGAATACACCCTGCCCGACCGCATCGCCACCGCGCTGCTCCCGGACGACGGCTCCTTCGACCTCTCGGGGGAGACGATCGCCTACGCGGCGGAAGACGGTGTCTGGACCGCCCGCGCGGACGGCACGGGGGAACAGCTCCGGCTCCCCAACCGGGAGATCGGCCAGCGGACGGACAACATCCCCGCGCGCTACGCCTTTCCCCGACTGATGGGCGGCGGGCGCTTCCTCGTCGGGATGCAGGCGATCCTGGGCGGCGAGACCATCTACTGCGGATTCACCGTCCTGGACCTTGCCACCGGGGAGAAGACGGAGGTTTTCGATCCGGACGGCAATTACCCGGGCGGCGTCCTCTACCCGAACGACTATACGGTCGGGCTGCGGCAGGGGGAGACGGTCGACTATTACTCCCTGCCCGACCTGCGGCGCGCGGCCGGGCCGAACGAGCCCTATCCAAGCGAGGCCTACCGCTTCGCATAGCTTGCAATTACCCCCCATTTCATGTAAAATGGGGGGTAGCTTTTTGAGAGGATGTTTCAAATCATGAATGTGAAAAAGGCGCTCGAACGGGTGCTTTTGCAGGTACAGAAGCCCGCGCGCTACACCGGCGGGGAGCTCGGGAGCATCGTGAAGGACCCGGCGAAGGTGGACGTGCGGTTCGCCTTCTGCTTTCCCGACCTCTATGAGGTGGGGATGTCCCACCTCGGCATGAAAATACTCTACTCGCTGATGAACGAGCGGGAGGATGTCTGGTGCGAGCGGGTGTTCGCGCCGGGCGACGACCTGGAGCGGCTGATGCGGAAGCACGGGATCCCCCTCTTCGGGCTCGAGAGCCTTGACGCGATCACCGATTTCGACTTCATCGGCTTTACGCTGCAATATGAGCTGAGCTTCACCGCCATCCTCAACATGCTCGACCTCGCGGGGCTGCCGGTGCGCTCCAAGGACCGCCCCGGCCTTTCGCCGCTTGTCGTGGCGGGAGGGCCCTGCGCCTGCAATCCCGAGCCGATCTCGGCGTTCATCGACCTGTTTATCCTCGGCGAGGGGGAGGAGGTCAACCTCGAGCTGATCGACCTCTACCAGACCGCCAAGCGGGAGGGCTGGGACAAGGGGGCCTTCCTGCGCCGCGCCGCACGGATCGGGGGCGTCTACGTCCCCTCCCTCTACGACGTGAGCTACCGGGAGGACGGCACGATCGAAGCCGTCACCCCGCGGGAGGGCGCGCCCGCCCGGGTGCTGAAACGGATCGTCAGGGATTTTGACGGCGTCTACTACCCGAAGGATTTCGTCGTGCCCTTCACCGAGACGGTGCACGACCGCGCGATGGTCGAGGTGCTGCGCGGGTGCATCCGCGGGTGCCGGTTCTGCCAGGCGGGCTTCCTCTACCGCCCGCTGCGCGAAAAGCGTCACGCCACCCTCGACCGGCAGGCGCACGACCTCTGCGACCACACCGGCTACGACGAGGTGTCGCTCACGAGCCTTTCGACGAGCGACTACTCCGAGCTTGAGCCGCTTTTGAACGACATGCTGTCCTGGACCGAGCGGGACGCGGTCAACATCGCGCTGCCGTCGCTCCGGGTGGACAACTTCTCCAGGGAGCTGGTCGAACGGATCGCGGCGGTGCGCAAATCCTCCCTCACCTTCGCGCCCGAGGCGGGGACCCAGCGGCTGCGGAACGTCATCAACAAGAACGTCTCCGAGGAGGAGGTGCTGCGCACCTGCCGCACCGCCTTCGAGGGGGGCTACAGCAATGTGAAGCTCTATTTCATGATGGGGCTCCCCACCGAGACGGACGAGGATATCGCAGGCATCATCCACCTCGCGCAGAAGGTGGTCGACATGTTCTACCGCCTGCCCGACCGCCCCAAGGGGCGGGGGGTCAGCGTGACCGTGTCGGTGGCCTGCTTCGTGCCGAAGCCGTTCACCCCCTTCGAATTCGAGCCGCAGGACACACGGGAGGAGCTGCGGAGGAAGCAGCGCATCCTGCTCGACACGGTGAAAAGCAAAAAGATCACCGTCAAATACCACGACAGCCCCACGAGCTTTCTCGAAGCGGTGCTCGCGCGCGGCGACCGGCGGCTCTGCCCCGTCGTCGAATACGCCTGGC
>NZ_CABUCJ010000150.1 GCF_902490045.1 uncultured Anaerotruncus sp.
CTCCCGCGCCTTCTGGAGCCGCTGGCGCTCCGCCTCGACGACGTTCGCCGGGGCCTTGGCGACAAAGCCGGCATTTTGCAGCTTGCCCGAGAGGGCCGCGATGTCCTTTTCGCAGGCGGCCTTCTCCTTCCCGAGGCGCGCGAGCTCCTTCTCACGGTCGACGAGCTCGTCCATCGGGATGAAGATGCGCGCCGCCTCGGTGACGACCTGCACCGCGCCCTCGGGCGCGAACCGCTCCCCAATCTCCACGTCGGAGGCGAAGGCCAGCCGCCGGAAGAAGGGGACGCCCTGCCGGAAGACCTCCGCCTCGCCGGTGGCGATATAGAGGTGGGTCTTCTTGGAGGGGGGCACGTTCATCTCGCCGCGGCGGACGCGGATGGCGCGGATTGCCTGCATGACCTTTTCAAAGTCGCGCTCGTCGGAGGCGAAGTTGAGCGCCTCGTCGCAGACCGGCCAGTCGGAGACCATGAGGCTCTCCCCCTCGTGGGGCAGCGCCTGCCAGATTTCCTCGGTGATGAAGGGCATGAAGGGGTGCAGCAGCTTGAGGGTGCCCCCCAGGACATACACCAGCACCCGCTGCGCCGCGAGGGAGGCCTCCCCGCCCTCCTGGAGGCGGGATTTGCAGAGTTCGATATACCAGTCGCAGAGCACGTCCCAGATGAAGTCGTAGAGCTTCTGCACCGCGAGGCCCAGCTCGAACTTTTCGAGGTTTTCGGTGACCTCGCGCACGAGCGCGTTATATTTGGTGAGAATCCACTTGTCCTCGACGGCGAGCGTCCCGGGCAGCGAAACGTCCGTCAGCCCGTCGGAGAGGTTCATCAGCACGAACCGGCTCGCGTTCCACACCTTGTTGGCGAAGTTGCGGGAGGCGTTCACCTTCTCGTCCGAGAAGCGCATGTCGTTGCCGGGGGCGTTTCCGGTGGCGAGGGTGAAGCGCAGCGCGTCCGCGCCGTATTTGTCGATGACCTCCAGCGGGTCGATACCGTTGCCGAGGGATTTGCTCATCTTGCGGCCCTGCGCGTCGCGCACGAGCCCGTGGATGAGCACCGTGTCGAAGGGCACCTCCCCCATGTGCTCCAGCCCCGAGAAGATCATCCGCGCCACCCAGAAGAAGATGATGTCGTAGCCGGTGACGAGGGTGTTGGTCGGGTAGAAGTATTTGAGCTCGGGCGTCTCGTCCGGCCAGCCGAGGGTGGAAAAGGGCCACAGCGCGGAGGAGAACCAGGTGTCGAGGGTGTCGGGGTCCTGCTCCAGACGCTTTCCGCCGCAGTTGGGGCAGGCGTCCGGGTCCTCCCTGGAGACGACCATTTCGCCGCAGTCGGGGCAGTACCAGGCGGGGATCCGGTGGCCCCACCAGAGCTGGCGGGAGATGCACCAGTCCTTGATGTTTTCCAGCCAGTTGAAGTAGATCTTGTCGAACCGCTCGGGCACGAATTTGGTGTCGCCCCTGCGCACCGCCTCGATGGCAGGCTTGGCGAGCGGCTCCATCTTGACGAACCACTGCTTGGAGACGCGCGGCTCGATGGCGCTGCCGCAGCGGTAGCAGCCGCCGACGTTGTGCTTGTAGGGCTCGACGGACTTGAGGAAGCCGCCCGCTTCGAGGTCCGCGACGATCGCCCTGCGGCACTCCTCGCGGGTCATGCCCTCGTATCTGCCGCCGTTTTCGTTGATGGTGGCGTCGTCGTTCATGACGTTCACGACGGGCAGGTCGTGGCGCAGGCCGACCTCGAAGTCATTGGGGTCGTGCGCCGGGGTGATCTTCACGACGCCGGTGCCGAAGTCCATCTCGACGTATTCGTCGGCGATGATCGGGATCTCCCTGCCCACGATCGGCAGGAGCACCTTTTTGCCCACGAGGCGTTTGTATCGCTCGTCGTCCGGATGCACCGCGACGGCGGTGTCGCCGAGCAGCGTCTCGGGGCGGGTGGTCGTGATCTCGAGCACCTCGTCGGTGCCCACGATCGGGTAATTGATGTGCCAGAAGAAGCCGTCCTTCTCGTCGTACTCCACCTCGATGTCCGAGATGGTGGACTTGCAGTGGGGGCACCAGTTGATGATCCGCTCGCCGCGGTAGATAAGCCCCTTCTCGTAGAGGTTGACGAACACCTCGCGGACCGCCCGGCTGCACCCCTCGTCGAGGGTGAAGCGTTCCCGCTCCCAGTCGCAGGAGGAGCCGAGCTTTTTGAGCTGGTTGATGATGCGGCCGCCGTATTCCTTCCGCCACGCCCACGCGCGCTCCAGAAAGCCGTCACGGCCGATCTCCTCCTTGGTAACGCCCTCCTTGCGCATCGCTTCGACGATCTTCGCCTCGGTGGCGATCGACGCATGGTCGGTGCCGGGCATCCAGAGCGTCTCGTAGCCCTGCATCCGCCGCCAGCGGATGAGGATGTCCTGGAGGGTGTTGTCAAGGGCATGTCCCATGTGGAGCTGCCCGGTGATGTTCGGCGGGGGGATGACGATGGTGTAGGGCTTCTTTTCGGGGTTGGGCTCGGCGTGGAAGTACCGGCCCTCCTCCCAGAAGCGGTAGGTTTTATCCTCAACCTGCTTGGGGTCGTAAACCTTTTCCAGCTGTTTCGGCATGTCTGTTCCTCCAATGGCCTCTTTCGGCAATTTACAATACTCTATATTATAATAAAGTTCCCGCCCAATTACAAGCGGGGCCGCCGGAAAATCTGCCTTTTCCGCGGATTCGGCGGCAGCGCCGCAGCCGCGCCAAAAGGCGGCGGGGGCTTTTCCCCCGCCGCCCGGCAGTTTCTATCCCTCCGGAAAGCTGTCCACGACGCCCTCGCACACCCGCCGCAGCTCGGTCGCCGCGCCCGCCAGCGCGAGCGTGAGCGCAAGCGCACGCTCCCGGCCGTCAAGCCCAGGCGCGTCCGAAAGCTCCTCCCGCAGCAGCGCCTCGAGCTTCGGGCGCAGGCGGTTTTTGAGCGCGAGCGCCTCCCCGTAGGCCCGCTCGAAGCCGCACGGCGTCCCCTCACCCGCCACCAACTTTTTGATGTCGGAAAGCGCGAGCTGCTGCTTGAGTACGAGGATGCAGAGCAGCTGCATCACCTGCTCGCGGGAATATTTTTTGCCCTTGACGGGCATAATAAGATGCTCCTTGGAATAGTTGTTGACCATCGTCCTGGTCAGGAGCTTGTCCCCCGCGGAGCGCTTGTTGCCCGCGAGCCCCTCGTCCACCAGCGTCAGGATCTGGTCCATGTAGAGGTCGATGCGCGGCACGTCCGCGGCGGAGAGGTCGGCGTCCGCAAAGGCGGCGGACAGGATTTCATCAAAGGTTTTCATTATCTTCCCTCCCGGCGGGCATTTTCTGTCCTCAATTCTACATGATTTTGTAAACTTTTTCAAGATGCAGTTGTATTTTCTTTAAGTTGTGATATGATAGTTATATTACATAGTTTTTAAAACTATATTATGTTATAGCGAGGTGCAGAATATGCCGCGGATTTTCCTGAAAGCGCGCGACCCCATCAGCAGCTACACCCATTTCATCGGGGCGTGGCTGTCCGCGATCGGCCTGATCGTGATGGGGGTCCACCTTGCGGTGAAGCCGGGGGTCACGGCGGTCACCGCCGTCTCCTGCATCCTCTTCTGCCTGTCGCTCGTCGCGCTCTACTGCGCGAGCAGCATCTACCACTTCACCAACGCCGCGGCGAAAATCCAGACCGCGCTGCGCAAGCTCGACCACGCGATGATCTATGTGCTCATCGCCGGGACCTATACGCCGCTGCTGCTCACCCTGCTGCCCCGCCCGAACAACCTCGTCTTCACCGCCGCCATATGGGCGGTCGCCGCCGCGGGCATCCTGATGAAGATGTTTTGGCTGGGCGCACCCCGCTGGCTGAGCACCACCCTCTACATCCTGATGGGCTGGGCGATCGCCGTCGACCTGCCCGCGCTCGGCGCGCTGCCCCTGCCGGGGATCGTGCTGCTCGCGGCGGGCGGGATCGCCTACACCGCCGGCGGCGTCATCTACATGGTCAAGCGCCCCAACCTCTCCGAACGGTTCGGGTTCCATGAAATTTTCCATCTCTTCGTCATAGCCGGCAGCGTCTGCCACTACCTGATGGTTCTCTTGTACATCGTCTGAAGCCCTTACCGCTTCTCCTCAAGCAAGCCTCCCGCCGCATATTTTGCGGCGGGAGGCTTGCTTTCCCTCCGGCGGGATGGTATCCTTTTCCCATGGGGATGAAAGGGGGACGGCGGCATGAAGAAACGGTCGGGCACGGGCGTCATCTGGGCCGCCGCGGGACTTCTCGCGGCCGCGCTCGTCTGCTATAACATCGCCACCGCGCCGCCCCGGATTCCCGCCAGCATCGTCTTTTCTCCCGCGCCCGTTTTAAACCCCTATCCCGAGCTGGAGGGGGTGGTCGTCCACATCAACCGGGCGACCGAGGAGGAGCTTCGGCAGCTCCCCGGCATCGGCCCGGAAAAGGCCGGGGCGATCCGCGCCTACATCCGCGACTATGGGGCGCTCGGCTCCCCCGAGCAGCTCCTCGAGATCAGCGGCATCGGGGAAAAGACGCTCGAACAGATTTCCCCCTACCTGGCGTTCGACTGAAACACCGCCCGGCCCGGAAAAAAACGGACGCGGCAGAAGCCGCGCCCGCTTGGTTCAAATCCGTCTTGGGTCCTCCGGCGCGGGCGGCTCGGGAGCGCCCTCCGCCTGGGAAACCGCCTGGTTGATGAACGCGCTGGTGATTTCCGCGTTCGGGTCGACCTGTGCGAAGTGGTCGTGCCGGGTCCGGGATTTCTTTCGTTCGGGATGGATCAGCCGGTTTTTTTCGAGCATGGCGCTCACCTCCTGCCGATAGTTTTTGCAGGGCGGGCGGGATTATGCGGGGGCGATTTTTTGTAAAAATCGGTTGACATTTCGGGACAGGCAGTGTATAATAATCTACGTCGCTTGTTGGACGTTCAGTCGCCAAAGGCAAATGTGGGAGCTTAGCTCAGCTGGGAGAGCATCTGCCTTACAAGCAGAGGGTCACAGGTTCGAGCCCTGTAGTTCCCACCAGTTGTATGGCCCGGTAGTTCAGTTGGTTAGAACGCTAGCCTGTCACGCTAGAGGTCGTGGGTTCGAGCCCCATCCGGGTCGCCA
>NZ_CABUCJ010000151.1 GCF_902490045.1 uncultured Anaerotruncus sp.
CTCATCACCACCGGCAGCGGCGCGCGGCTGGCGCTCGACGACCGCGAGACGCCGACCGACGCGGTAATCGTCGGGATTATTGACGAATGAGTTTTTTCACCGGGAAAGGAGGGGAAGCCCCGTGGAGCTGGAGCAGCTGAGGGAAAAGATCGAGGCCGCCGGCGTTGTGGGCGCGGGCGGCGCGGGATTCCCCACCCACCGGAAGCTGGCGCGGGGGATCGACACGGTGCTGGTCAACGCCGCCGAGTGCGAGCCACTGCTCTACACCGACTTCACCCTCCTGCGGGAGCATCTCGACCGGGTGTGCGAGGGCGCGCGGGAGCTCTGCGACGCGATGGGTGCCGCGGAGGCGCTCGTGGCGATGAAGGAGCACACCGCCCTGCGGCTCGGCATCGCGCGGGGGGAGGAGCTCCCCTGCGGCGCGCGCGCCGCGCTGCTGCCCGACGCCTACCCGATGGGGGACGAGATCATCATGATCTACCAGGCGCTCGGCCGGGTCGTGCCGCCGGGGCAGCTGCCCAGCGCGGCGGGCGTGGTCGTCGTCAACGCCGAGACGGCCTACAACGTCTCGAACGCCGTCCGGGACATTCCCGTGACGGAGAAGTGGCTCACGATCGGCGGCGCGGTGGAACATCCCGTCGTTGTGAAGGTGCCGGTCAACTGCGGCGTGCGCGCGGTCCTACACGCGGCGGGGGTGGATGTCCCCGCGGGGCATGTCGTCGTGGACGGCGGCCCGGCGATGGGCAGTATCGTGAATCCCGCTTCCGCCGTCGTCACCAAAAAGACCAAGGCGCTGCTCATCCTGCCGGAGGGGATTCCGGCGATCGCAAACAAGGCCGCGCCGGTCGAACGGCTACTCAAACGGGTGCCGTCCGCCTGCTGCCAGTGCATGTACTGTACCGAGCTCTGCCCGCGCCATCTGCTCGGGTATCCGCTCCAGCCGCACAAGACGCTGCGGGCCGTGGGCGCGGGGACGCCGGGCAACCCGGAGGACCTGCTGACCGCGTCGCTCTGCAGCGGCTGCGGGGTGTGCACGCTGATGGCCTGCTGCCAGGGGATCGCGCCGTCGGCGGCGATGACCGCCGTCAAGCAGAGCTTGGGCAGGCACCGGCTCGGCTACCGCGCGAGCGGGCCGACAAAACCGGACCCCGAGCGGGATTTCCGGATGGTGCCGGTCAGCCGGTTCAAAAGCCGGATTGGCGTGGCAAAATTCGACCGGGAGGCCGAATGGACCGGCGACCTGCCGGTTGAGCAGTCCCTCTGGCGGCTGCCGCTCTCCCAGCATGTGGGAAAGCCGTCAGAGCCGGTCGTGGCCGCGGGCGACGAGGTGGCGGCGGGCCAGATGGTCGCGAAGGCGCGGGAGGGCATCTCCGCGGCGCTGCACGCACCGGTCGCGGGAAAAATTTCCCGCGTGACGGAAACGGAAATTGAAATGACGACGGGCGGGGTGAAATAAGAATGGACTATGCGGTAGGCGTACTGGAACTGCGGAGCATCGCCCGGGGAATCGAGGCGAGCGACGCCGCGCTCAAATCCGCCGGGATCCGGCTTATTTCGGCGCAGCCCATCTGCCCCGGAAAGTTTGAACTGGTGATCACCGGCGAGCTCGCGCAGGTGAGCGCCGCGATGGACAGGGTGAGGGCCGGCTTCGAGGAGAGCCTGCTCGATTCGGTGCTGCTCGGGCGGATCGACCCGGCGGTGGTCAGGGCGCTGCTCGGCGCGCAGCCGGAGGCAAAGCGCGGCGCGCTCGGCACGATCGAGACGTTCACCGTCGCGAGCGTGATTCTGGCCGCCGACTGCGCGGTCAAATCCGCCGATGTGGAGATTCTCGAGCTGCGCACCGCGCGCGGCATGGGAGGCAAGGGTGTCGTCCTGCTGACGGGCGACGTGGCCGACGTGACCGCCGCTGTCGAGGCGGGCGCGCGCTACGCCAAGGAGCAGGGCGTGTTCGTGGGCCAGTCGATCCTCGGCGCGCCCCACGAGGAGCTTTGGAACTTCCTGTAACCAGGGGGGACTTTGAAAAGCCCCCCTGGGCCCCCGAAACTTTTGGTTCAGGCGGGCCCCGTTCCTCCCCGGCTTTTTGAGAAAAAGAACAAGGTCCGCCGCCCTGTGCGATGCAGGGCGGCGGACCCTGTTGCATTTTATGGAGTGGAGTCCGCCGCGCTTTGAACGGGCGGGTCCGGCATCACCGCGTAGATGGGCGGGGTCACGTCGAGCGTGACCGGGCCGGGCGGGGCGTGCCCGGAGAGCCAGGCTTCCCGCTCCGCGTCGAGCGCATCCCGGAGGGCGTAGGGGTCGGGCCGTCCGGGCAGGGAAACCTCCGCGGGCGCGGGGGAGGGGGCATATGTCTCGGGACAGGCGGGAACGGCCAGCTCGGTGAGGATGATTTCCCGCTGCTCGGGCGTGACCGCGCCGCCGTAGTAGGCAGCGAGGGATTCCCCCCAGCGGTGGTCGGCGAGCATCGTCCGGTCGTCCCGCAGAAAGTACCGGAAGCTCACCCGTCCAGATTTGGCGACGTTCTGTTCGAGCTGGGGGTCTAGATGGTACCACCGCCCGTCGAGCTGGACGACGGTCCACGCGTGGTCGACGAAATCCCCCTCGATCGAGATCGTGAGCCCCGACACATACTGCGCCTTGTAGCCCAGCCGCCGCAGCAGGACGGCCATCGCGGCCGCGAAGTCCTCGCAGGAGCCGACGCCGAAGCGCAGCGGGCTGAGGGCGCGGTTTTCGAGATAGGGTGGCGGCGTGTCCGGGTCGCCGTGGTACCTCCACGAATCGAGCCCCACCGGGTCGGCGAAGTAGACGTTCTCGATGAGCCAGAGGTAGGCCGCGCGGATTTCCTCCACGGGCGGCAGCTCCCGCGCCGCAATCGGCGCGGCGATTTCGTCCGCCAGCGAGGCGATCCACGCATTTTCGAGCGGCAGGGCCGCGCGTCCGGAGGACGGTACGGAGGCGGCGCTCTCCGGACGCGGCGGGGCTTGGGAAACGGGCGTCTCCGGCGGCGCGGGGGACGGCGTCTCCGCCGGCGCACCGCAGCCCGCGAGCAGGAGCAGGGCTGCTGAAAAAAGAGCGGCGAATCTTTTCATCTGGGGTTCTCCCCTCGGTTGGTACCATCATTATAATGGGATGGGGCGGGAAAAGCAAATATTCGGTTGACAGCTGTCCCCGGGGAAGGGTACAATTTTGTTAATAGAGTGTGTACATGAAAGGGAGGTGCGGGGATGCGGCGGATGCTGGCGGCGGTCCTGGCGCTGCTTTTTTTGCTCGCGGGCTGCGCGTGGGCCGCGCCTTCCCCGGCCGGCGGCGCGCCGCCCGCTTCGCCGCCGCGCCCGGAGGGCTACGCGCGTTCCCTGCTGGACGGGGAGGCGCGCGCGGCCTACGACGGGCTGTGTTCCGCGGCGGAAGGCTGGCGGGTGGGGGAGGAAATCCTCCTTGCCTCTCCCGTCCCCGCGCGGGCGATGCGGGCGGCTTACGACGCGCTGCTGCTCGACCGGGCGGAATTTTACTGGCTGCGCTGTGAAATCCCGGCCGGGGAGCGGGCAGACCGCTTCACCCTCGGGGTGGGGGAGGGGCTGACCCTCCCGGAGGCGCGGGAACGCCAGCGGCAGATCGACGCGGCCGCGGACGCCCTGCTTGACGGCATGGAAAACCTGCCCGCCCCGGAGGCGGCGGTGCGGGTGCACGACGCGCTGCTGCGCCGCGTCTCCTATGAGGAGGGCGCGCAGGGCGGGGACGCGGGCAGCCTCTACGGCGGGCTTGTGCGCGGCGGCGGAGTGTGCGGCGCCTACAGCCGCGGCTACCAGTACCTGATGCAGCGGCTGGGCGTGCCCTGCGCCTTTTTGAGCGGCACGAGCGTGCGGGGAATCCCCCACGCGTGGAACGCGGTGAAGCTGGAGGACGGGTGGTACTACGTCGACGCGACGTGGGACGACCTGCCGGACGAGATCGGCTACCTCTACCACGACTACCTGCTCGTCACGCTGGAGGAGATCTCCCTCGAGCACTTCCCCGAGCCGGGGCAGTACCGCGAGCTGCCCCCGGGGGATTCCGACCGCTACAGCTACTACCGGCAGTTCGGCTACTGCGCCGACCTCGACAATCCCGACCCGGTCGCGGCGATGGCGGCGGGCTCGCGGACCAGCCGCTTTCGGCGGCCAAACGGCCCGTATTCCTCGAAATCAAGCTGTTTGGGGAGTACGAGGCGTTCACCCGCTGGCGGGAGATCTACCACAGGGAGATCTTTCCGGTGCTGCGCGCGGTTTCCGCCCGGCTGGAGGAGGAAAACATCCCGGTGGAAATCGACACGACCGGTTACATCGAATATAACTACAACGACAATACCCAGGTGCTGACGCTCTTCCCGAACGCGTCGGCGGCCGCGTGAACAACCGGAAAGGAGAGCGCGACATGTCTGATTTCGACGACAACCGCCCGCAGGAGGAAAACGGGGGCCCTTCCCCGCAGGAGGAGCCGCGTCCCGCGCGGGAGTTCCCTGAGGAGGCCCCGGGGGAGCCGTCCCCGCCGCAGGGCGGGAAAAAACCGAAGCTCAGCCGGCCCGCGCTGGTCGCGCTGGCCGTCCTGGCGGTCTTCCTGCTGGTCGGGGTGCTGGGCTGGTGCGTCACCCTCAGCTTTCCCAAAAGCCCCGTCAACGCGCCTGCGCCGCCTGCCGAATCCGGGCCGTCCGGCGGGTGGAACTATCCGTCGCAGGACGCGATGAGCACGCTCACGGTCGACGACTTCTACCTGCCGCTCGACGGGACGATCCGTGTTTACAGCGACGTTCCAGCCTCCCAAAACGGCCTGTCGGCCGGTTTCCTCGAGGAGAAGGTCACCTTCGACCCGCCGGTGGAATTCACCGTCGAGCAGGAGGATGAGAAGCGCTTCCTCCTCCATGTGGAGAACGGCAAAAACCTCAAGGACACCCGGCTCAAAATCAGCTACTACAACAGCGACTACAACTACGAGACGGTGGTGGATTCCCACTTCTCCGCGCGGGTGAGCCTCGGAGGGGAAGCGGCGGGGATCCCGATCGAGGGACCCGTTTTCGTCGAGTTT
>NZ_CABUCJ010000152.1 GCF_902490045.1 uncultured Anaerotruncus sp.
CCGCCCGCAGCAGAATGGCAGGCCCCAGCAGGGCGGCCAGGGCCAGAACCGCCCGCAGCAGGGACGCCCGGCGCCCCAGCAGGGCCAGAACCGGCCGCAGCCGCCCCGCCCGGGCGCGCAGCAGCCGGCGCAGGCGCAGAACCGCAGCCAGCCGCCGCGCCAGCGCGGCTCCGCGACGGTGGATATGCGCGCCGGTTCCACGCAGGTGGAGCTCGACCGCTACAACGAGAAATACGACACCCTCGCCCAGCAGAAGGTGGGCAACCAGAACATGTCCGCGCAGAAGCAGAAGCTCACCCAGCGCAGCGCCGAGCGCCGCCGCGGCAAGCCGGTCATGTCCCGCAAGGAGAAGGAGGACGCCAAGATGCGCCGCCTTGAGCTGGAGCGCCAGCGCCGCAAGAACCTCGAGGTCACCCTGCCCGAGGAGATGACGGTCGGCGAGCTGGCCGCACGGCTGCACCTGACCGCCTCCGAGGTCATCAAGCGGCTCATGACGCTCGGCGTCATGGCCTCCATCAGCGACACGATCGATTACGACACCGCCGCGATGGTCGCCATGGAGATCGGCGCGAAGGTCGAAAAGGAGGTCGTCGTCACGATCGAGGACCGCCTCTTCCAGGAGGAGAAGGAGGAGGACGACTCGGCCCTCGCCGAGCGCCCGCCCATCGTCGTGGTCATGGGCCACGTCGACCACGGCAAGACCTCCCTGCTCGACGCGATCCGCAACACCAACGTGACCGAGGGGGAGGCCGGCGGCATCACCCAGCACATCGGCGCCTACCAGGTGATGGTCAACGACCGTCCCGTCACCTTCCTCGACACCCCCGGACACGCGGCGTTCACCTCGATGCGCGCCCGCGGCGCGCAGGTCACCGACATCGCGGTCATCGTGGTCGCGGCGGACGACGGCATCATGCCCCAGACGGTCGAGGCGATCAACCACGCCAAGGCGGCGGGCGTCTCGATCATCGTGGCGATCAACAAGATGGATAAGCCCCATGCGAACCCCGACAAGGTGATGCAGGAGCTGACCGAATACGAGCTGGTGCCCGAGGCGTGGGGAGGCGACGTGCCCTGCATGCCCGTCTCGGCCAAGAGCGGTGAGGGCATCCCCGACCTGCTCGAGATGATCCAGCTCGTCGCGGACACGAGCGAGCTCAAGGCCAACCCCGACCGCATGGCGCGCGGAACCGTCATCGAGGCCAAGCTCGACAAGGGCCGCGGCCCCGTGGCGACGATCCTCGTCCAGACGGGCACGCTGCACGCGGGTGACGCGGTCATCGCGGGCAGCACCTTCGGGCGGGTGCGCGTCATGCTCAACGACCGCGGCGAGCGGGTGGAGGAGGCCGGCCCCTCGACGCCGGTGGAGATCACCGGCCTGGACGACGTGCCGGAGGCGGGCGACGTGCTCAACGCCGTCGAGGACGAGCGGCTTGCCAAGGAGCTTGTCGAGCAGCGCAAGCACGAGCAGAAGGAGGCGCAGTTCAGCGCCTACGAGAAGGTCACCCTCGACAACCTCTTCAGCCACATCTCCCAGGGCGACGTCAAGGAGCTGCCCGTCATCGTCAAGGCCGACGTGCAGGGCTCGGTCGAGGCTGTCAAGCAGTCGCTTGAGAAGCTCTCGAACGAGGAGGTGCGCGTCAAGGTCATCCACGGCGCGGTCGGCGCCGTCAGCGAGAGCGACGTCATGCTCGCCGACGCGTCCAACGCGATCATCGTCGGCTTCAACGTCCGCCCCGACCCCGTCGCCAAGGAGAACGCCGAGCGCGACGGCGTCGAGCTGCGGTTCTACCGCATCATCTACGACGCAATCAACGACGTCGAGACGGCCATCAAGGGCATGCTCGCGCCCAAGACCCGCGAGGTCGAGCTCGGCCGCGCCGAGGTCCGCCAGGTCTACAAGATCACCGGCGTGGGCACCGTCGCCGGCTGCTACGTGCTCGAGGGCAAGATCACCCGCAACGCGGAGATCCGCGTCGTGCGCGACGGCATCATCATCGCCGACGACAAGCTCGCCTCCCTCAAGCGCTTCAAGGACGACGTCAAGGAGGTCGCGAAGGGCTACGAGTGCGGCACCGGGCTCAACAAGTTCAACGACATCAAGGAGGGCGACATCTTCGAGGCGTATGAAATCGAGGAATATCGCGAATCCTAACAGCGCGGGGCCTTCCCCGCGAATGTGACCGGAAGGAGGGCTCGTTATGGGCTCTTACAGGGCTTCCAGAACGGAAGAGGACGTCAAACGGGAACTGAGCGACATCATGCGTTCCCTCAAGGACCCGCGCATCACGGGGCTGCTGTCGATCGTGAAGCTCGACCTCTCGAAGGATTTGAGCTCCTGCAAGGTCTATATCAGCTCGATGGACGGCCTCGAGGCGGCCAGGAGCGCCGTCAAGGGGCTCACGAGCGCGGCCGGCTTCATCAAGCACGAGCTGAACAGCCGGCTCAAGCTGCGCAGGCTCCCCGAATTCAGCTTTGTGGCGGACGATTCGATCGCCCACAGCGCGGATATCGCAAAGATGTTAAACGACCTGCAAAAATGAGGTGACGACATGGGAACCAGCAGACCTGTGGACGCGCGGGAGGCGGCCGGGATGATCCGCGGGGCGGACAATATCGTGATCCTCTGCCACCAGAAGCCGGACGGCGACACGCTGGGCAGCGGCTTCGCGCTGCTCTACGCGCTGCGCGCGCTCGGCAGGACCGCGCGGATCGAGTGCCCGGACGGGTTCCCGCCGCGCTACTGCTTCATGTATCCCGGCTTTACCGGGGAGGACCAGCCGGCGTTTGACCCCGGGCTGGTCGTGGCGGTGGACATCGCGGACCTGCAGCTTCTGGGGGAACTGCGCACGCGGTACGAGGGGAGGATCGGCCTCTGCGTCGACCACCACCCCTCCAACACCCGCTACGCGGAAAACCTGCTGCTCGACACGGACGCCGCCGCCACGGCGGAATCGATCTACTGCGTCATCCAGGAGCTCGGCGTGGGGATCGACTACCGCATGGCGGTGTGCATCTACACGGGGCTGGCGACCGACACGGGATGCTTCCGCTACTCCAACACGACCGCCCGCACCCACATCCTCGCGGCCGAGATGATGCGCACCGGCATCGACAGCTACCGCATCAACAAGATGATGTTCGAGACCAAGTCGGTCGCGCGCATGGAGCTCGAGCGCCGGGTGATGGACACGCTGGAATACCGCTACGACCACCGCATGGTGATCACCGTCATGACCCTGCGGGCGATCGAGGAGACGGGCGTGCCCGAGGAGGACATGGAGGGCATCGCGGCCGTCCCCCGGCAGATCGAGGGGGTGGACGTCGCGGTGATGCTCCAGCAGAAGGCGGAGCGGCGCTGGCGCGTCTCGATGCGCAGCAGCGAGCATGTGAATTCGTCCGCGGCGTGCGCCCGTCTGGGCGGCGGCGGACACGCCCGCGCGGCGGGCTGCACCCTCGAGGGGACGCTGGAGGAGGTCAAGGCCCGCCTGGTGGACGAGCTTCGGACCGAACTCACCCCCGCGTGAGGGAAACATAAGGGACAGGAATGCGTATGGCGGAACTGAACGGAATTCTTTGCATAGACAAGCCGGAGGGCTTTACATCGTTCGATGTGGTGGCGAAGCTGCGCGGGATCGCGGGCACCCGCCGCGTCGGCCACGCGGGGACGCTCGATCCGATGGCGACGGGCGTGCTTCCGCTTTTTTTCGGCCGCGCGACCAAGGCGTGCGACATCCTGCCCCGGCAGGACAAGCGCTACCTCGCGGATTTTAAGCTCGGCGTGACCACCGACACGCAGGACTCGACCGGCAGGGTGCTCCGCGAGCGGGACCCGTCGGAGGTCACGGAGGCGCGCGTGCGGGAGGCCGCCGCGCGGTTTACGGGAGAGATCCTGCAGGTGCCGCCGATGTACTCCGCCCTGCGGGTGGAGGGCAAACGCCTTTACGAGCTCGCGCGGCAGGGGGTGGAGGTGGAGCGGAAGGCCCGCCCCGTCACCATCCGTTCGCTCGAGGTGCTTTCGTGGGACGGGGCGGCCCACACCTGTCGGATCGACGTGCACTGCTCCAAGGGCACCTACATCCGCACGCTGGTGGCCGATATCGGCGAGGCGCTCGGCTGCGGCGCGGTCATGACCGGGCTGCGGCGCACGATGGCGGCGGGCTTCACCCTCGCCGACTGCGTCACGATCGAAGAGGCCGGGGGCCTCGCGCGGGAGGGCCGGTTCGGCGGGGCGCTGCTCCCGGTGGGCGCGGCCTTCGCGGGGCTGCCCAGGGCGCGGCTCGGCGAAAAGCAGGCGAGGATGTTTTTAAACGGCGTGCGCCTCGACCCGGCGCGCGTCGCCTGCCCCAGGGGGGAGGGCCCCTTCGCGGTCTATCTGGGGGAGGACCCCTTCCTCGGGATCGCGGAAGTGAAAAACGGGGAATTCCGGATGGTGAAACTTTTTACGCTGGAGGTGTAGCCCTTGCAGATCTTTCACACGATCGCCGAGGCGGCCCCGGCCGGCCGTTCGGCCGTCGCCTGCGGCTTTTTCGACGGGCTGCACATCGGGCACGCGGCGGTGATCGGCCGCGCCGTCGAACGGGCCGGGGAGGCGGGGCTCGTCCCCGGCGTCTTCACCTTTACGATCCACAGCGGGCATCCCGCCCGCAAATGCGACAACTGCGAGCTCATCACCGAGACGAAAAAGGCCCGCATGCTCGAAAAGTGGGGGGTGCGGCTGCTGCTCACCCCCGACTTCACCGATTTTTCCGATATGCCGCCGGAGGAATTCGTCGACGAGGTGCTCGTGCGGCGGCTCGGCGCGGCGGTCGTCTGCTGCGGTGACGACTACCGGTTCGGCCGGGGCGCCGCGGGGGACGTGCCGATGCTCAAGGCCCTTTGCGCGGCGCGCGGGGTCGAGGTGGACGTCGTCCCCGCCGTGCTGTGGGGGGGCGAGCGGGTGAGCAGCACCCGCATCCGCCGGCTGCTCGGCGAGGGGCAGGTAGAAACCGCCGGGGAACTGCTCGGGCGGGCGTTCGGCTACGATTTCACCGTCGTGCACGGCAAGCGGCTC
>NZ_CABUCJ010000153.1 GCF_902490045.1 uncultured Anaerotruncus sp.
TACTCCCGGGGGTTTCTCAAGGGGACTGGCGGAAGTCCCCTTGAGCGCCCTTCTTTGGTTCCTTTCTTGGGCGATCAAGAAAGGAACTCGCCGCCGGTCGACTACCGGCAAACTTCGCCGCTCACTGAGCGGTAAAGCTAAAACCATCGCCGGGGGCGGGCCGCTGACAAGCTCCGCCGCTCACGAGCGGCAAATCAAAGCAATCAGCAGCAGGGCGTGATCCACCCGAACGGATCGGGGATGCGTCCCCACTGGATATCGGTGATCGTGTCGTAGAGCTTCTGGCTGATCGCACCGATCTTGCCCTCGTTGATGACGGTGACGGTATCGCCGCACTTGAGCTCGCCGATGGGCGAGATGACGGCGGCGGTGCCGGTGCCCCACGCCTCTTCGAGCTTGCCCGCCTTGGCGGCGCTTTCGAGCTCATCGATCGAGAGCTTGCGTTCGGAGACGTTCATCCCCCACGACCGGAGCAGCTGGATGACCGATTTGCGGGTGATGCCGGGCAGGATGCTGCCGTCGAGCTCCGGGGTGACGATCTCGCCGTCGATCTTGAAGAAGACGTTCATCGAGCCGACTTCCTCGACGTATTTGCGCTCGACCGCGTCGAGCCACAGCACCTGGGAGTAGCCCTGTTTCTCGGCCTCCTCCTGCGCGATGAGGCTGGCGGCGTAGTTGCCGCCCGTCTTGTAGGCGCCCATGCCGCCCTGGGAGGCCGCGCGGACGTATTTTGTCTCGACGTAGATCTTGACCGGGTCGATGCCGCCCGCGTAATAGGCGCCCGAGGGGGAGAGGATGACGCAGTAGACATAGTGCGCGGACGGGTGCACGCCCAGCACCGCCTGCGTGGCGACGATGAAGGGGCGGATGTAGAGGGAGGTGTCCGGCGCGGAGGGGACCCAGTCCTTCTCGATGGTGACGAGACGCTTGAGGCCCTCCATCAGCAGCTCCTCGTCCATTTTCGGGATGACGAGGCGCTCGCAGGAGGTGTTCAGTCGCTTGAAGTTCTGGCCGGGACGGAAGAACTGGATCTTTCCGTCTGCGGTGCGGTAGGCCTTCATGCCCTCAAAGACCTCCTGCGCGTAGTGCAGACAGGAGCAGGCCGGGTCCATCGGGATGGGGCCGTAGGGAACGATGCGCGGGTCGTGCCAGCCCTGCCCGTCGTCGTAGTCCATCAGGAACATGTGGTCGGTAAAGATATGACCGAAGCCGAGGTTGTTCTCATCGGGCTTCTGTCTGGGATGATCGGTCAGCGTGACCTTGATCTCCATCATTGGTAAACACTCCTTTTTTCTCCCCGGTAATACGGTTTTCTGTATGGTTCCCATCATAGCACGGAAGCAGTTCCGTGTCAAAAAAAATCCTGAAAATTTGTCAGATGCCACAAACATCCGGCGGTATGGAAACAGGCTGCCGGAAAGGAATTCCGGCAGCCTGATCGTTTCTCATCCGCTGTGCGGGACCCGTTTCGCTCAGTAGGCGACGCCCTGCCACTTCATCGCGTCGGCGATCTTCATGAAGCCGGCGATGTTCGCGCCCATCACGAGGTTGCCCTCGGCGCCGAACTCCTTCGACGCGCCGTACACGTTGTGGAAGATGTTCTCCATGATGCTCTTGAGCTTGGCGTCGACCTCCTCGGCCGTCCAGGAATAGCGCGCCGAGTTCTGGCACATCTCCAGGCCGCTGACCGCCACGCCGCCCGCGTTGGCCGCCTTCGCCGGTCCAAACATCACGCCGCTCTTCTGGAAGATCTCGACCGCCTCGGGGGTGCTGGGCATGTTCGCACCCTCGCAGACCGCCATCACGCCGTTCGCGACGAGCGCCCGCGCGGCCTCCGCGTCGATCTCGTTCTGGGTCGCGCAGGGCAGCGCGACGTCGCACTTGACCGTCCAGATGCCCTTGCAGCCCTCGTGGTACTCGGCGCCGGGCACCCGCGCGGCATACTCCTTGATGCGGGCGCGCTCGACCTCCTTGATCTGCTTGACGACGTCGAGCTTGATGCCGTCCTTGTCGTAGATGTAGCCGTTGGAGTCGTACATGGCGACGACCTTCGCGCCCATCTCCTGCGCCTTTTCGCAGGCGTAGATGGCCACGTTGCCCGAACCGGAGATGACGACCGTCTTGCCCGCGAGGGAGTCGTTCTTCATCGATTTGAGCATCTGCTGGGTGAAGTAGAGCAGGCCGTAGCCGGTGGCCTGCGGGCGGATGAGGGAGCCGCCGTAGGAGAGGCTCTTGCCGGTCAGCACGCCGGTGAACTCGTTGCGCAGGCGCTTATACTGGCCGTAGAGGTAGCCGATCTCCCGCGCGCCCACGCCGATGTCGCCCGCCGGGACGTCGGTATCCGGGCCGATATGGCGGTAGAGCTCGGTCATGAAGCTCTGGCAGAAGCGCATGATCTCCCCGTCGCTCTTGCCCTTGGGGTCGAAGTCGGAACCGCCCTTGCCGCCGCCCATCGGCAGCCCGGTCAGCGAATTCTTGAAGCACTGCTCAAAGCCGAGGAACTTGATGACCGAGGCGCAGACGCTCGGATGGAACCGCAGGCCGCCCTTGTAGGGGCCGATCGCGGAGTTGTACTGGACGCGGAAGCCGCGGTTGACCTGGACATTGCCTTCGTCATCCACCCACGAGACGCGGAACTGGATGAACCGCTCGGGCTCGACGATGCGGTCGATGATCCCCGCTTTTACAAGGTCGGGGCGCTGGGCCACGACCGGCTCGAACGACTCAAGGACCTCCTTGACCGCCTGCAAAAACTCCGGCTCGTTCGGGTTGCGCCTGCATACGGTGTCGTAGACGCCCTGCAGATATGTACTTTGAAAGGTTGACATGATAATTCCCCCTTATCGAATTACATCCATCCGGCCCATTCTGGTTTCCGCACCGGCGGGCCGCGTATCAGATATTCTTTATTATAATGAATTATTTGCAGCGATGCAATATAAATGTTGCAAAAAAATGGTCTTTTTTCAAAGTTTTCACGTTTTTTATATGATCTTTGCAGGATTGACGGACAAGGTTGACGGATTCGTGCGTTTGGCGTATACTGAAGCCAGTGTAGAGAGCGCGTTGGACAGCGGCGCGGCCCCGTTTCGGCGGGGACGTGAGGAAAGTCCGGGCTTCACAGGGCGGGATACCTGCTAACGGCAGGCCGGGGCGACCCGAGGGAAAGTGCAACAGAAAGATACCGCCATCGCATCACGGGGGCTTCCCCCGCGGACGGTGGTAAGGATGGAAAGGCGAGGTAAGAGCTCACCGGGGCGCGGGTAACCGCGCCGCCATGTAAACCCTATCCGAAGCAACGCCAGCTGGGACGATGCGGCGGCCCGCCGGGTCCCGAAAGGCGGCTTGAGCCGCGCGGCGACGCGCGGCCCAGAAAGATCGTTGTCCACGACAGAACCCGGCTTACAGACGCCCTCTCTGCGCAAAAAAGCGCCCGCAGGTAACTGCGGGCGCTTTTTTGGACATATCCTCCGGCGGGCGGGCATACCCTGTAATGGAAACCAAAAGCCCGGAGGTGAAACGATTGGCGCACTTCATCCTGACCGCCGCCGCGGGCGCCGTCTGCCTTGTCATGCCGGTCGCCCTGTGGCGCTCCCGGCACTTTCTCCGTTCCCTCTGCTTCTCCGCCCTCACCGGCAACGCCGCCCTCCTTGCCGTCTGCTGGTCCGGGAGCTTCACCGGAATCGTCCTCTCCCCCAACCTCTTCACCGTCGGGACCGCCACGCTGCTCGGCCTGCCCGGCGTGATCTCCCTGCTCTTCGTCAAGTTGATTTTCGGCGTATAAGGGCGTATAATGGTCCGGTGAACGTTTCATTTACCGGGAGGAGCTATGGAGATTCGATTTTTTGACGGCACGGACAACCTCTCCGACGCGCTGTGGGTGCGCGACGAGGTCTTCACAAAGGAACAGGGCTTCACCATCCCCGACGAGGACGAGTTCGACGCGGTGTCGCGGCACATGGTCGTCTACCGGGAGGGCCGGCCCGCCGCGACGGGGCGGGTCTACTGCGACGCGGACGGGACGACCTTCCACATCGGGCGCATCGCGGTGCGCAGGGCCTTCCGCGGCGGGCAGCTCGGGCGGCTGCTGATGGAGCGGCTCGAGGCCGCGGCGCGTGAGCGGGGCGCCAAAAAGATCGTCGTGGGCGCGCAGCTCTACGCCATCCCCTTCTATGAGAAGTGCGGCTACCGACCGACGGGGGAGCGGTTCTTTGAGGAATTCTGCGAACACGAGACGCTCGTCAAGGAGTTCGCCTGAGCATCCCTGGCACAAAAAAACGCCCGGCCGTTTGGCCGGGCGTTTATCCGCAAATGACTTATTTCATCGCGTAGCTGATGAGATAGACCGCGAGCGTGATGACCACAAACGCAATCCCCGAATACTTGGTGACGCGGACCATGGTCGCCTGCATCGAACGGTTTTTGTTCTTCCCGAGATAAGACGATTCATTCGAGCCGGCAAGCGCGTTCAGGCCGTTGCCCTTGCCCTCCTGAAACATGACCGTCACGGTAATCACAACAGCGGCAATCATAATCAGGACGCCGCCGATGATTTCAATCGCATTCATCCTTTTTTTACCTCCGATTCCTGAGTACTCCAACTCGTAATATGATAGCATAATCGCCCTTTCAATGCAAGGGTTTCAAATAATTTTTTCCGTTTTGCATCTTTTCACGCGCCGGGCACATACTAAAAACGGTTTTTACCTCGAAATTGCGTTTGCACGGGGCGGAAAACCCGAGCCGGACGGGCCTCCCGTCCGGCTTTTGTTTTTTGTGCCGCCCTGCCCCCGGCGGGCTTTCCGGGTCCCGCCCCGGCAGGTGACAGATATTTCGCCCTGCGGTCGGAAGGCTTTCTTCGCGCCCCTCCGGGCCGCTTTAGATGTGCCGCCCACGGCGGCGCGGATTGCCTATCCCGCCCCGGCAGGCGACAGATATTTCTCCCTGCGGTCGGAAGGCTTTCTTCGCACCCCTCCGGGGCGCTTTAGATGTGCCGCCTACGGCGGCGCGG
>NZ_CABUCJ010000154.1 GCF_902490045.1 uncultured Anaerotruncus sp.
AAGTTCCTGCGGGAGGTCTCCAGATTGCAGTGGTAACGGGTCACGCCCGCCTCCCGCAGCCGCGCGAGCTGGCCGTAACTCAGCAGTCCGTGGGAGGCGCAGCGGGCAATCCCGCACCGCGCGCCAATCTCCCGGTACGCTTCGCAGGCCGCGTCCGTCTCCTCCTCCGAGAGCGTCCGCCCCGAGGTCACGACCGAAAAGCGCAGCACGCCCCGTTCACAGTCGGACCGCGCACGCCGGACGATCGGTTCCGCGCCGAGCAGCGGATAGCTTTCCACCTCCGCCGGGTAATGGGCCGACTGCGCGCAGTACCGGCAGTCCTCCGAGCAGCGCCCGCACTTTCCGTTGATGATCGCGCAGAGGTCGAACTGGCTGCCGCACAGCCGGCGGCGGATCTCGTCCGCCGCCCGGCAGAGCGGCTCCAGCTGCGCCTCGCTTGCGAGGCGCAGCGCCTCCGTCCGGGAGACGGTTCCGCCCGCGAGGACCCGTTCCTTCAGCTTTGTAATCACAGCAGATGCTCCTTTCCCAGCGCGGCCCGCAGACGTCCGGCAAGCCCCGAGGCGGCGACGCACAGCACCGCGTCCCCCGGCATGTCCAGCGGGAAGGCGGAGAGGAAGACGACCGCAAGCGGGGTCGGCTGGCCAAGATAGTAGTTGAGAATCAGAAATTTGTAGAGGAAGCCGACCGCGTAGGTGACCGCCATTCCCGCGAAGGCGGCGGGCAGGAACTGCCTGAACCGGCCAGCCCCCGTCCGCTCGCAGATCCGTCCGGTGAGCCACGCTGCGGCGATAAACCCGAGCAGGTAGCCGAAGCTCGGCCGGAAGACATACTGGATGCCGCCGCCCGCCGCGAACACCGGGATTCCCGCCAGCCCAACGGCCACATAGACCGCTGCGGCAAGGCTCCCCCTCCGGGAGCCGAGCAGCATGCCCGCCAGCGTGACGAACAGGAACTGCAAAGTGAAGTAGTCCATGAACGGGACCGGCACCTGCAAAAACGCCCCGATCGCAATGAGGGCGGAAAAGAGCCCGCACAGCACGAGCCCGCGGGTCTTCACGGCGGTTGTCATGTCGATTCCCCCTCCATCCGAATCTCCCCGGCGCGCAGCAGAACCGCGCCCGACGGGGTTTCTACCTCAAGGCAGCCGTCATCGTCGAGCCCGACCGCTTTCCCGCTCTGCCACACGCCCTCCCGGTAAAAGCGGACGCGCTTCCCCAAAACCATCAGGCGCCGCCGGTAGGGCTCGAGATAGGCCCGTCCCGGCAGGTCGGCGGCATAGTCGAACAGCCGGTTTGCGATCTCGGCGGCAAGCCGGTTGCGGGAGACGCTCGCGGGCAGCAGCGAACCCGCGATCTCACGCAGCTCCGCCGGGAAGAGGGCGGGCGGCGTTTTGACGTTGACGCCGACGCCGACGATCACGCTCTCGATCCGGCCGCTCTCAAAGTCGCCGGCCGCCTCGGTCAGGATGCCGCAGACCTTCCTGCCGCCCACCAGCACGTCGTTTACCCATTTGATCCGCGTTTCCAGTCCGGTCAGCGCTTCGACCGCCTCGCAGACGGCCGCGGCCGCCGCGACGGTGATGACCGGGAGCTGCGCGCTGTCCATTTCGGGCCGCAGCAGCAGGCTCATGTAGACGCCCGTCTGCGCCGGGGAATAGAAGCCGCGCCCCATCCGTCCCCTGCCCGCCGTCTGTTCGTCGGCGAGCAGGATGGTTCGGCCGGCCGCCCCGTCCGCCGCCAGCTTTTTGGCCTGCGTGTTGGTCGAGCCGACCCGCTTTTCCACCAGCACGGCACAGCCGCGGTATTCCGGACGCAGGTGGCAGCGAACCCCCTGCGCGGTCAGCATGTCGCTGGCCGCCTCGAGCTGGTAGCCCCGGTTGGTGGCCGCCGTGATGCGGTGTCCCTCCTCCTCGAGGCTCCTGACCGCCTTCCAGACCGCCGCGCGGGACACCGAAAGCCGCTCCGCCAGCAGCTGGCCGGAGACGGGCGCGTCCCTGTGCTCCTCCAGATAGCGGAGCAGTTCCTCTTTGAGCGCCATAAATATCCCCCCTGTCACGGACAGTATAGCACAAGTTTTTACGATTGTAAACTAAAATTAATATTATAGTTTACAATTATCATGTTTTCATTCGCGCTAAAAAAGCCTCCGGAGCCGTAAGGCTCCGGAGGCTTTTTTCACCAATATTCAGCCGAGCTGATCGTAGAGGGCCTGGTACGCCTGCGCGCTGCTGCGCCAGGAGAAGTCCCGCTCCATGCCGCGCCGCACCATCGCGTCCCAGCAGGAACGGGCGTCGTAGAAGACCCGCTCCGCATAGAAGATCGTGTCGAGCATCTCCTGCGCGTTGTAGTTCGCGAAGGAGAAGCCGGTCCCTGTCTGGACGTACTCGTTGTAGGGCTCGACCGTGTCCTTGAGGCCGCCCGTCTCCCGCACGATGGGCACCGTGCCGTAGCGCAGCGAGATCAGCTGGGTGAGGCCGCAGGGCTCGAAGAGGGAGGGCATCAGCATCGCGTCGGCGGCCGCGTAGAGCTTGTGGGCGCGGTCGTCGTTGAAGTAGATGTTGGCGGAGACCTTCTCCTTGCGCTCCCACTCGTAGCGGCGGAAGAGGTCCTCGTATTTCCTGTCGCCCGTGCCGATGATAACCAGCTGGATCCGCGAGGTGAGCAGCCAGTCCATCACCCGCTCCACGAGGTCGAGCCCCTTCTGGTCGGTCAGCCGGGTGATCATGCCGACCATCATCACCTCGGGGTCCTCGGGCAGCGCCAGCTCCCGCTGGAGCGCGGCCTTGTTGGCAGCCTTGCCCTGGCGCACGCCGTTTTTATCGTAGTTCGCGTAGAGCTTCCGGTCGGTCACCGGGTCGTAGATCTCGTAGTCGATGCCGTTCAGGATGCCGCTGAGGGTGCCGCTCTTGGCGCGCAGCAGGCCGTCGAGCCCCTCGCCGAAGGAGGGCTGCTGGATTTCCCACGCGTAGGTGCCGCTGACCGTCGTGATCCGGTCGGCGTAGACGAGCCCGCCCTTGAGCATGTTGGCGTCCCGGTGGAACTCGAGCCGGTCGGGGGTGAACGCCCGGTCCGGCAGGCCGGTAAACCGCTTCATCGCGGGGATGTCCCAAACCCCCTGGAAGCGCAGGTTGTGGATCGTCACGACGGTGCGGATGCCGCGGTAGAAGGGATTGTCCTTGAACATCTCGTGCAGGAAGACGGGCACCAGCCCCGCCTGCCAGTCGTGGCAGTGGATGACATCGGGACGGAATCCGACGGTCGGCAAAATCGAAAGGGCGGCCTTGGAGAAGAAGCAGAACTTCTCGATGTCCCACAGCAGGTCGCCGTAGGGCTTGTCGCCGCCGAAATAGTGCTCGTTGTCGATGAAATAATAGGTGATGCCTTCCACCCGGCAGGTCATGATGCCCACATAGACGCGTCCCAGCCCGCCCAGCTCCATCTGGAAGCTGTTTACGTATTCAAACTGGCTCCGGTATTTTTCGGGAATGCAGGTATAGTCGGGCAGGACGACGCGCACATCGTAGCGGCTTTTGTCGAGCGCCTTGGGCAGCGCGCCGGCCACGTCGGCCAGTCCTCCCGTCTTGATAAACGGCACGCATTCCGATGCGACAAACAGGATGTTCTTCATTTTATTTCCTCCTCCCATGTCAAGGGGCCCCGCTTCTTTTTTCCAGTATACTACAATTCCCGGGAGAGATAAAGTCGCAGGCAAGCGATTATACGATATTTTCCAGATTGCCCCGCTTTGTTTTGTGGAATTAAGACAAAGAAAAGCCCCCGGCACGCCGGGGGCTTTCCATCCGGAAATTCAGCGGTACATCCGGTAGCCGCGAATGCTGTAGAGGATCAGCAGCGGGCCGGCGACCGGCGTGATCACCGACGCGATCGCAAGGATGCCCGCCGCATAGACGAACACCCCGCCGACCAGCGGCATGAGCGAGAGGATCGCCAGGACGCTCACGATCGTGGGCAGGCCGGCGATAACTGTGAAGAGCACGCACTGCCTGCGCGCGTAAAAATAAAAGACAAGGTAGTAGACCACCAGCGTGCCCACGCTCACGAGCAGGTCCGCCAGCGTGCTGAAGGGGTAGCGCAGCAGCACCAAGGCGACCGAGACGATCGGCAGCGCGTAGGCGAGCGGAACGCCGGCGAACACGTCGTAGATCCTGCTGTTGAGGTGCTTCATCGAGTCTCCGATCTGCCCGAGCATGAAGAGCTGGAAGAAGGGGATGAACGCGAAAAAGGGATTCGGAAGGCCGCGCACGACCGCGAGCCGGTAGATCGCGTAGGACTGCAAGAGATAGACGCCCAGCGAAAGCAGGCTGGTGAGGAAATTTCCGCCGATATGAAACATCGTGATTCTCCCATCGTGATAGAATGTCCGCGCCGCGCGGCGCCCCGTCAAAAGCATGGGCGTCCGGAAACGTTCCTAATCGCCCGGCGCCGCCGCGGCCGCAATTTGCCGGCGCCGATTGTCTGCGCTTATTGTAGTATTATAGCATGCGCGCCGCCCGAAGAAAAGCAGGAGATGGAAATTGCCCCGGCGGCGCGCGGACGCAAAAAAGGCCCGGAGCCTTCGCCCCGGGCCTTTCCCAATCCCTATTTCTGCACCGGGCCGTGCGTCAGGAAGATCACGGCGCCCGCCGGACGCGCCCTGCGGGCGTTCCAGCGCGGGCGGCGGCTTTCGTCCATAAACCGATCCATCCCGCGCGCGCAGAGAAACCCGACCGCTCCGATGAACAGCAGCCCCGCGGCAATCAGCACTTCCATCCGCCTCCTCCCCCATCTTCTGATATTATGATACCCCTTCGGCCGTTAGGGCGGGATAAAGCTTTGGGGCCGGGGCGTTAATATTGTATAAAGATGGAAAGGCCC
>NZ_CABUCJ010000155.1 GCF_902490045.1 uncultured Anaerotruncus sp.
GCGCCCTTCTTTGGTTCCTTTCTTGGGCGAACAAGAAAGGAACTCGCCGCCGGTCGACTACCGGCAGACCCTCCGCCCGCTGGGCGGAATATCTAAAACAGGCGCGCGGCAGAACGCGCAAGTAATTCTTGCCGCTTGGAAAGCGGCAATTCCCGAAAAAGCTCTGCCGGGCGCGCCGCCCGGTTCCATAAAAGGCGGTGAACCGATGAAAGACCAATATAACCGCGAGATCGACTATCTGCGCATCTCGGTGACCGACCGGTGCAATCTGCGGTGTGTCTACTGTATGCCCGAGGAGGGCGTGGAGACGGTCGCGCACGATGAAATCCTGAGCTACGAGGAGATCCTGCGGGTCTGCCGGTGCGCGGCGGAGCTCGGCTTCTGGCGGATAAAATTGACCGGCGGGGAACCGCTCGTGCGGCGGGGCGTCGCGGGACTGGCGAAGGAGATCAAGGCGGTCCCCGGCATCCGGCAGGTCACGATGACGACCAACGGCGTGCTGCTGGGGGATTACGCGGAGGAACTCGCGGCGGCGGGACTGGACGCGGTCAACGTGAGCCTCGATACCCTCGACCCAGAGGCGTTCCACAGGATCACCCGGCGGGGGGAGCTTTCACGGGTGCTCGGTTCGATCGACCGTGCGCTTGCGGCGGGCCTGCGGGTGAAGCTCAACTGTGTGCCCACGCGGGGCAGCGACGAGGTGGAAAAGCTCGCCCTGCTCGCGAAGGACCGCCCGATCGACGTGCGGTTCATCGAGTTGATGCCGGTCGGGGAGGGGAACCCCTCCGAGGGCGTCCCGGCGGATGAAATCCGCAGGCGGCTGGCCGCCGCCTACGGTCCTCTGACGGAATACGCGGGGGAGTGGGGCAACGGCCCCGCGTCCTATTGCGACATCCCCGGCTTTTCCGGAAAGATCGGGTTTATCTCGGCGATGAGCCACCGGTTCTGCGGCGGCTGCAACCGGGTCCGGCTGACGGCGACCGGCTTTTTGAAGCGCTGCCTCCACTTTGACGAGGGGACGGACCTGCGGGCGTTCCTGCGGGGCAGCGCGGACGACGCGGCGCTCACCGAAGCGGTTCGCGCGGCGGTGTGGGGCAAGCCGGCCCACCACCTCTTCGGGGAAGATGCGGCGCATGTGGAACGGCGGAAAATGGTACAGATCGGAGGATAAGGAGTATGGGAAAGGTGATTGCGGTGTGCGTAAGCGAGCGCCGCGGCATACAGAAGACAAACGTTCATTCGGCGCTGTTCCGGGAGAACTGGGGCATCGAGGGGGACGCGCACGCGGGGGATTGGCACCGCCAGGTGAGCCTGCTCTCCCATGACAAAATCGAGGCGTTCCGGGCGCGCGGAGCCGAGGTGGGCGACGGCGCGTTCGGGGAGAACCTCGTGGTCGAGGGGATCGACTTCCGGAGCCTGCCGGTCGGCACGGTGCTCGAGTGCAGCGGCGTGGTGCTCGAGATGACCCAGATCGGCAAGGAGTGCCACTCCCACTGTGAAATCTTTAAGAAGATGGGAGAATGCATCATGCCGACCGAGGGGGTCTTTGCCCGGGTGATCCAGGGCGGGACGATCTCGGAGGGCGACCGGATGGAGGTGCGCCGTGTTTAGGGTTGCGATTGTGACGCTGTCCGACAAGGGCGCCGCGGGAGAGCGGACGGATGAAAGCGGCGCGGTCATCCGCGAAATCGCGGAGCAAAACGGCTACGAGGTCGTCTCCTACACGCTGCTGCCCGACGACCGGGAACGGATTTCCGCCGAGTTGCGGCGGCTGTGCGACGAAAACGTCGCGGAGCTGGTGCTGACCACGGGCGGGACGGGTTTTTCCCCCCGCGACTGCACGCCGGAGGCCACGCTCGACGTGGCCGAGCGGCTCGCCCCCGGCATCGTTGAGGCGATGCGTTATTCGAGCTTAAATATAACGAAGCGCGCGATGCTTTCCCGCGCCGTCGCGGTCATCCGGGGGAGGACGCTCATTGTCAACCTCCCCGGCAGCCCCAAGGCGGTCCGGGAGAATCTGGAATATGTGATCCCCGCGCTCGGGCACGGCCTGGAAATTCTCACCGGCCGCGCTGGGGAGTGCGCAAGAAAATAGATGACAACCGGGAGGAAATGAAACATGAAAAAATTGTTAAGCGTACTGCTCGCGGCCCTGATGCTCTTCGCGATCGCCGGATGCGGCGCGTCCGAACCCGCGCCGGCCCCCGCGGAGCCCGCGCAGGAAGCCGCCCCCGCGGAACCCGCGTCCGAGAGCGAGCCCGCCGGAGAGCCCGCGGTTTCCGAGGAGCCGGTGACCATCCTTGTGGCGGCCGCCGCGAGCCTTGAGTATTCCTACAAGGACGAGTTGATCCCGATGTTCACCGAGAGGTATCCGTACATCACGGTGGAGGGCACCTACGACAGCTCGGGCAAGCTGCAGACCCAGATCGAGGAGGGGCTTGAGGCGGACGTCTTCATGTCCGCGGCGACCAAGCAGATGAACGCGCTCAAGGACGAGTCGCTCATCGACGCGGATTCGATCGTCGACCTGCTGGAGAATAAGATCGTGCTGATCGCGCCGGCCGGTTCCGACTCCGCCGCGAAGAGCTTTGAGACGGCGGCCGACGCGGCGACGATCGCCGTGGGCGATCCCGAGAGCGTCCCCGCGGGCCAGTATGCCAGGGAGGCGTTCACCAGCCTGGGCCTCTGGGACGCGGTTTCCGCCAAGGCGAGCCTGGGCACCAACGTGACCGAGGTGCTCAACTGGGTGGCCGAGGGCAGCGCCGACGTGGGCGTCGTCTACGCGACCGACGCGGCGACGACCGACAGGGTGCAGGTGGTTGCCGAAGCGCCGGAGGGCAGCCTGGAAAAGAAGATCATCTACCCGGTCGGCATCGTGGCCGCCTCGCAGCATAAGGACGCCGCGCGGCTCTTTGTCGAGTTCTTGCAGAGCGACGAGGCGCTGGCCGTCTTTGAGAAGTACGGCTTCACCCCCAATAAATAATCCGAAATGACAAATCCCGCGCCGGGCCCTGGGCCCGGCGCGGCGGGGAGGGACGGCATTGGATTTATCCCCCATCCTGATATCCATGAAGACGGCGGCGGTTTCGATCTTTGTCACCTTTTTTCTCGGCGTGTTCGCCGCCCGGCTGGTTGCCGGGATGCGGCGGGAACGCCTGAAAATGGTGCTCGACGGGATCCTGACCCTGCCGCTTGTGCTTCCGCCCACCGTGGCGGGCTTTTTCCTGCTCTACATCTTCGGCGTCAAACGCCCGGTCGGCCGGTTCTTCATCGAGTATTTCAGCGTGAAGATCGCCTTTTCGTGGGGAGCGACGGTACTTGCGGCGGTGGTCGTCTCCTTCCCGCTCATGTACCGGTCGGCGCGGGGTGCGTTTGAACAGGTCGATCAGGACCTCGTCTGCGCGGCGCGCACGATCGGCATGTCCGAGCGCGCGATCTTCTGGCGGGTGGTCATGCCGCTGGCCGCGCCGGGCGTCGCCAGCGGCGGGGTGGTCGCCTTCGCGCGCGGGCTGGGCGAATTCGGGGCGACCGCCATGATCGCCGGGAATATCGCGGGCAAGACCCGCACGCTGCCGCTCGCGATCTACTCCGCCGTCGCCGCGGGGGATATGGCGGGCGCCTACGACTATGTGGCGATCATCGTGATGATCTCGCTGCTCGCCGTTATCAGCATGAACTGGTTCGCCTCCCGGGAGAGCCGCTATAAGCGGAAGGGGGCGGAGAAATGAGCCTGGAAGTGCGGATCAGGCGCACGCTGCGCGACTTCTCACTCGAGACGGCGTTCACCACGTCGGACGGGGTGCTGGGCATCCTCGGCGCGTCGGGCTGCGGCAAAAGCATGACGCTGCGCTGCATCGCGGGGGTGGAGACCCCCGACGAGGGGCGCATCGTCCTCAACGGCCGGGTGCTCTTCGACTCGGCGGCGGGGATCAACCTGCCGCCCCAGCGGCGGCGGGTGGGCTATCTCTTCCAGAGCTACGCCCTCTTCCCGCACATGACGGTGGAGGAGAATATCGCCTGCGCCCTCGGGCGGGAGAGGGATCGGGCAGAGCGCGCCGGGAAGATCGCCGCGCTGGTCGGGCAATTTCGGCTGGAGGGGCTGGAAAAGCGGTATCCCGGCCAGCTTTCGGGCGGCCAGCAGCAGCGGGTCGCGCTCGCGCGCATCCTCGCCTACGAGCCGGAGGCGTTGCTCCTGGACGAGCCGTTTTCGGCGCTCGACGCGCACCTCAAGGAGAAGCTCCAGCTGGAGCTTCTCGAACTGCTGCGCGGCTACTCAGGGGACGCGGTAATGGTGACCCACAGCCGGGACGAGGCGTACCGCCTCTGCGGGCGGCTGCTCATTATGGAGCATGGCCGTCCCGTCTCGGAGGGGGCCACGCGGGAGCTCTTCAAAAACCCCGGCACGCTGACAGCGGCCCGTCTGACCGGCTGCAAAAATCTCTGCCCGGCCCGCAAGATCGGGGAGGATCTTGTTGAAGTCCCCGGCTGGGGCGTACGGTTCAGGGTCGTCCCGCCCGTGCCCGACGACCTTGCCTGTGTGGGCATCCGCGCGCACGATTTCCACCCCGCGCGGGCGGGCGTGGAAAACGCCATGCGCATCGAGGTGTGCGAACGGGTGGAAAGCCCGTTCGAGTGGTATATCCTCTTCCGGAACGCCGATGGCGGGGAGGGGGAGGCGCTCTGGTGGAAATTCAGCAAGCAGCTTGCCGAGGTGGAAAACGCGGAATACCTGTCGGTCGCGCCGGAAAGCATCCTGCTCCTGCGGGACGCCTCCGGAGGGAGCGGCCGCGGCGGCTGTGCTTAACCGTTTGGAATGAGAAATGGCGCATACGAAGGCGGCCGCCCGGAGGGGCGGCCGCC
>NZ_CABUCJ010000156.1 GCF_902490045.1 uncultured Anaerotruncus sp.
TTGGCAAGGTACTCCCGGAGATTCCTAAGAACCCGGCGGAGGGTTCTTAGGCGTCCTTCTTTGGTTCCTTTCTTTGACGTAAAGAAAGTCACTCGCCGCCGGTCGACTACCGGCAGGCCTCCGACCGCAGGGTGGAATATCTAAGAACATCCCCGCCGGGGCGGGACCCGGCAATCCTTGCCGCCGAAGGCGGCACATCTAAAGCGCCCCGGAGGAGCGCGATCAAAAGCCCTCCGACCCTCGGGCGGAAAACCCAAGGAGGACTCCGCCGCTCCCCGAGCGGCAAACCCCAAATTCACAGCTTCTTTACATATTTATCTATGATTCTACATATCTACATTTTATATTATAGATAGTTTATAACTAATTTAAGGACGGGAGGCGAACGGCGCCATGGAGCCTGCGGAATTTAAAAACCAGATCTGGGTGCTCATGCGGGACATCACCGACCGGATGAACGGCGTGTTCCACCCGATCATCGACCGCTACGGGCTGACGATCATGCAGATGCGGGTCCTCTTTGAGATCCGCCAGGCGAACGGCTGCACGGTCAGCGGGCTGAGCAGGCGGGTCTGCGCGGCGGGCGCCAACGTCTCCGCGCTCTGCAAGCGGCTCGAACGCGCGGGCCTGCTCGAACGCTCCCGCGACCCGCGGGATGAACGGGTGGTGCGCATCACGCTGACCGAGGCGGGCCGCCGGACGGTCACCCGCGCCTTCCCGCCGCTGGACGAAGCGGCCGCCGAGGCGATCCTCGACGGCATGCAGAGGCTCAGCCTCCTGCTCCAGAGGCGCGGCTCCAATCAAGAGAACCCCTGACCGGAAAGGATGATTCATATGCAGGAACAACCGAAAATCCCGAAAAAACCGCTGCTGTATTACGTCGTCATGGTCATGCTTGTCATGATGCTGCTCAACATCTTCGTCTTCCCGCTGCTTTTGCAGCCGCGGGTCACCGAGGTCGATTACGGCACCTTCATGGGCGACGTGGAAGCGGGCAGGGTCACCGAGGCCAACCTCAAGGACGGGTACGTCTACTACGCGATCCCCGGCGAAAAGAATCCCCGGCAGATGGACCTCTACATGACCGGGCAGATGCCGAACGACACCGGGCTGGTCGACCGCCTCTATGAGAAGGGGGTCAAATTCTCCAACATCGTGCCGGAGAAGGCGTCTCCCCTGATGACCTTCCTGCTCACCTGGATTCTGCCGCTGGCCATCTTCGCCCTGCTCGGGCAGTTCTTCATGCGTTCGATGCAGAAGCGCATGGGCGGCGGAGGCAACGCGATGACCTTCGGCAAGGCCAACGCCAAAATCTATGTGCAGGCCCAGACGGGCAAGACCTTCAAGGACGTTGCGGGCGAGGACGAGGCCAAGGAGGCCCTCTCCGAGATCGTCGACTTTCTCCACAACCCCAGCAAATATGCGGAAATCGGCGCGAACCTGCCCAAGGGCGCGCTGCTCGTGGGCCCTCCCGGAACGGGCAAAACGCTGCTCGCCAAGGCGGTGGCCGGCGAGGCGAACGTCCCGTTTTTCTCGATTTCGGGCTCCGAGTTCGTCGAGATGTTCGTGGGCATGGGCGCGGCCAAGGTCCGCGACCTCTTCAAGCAGGCCAACGAGAAGGCCCCCTGCATCGTCTTCATCGACGAGATCGACACGATCGGCAAAAAGCGCGAAAGCGGCGTGATGGGCGGCAACGACGAACGAGAGCAGACCCTCAACCAGCTGCTCACCGAGATGGACGGCTTTGACGGGCGCAAGGGCGTCGTCATCCTCGCCGCCACCAACCGGCCCGAATCGCTCGACCCGGCGCTGCTGCGGCCCGGCCGGTTCGACCGGCGCATCCCCGTCGAGCTGCCCGACCTCGCGGGCCGCGAGGCGATCCTGCGCGTACACGCGCAGGATGTCAGGACCGAACCGGACATCGACTGGGGCGTGATCGCCCGCGCGACCGCCGGCGCCTCGGGCGCCGAGCTTGCCAACATCGTCAACGAGGCCGCGCTTCGCGCCGTCAAGTACGGCCGCGCCCTCGTGAACCAGAGCGACCTTGAGGAATCGGTCGAGGTGGTCATCGCGGGCTACCAGCGCAAAAACGCGGTCATCTCCCCGCGCGAGCGGGAGATCGTCGCCTACCATGAGATCGGGCACGCGCTCGTCGCCGCCAGGCAGACCGACTCCGCGCCTGTCCACAAGATCACCATCGTGCCCCGCACCTCGGGCGCGCTCGGCTACACGATGCAGGTGGACGCGAGCGAACGGGTGCTCATGTCCCGGGAGGAGGCCCTGAACAAGATCGCCACCCTCACGGGCGGACGGGCGGCCGAGGAGGTCGTCTTCCAGTCGGTCACGAGCGGCGCCGCGGGCGACATTGAGCAGGCCACCAAGCTCGCCCGCGCGATGGTCACCCGCTACGGCATGAGCGACGCCTTCGGCATGGTCGCGCTCGAGACCGTCCAGAACCCCTACCTCGGCGGCGACGCGTCGCTCGAGTGCTCCGCCGAGACGGCGGCCCGCGTCGACCAGGAGGTCATGGGCATCATCCGGGACGCGCACGACAAGGCCGTCAAAATTCTTCGTGAGAACGATTCCAAGCTCCACGAGCTGGCGAAATACCTGCTCGAAAAGGAGACGATTACCGGCGAGGAGTTCATGCGGATTTTAAACGCGTGAACCCCGCCCGACTGTGAGGAACCAGACCGATGCGATGGATTTCCAACCTGATCCCGACCCTCATCTACACGGTGCCCGCCGTGCTTATCGCAATCTCGCTGCACGAGTTCGCGCACGGCTGGGCGTCGTGGAAGCTGGGCGACCCCACCCCCCGGGCGACCGGGCGGCTCTCCCTCAACCCCCTGCGCCACCTCGACCCGATCGGCACCCTCTGCCTGCTGGTCTTCCACTTCGGCTGGGCAAAGCCGGTGATGGTAGACCCCCGCTACTACAAGAACCGCAAAAAGGGCATGGTGCTCACCGCGCTGGCCGGGCCGGGCATGAATTTTCTCATCTCCCTCGTCTGCACGCTGGGCATGGGGCTCATCCTCAAGCTCACGGGCGGCTATGTGGGAATGGTGGTGCGCTATGTCTACTACCTGCTCTTCTACACCGCCGCGATCAGCACCGGCCTGGGGCTTTTCAACCTCATCCCGGTGCCGCCGCTCGACGGCTCCAAGGTGCTCGGCGCGGTGCTGCCCGAGGACAAATACTTCGGCTACATGCGCTACGAGCGGTACGGCGCGCTCATCATGATGGTACTGCTTTTCACCGGCATCCTCGACCGGCCGCTCGCCTTTTTGAGCAACGGCCTGAGCGGCTTCTTCTGGCTGATCACGGAAGCGGTCTTCCGCCTCTGAGAATCAAACGTTTCTTCCACCTCTTTTAAGGCCGTGGGTGAAAAAATGCCCGGCGTTCCATTCGGAACGCCGGGCATTTTTTCTGCCTCTTTCTTTTGCAGGAGAAACGAAAGAAGGCGAGCGGCAGGGAGGGCTTTTGAAAAAGCCCCTTGGCCCCGAAAGCTTTCAGTGGTTGGCGCGGCGGTAGATTTCGTAGGCGTCGGGCGCGTCGAGCACCCGGAAGGTCCCCACCCTGCGGGTTCCGCCGTACATGCAGTTAACCGCGAGCTTTTGCAGCACCGCGTCCTCCTGCACCCCGATGCCGAGCTCGCCCAGAGAGGTCGGCATCCCGAGCGAGCGGAAATAGTCCACCGTCGCGCCGATGCCGGCGCGCGCCGCCTCTTCCTCCGTGCCGCCGATGCCCCAGACGTTTTTCGCGTAGCGCGCGAACCGCGCCGGGTTCGTCTCCCAGCAGTAGTCCGCCCACGAACCCCACACCGCCGAAAGGCTCGCGCCGTGCGCCACGTCGAACATCGCGGACAGCTCGTGCCCGAGCTGGTGGGGTGCGAAATCCTTGACCCCGCCCAGCCCGGTGAGATCGTTGTGGGAGAGGCTCCCCGCCCACATGAGCTCGCTCATCGCGTCGTAATCGTGCGGGTCCCGGACCGCCGCGCGGCCCTTTTCGACCGTCACCCGCAGCACCGACTCGGCGATCTGGTCGGTCAGCTCGTTGCCCAGGATTGGGCAGAAATACCGGTCTAGGGTGTGCATCATGATATCCACCACGCCGCACGCCACCTGATAGACGGGCAGCGTAACCGTGAGCTCCGGGTTCATCACCGCAAAGCGGGGCCGCACCAGATCGCTGCCGAGCCCGCGCTTCTCCCCCGTCTCCTCGTCGGTCAGCACCGACGAGCTGCTCGTTTCGCTGCCCGCCGCCGGAATCGTCAGTACGACCCCCACCGGCGCGCAGCCCGCGGGAGCCGCCTCCCGCGTCCAGAACTTCCAGATGTCCACGCCGGGATTTCCCAGCCCCAGCGCGACCGCCTTGGCCGTGTCGATGACGCTTCCGCCGCCCACCGCGAGCAGGAAATCCGCCCCAAACGCCCGCGCCCGTTCGAGCGCCCCGCGCGCAAAGGCAAGCCGCGGATTGGGCCTGACCCCGCCGAGCGTCTCATGGGCGAGCCCCGCCGCATCCAGGCTGTCCGTCACCCGGCCGACCAGCCCGCTTTTGACCGCGCTGCCGCCCCCGTAGAGCACCAGCACCCGGCTGCCGCCCTCCCCTTTTATGAGTGAGCCCACCTGCGCCTCCGTCTCTTTCCCGAACACCACGCGCGTCGGGGAGTAGTAAGAAAAGCTCTGCATTGCCAAACCTCCTCTGTCAGATATCCCATCTCTGTCATTGTAGCCGCGTGAAAGTGGGATGTCAAGCGGGGCCGCGGGGGCGCCGGAGGCGCCGGAAGCGGCCCGGGCGGCGGCGGGGCCGTGCGGCGCGCCCCCGGCGCGGCCCGTTTTACGGCTGCAAA
>NZ_CABUCJ010000157.1 GCF_902490045.1 uncultured Anaerotruncus sp.
CCCCCCTTGAGAATCCCCCCACCGCTCACGTCCAGCCAACTGCAAGAAGAAGGCATATGCAAATGTATCCACTGGGAGGGGGCATCCGGCAGGCCCTCCGCTTTCTGGGTGGGAAATCTAAAACCAGCGCGCGGCGGAACGCGCCCGTGATTCCTGCCGCTTGGAAAGCGGAAATTCCCGATGAAGCTCCGCCGGGCGCAGTGCGGCAAACCAAAGTCCCACGGCAAAGCCCCCTTGACAAAACGCCGTCATGCGCTATAATAAAACCACAAAGTCTGTTTCAGGGCGGGGTGAAAGTCCCCACTGGCGGTACAGTCCGCGAACCGGTGCAAGCCGGCCGAATGGGTGCGATTCCCATACCAACGGTATAGTCCGGATGAAAGAAACGGCGTATATTCGCGGTTTTTCCGCCGATATGCCCGCGCCCTTGAACCTCGGTTCAAGGGCGTTTTCAGTTCCCCGGCAGGCTCCAAACATTTTTTGGAGGTATGACACATGAAAGCATCCCAGACCACCCGCAAGCTCACCACCATCGCCATGCTGGCCGCCGTATCGGTCCTGCTGGTCGCGCTCGTCCGCATCCCGTTTCCGCCCGCGCCCTTCCTCGAGTACGACCCGGCCAACATCCCGATTTTTATCTGCACCTTCCTCTACGGGCCGGTGGCGGGGCTCGGCCTCACCCTTGTCGTCGCGGTCATCCAGGGAACGACCTTCAGCGCGGGAAGCGGCGTCATCGGCATCGTGATGCACTTTTTAGCGACAGGCACCTTCGCGCTGCTCGCGGGAAATATCTACCGCCGCCGCCACACCCGCTCAGGCGCTGCGCTGGCGCTCGTTGCCGGCGTCGCGGCGATGACCGCGGTGATGGTGCTCTGCAACCTCGTCTTCACCCCGATCTTCATGGGCACCCCGGTCGAGGCGGTTATCCCGATGCTTCTTCCGGTTATCATCCCGTTTAACCTGATGAAGGGGATTATCAACGCCGTCGTCACCTATTTCGTCTACAAACCGATCGCGCGGCTGGTGAAGCACGAGGAGGCCGTGCGCCCCGCATAGTGCTTGACATTTTCTGGCGTATCCTGTAGAATGACAAAGACAAGTGAATATTTTACCTTATAAAGAGCGGCGGAGGGACTGGCCCTGTGAAGCCCGGCAACCTGCATTGCAAGGTGCCAAATCCAGCGGTATGACCGAGAGATGAGGAAATAACAGCGTCCGGCATATCGTCGGGCGCTTTTTGTTTTGATTTGACAGGAATTGGCCGCAGGAAAACACGGCCGAATCCCCACTGTATAAGAAATATTGCGCAACAGGGGGTAAACAGGTGAAAATAGACGGAATGTGCAGAAAACTCATTTCCACGGCGCTGGCGGCGGCGCTCTGCGTGGGGCTGGCGGCGCCCTCCCTCGCGGCGGGCGGCTACAACGACTTCGACGCGATCACCAGCCACGTCAACCTCAAGGTGCCGGCCCGGCTGACCCTGACCCGCCCGTCGGATGACGTCTCCACCTCGGCGGCGGCCTACTTCATCACGGGTGGTTCCGATCCCGACCAGAAGCTGACGATGAACGGCGAGGCGGTTTCGGGACGGGGCGCGCGCGGCAGCTTCGGCGTGCTTGTGGCGCTCCAGAAGGGGGTCAATACCTTCGTCTTCCGCAACGGCGGCCGTTCGGAGGAGATCAACATCACGCGCGGGGCGGACACCCCGGTTACGATCACGAACATCCGAAGCGCGGTCCCCTCCTTCGACTGCGCGACCTACTCGGGCGAGACGATCAGCTTGCAGTGCACCGCGCCGTCGGGCGCGCAGGTGACCGCGACGGTCGGCGGGCGGCAGGTGGCGCTCAAACAGGCTGCGGCCACCGCCGTGGCGGGCGTGCCCGCGACCTTCTCCGCCAAGACGACGGCGGGCGAGGTGGACGGCACCCGCAACCTCGGCCCCGTCACCTACACGATGACCTACAAGGGAAAGACCAGCTCGGTCAAATCGGCGGGCAGCGTCTACCTGACCGGCAGCGGCAGCCGCCTGTACGTCGAGGTGAAGAACGTGGCGGCGAGCGTCTACAAGGACGCGGCGGCGAGCGCCTTTATCGAGACGGCCAAGGGCGGCGCGGTCGACTATGTCACCGAGGTCGGGAATATGTACCGCCTGTCGACGGGCGGCTGGATTCCCAAGGAGTCGGTGCAGCCGCTGGAGGACCAGGTGAACATCCGCAGCAAGGTGTCCGGCGTCTCCTTCGAGCAGACTGGAAGCGGCGAATATTATACCTTCCACGGCACCGCGAACACGATGTTCCGGGCCTATATGGACAGTGAAAAGCTCTATGTGAAGCTCTTCAACACGACCGGCGTCGTGGACCACGCGGACGGCATGGCGGACGGCAGCGAGCTGTTCGACGCGGTCGGGGTGACCGAGGAGGACGGCGACACGGTCATGCAGTTTATGCGTTCGGGGTCCCGGCGTCTGTGGGGCTACGACATCAGCTACGACGACGGCGACGTCATCCTCTACGCCAAGTACGCGCCCCGGGTTTCGGGCGGCAGCCAGCCGCTCTCCGGCGTGACGATCGCGGTGGACGCGGGCCACGGCGGCGCCGACCCCGGCGCGATCGGAATCCCCGGCACGGGCGGCGCGATGGAGAAGGATATCACCCTCGCCTCGGCGGTCGCGGTGCAGAAGCGGCTGGAATCGCTCGGCGCGAAGGTCGTGCTCTGCCGCACGGGGGACGACGACGTGGATATGAATCAGCGGATGCAGATCACGCTGGAAAACCGCGCCGACCTCTTCATCTCGCTCCACTGCAACAGCCTCGCCTACACCAAGGATATGAACACGATCGGCGGCACCGAGGTCTACTACTTCGAGCCGATCTCCAAGAGCCTCGCCTCGACCCTCTCGGCGAACGTGGCGGGCTATACCGGGCGCACCAACCGGGGCGCGAAGCAGTCCAACTACCGCGTGACCCTCAACGCCTTCGCGCCGTCGGTGCTCGTGGAGATGGGCTTTGTCACCAATCCAGCCGAGTACGACAGCATGACCAGCCGTAGCGGCATCTACCAGACCGCCAACGCGATCGGGGACGGCGTGCTGGCGGTGCTGGGCGTATGACGCGCGTAAGGACTCTGGCCGGCCTGCTCGCGCTGCTGCTGGCGCTGGCAGGCTGCGCGGCGCGCGGCGGGGAGGCCCCGCCCGCAAGCCCGGGGGCGTCGGGCCAGGCGGAATCCGCCGCGCCCGAAAGCGCGCCGGAGCCGGAACCCCCGGCGGAGCCCGACTACACCGACCCGGCGGTCTGCCAGAAGACCTTTTTCGCCCCCTACGGCAACCTGATCTACGCCGAGGCTTGGGAGCACTACGAGGACCTCGGCCCGGATGCCCTCTTCCAGTTCACGGTGCAGCAAAACTACCACATTTACATGTCCAAGATCGACTACGCCGGGCGGTACGGCCCCGAATGGGAGCGTATCGACCCGCCGGAGGACGGGGAGGGCTTTGCGTCCTATCCCGCCGAGGAGGTCGAGGCGACGGCGCTCGCCTATTTCGGCGCGCCCGCCGACTACCTGCGCACCGCCTATTCCTATGACGCGGAGAAAAACGACTACCAGATGCGGGGCGGCGGCCTCGGCGAGGAGTGGTGGCCGCGTGTGCTCTCCGCCGAACGGGAGGGGGACCTGCTGCGCATCTCCTACGAGGTGTGGACGGAGGTCTACACCGTTCTGGACGGCGAGGGAAACGCGTCCGAAATTTCCGGGCGGAAGGTCTACTCCGCCGTCATGACGGTGGAGCTTTTGGACGGGGGCGGCTTCCAATACCGGTCGGTGGAGGTCATGCCTGAGGAAGCGGCGTAAAACTTGTATATTGAAGCCCAAAGGGGCTGGACGAAAGGAAGTTCGATAGAAGATGGCCAAGTACCTTTTTACCTCGGAGTCAGTGACCGAGGGACATCCCGACAAAATCTGCGACCAGATTTCCGACGCGGTGCTCGACGCGATCATCGCGAAGGACCCGCAGGCGCGCGTGGCGTGCGAGACGGCGGTGACGACCGGCATGGTGCTCATCATGGGGGAGATTTCCACCAACTGCTATGTGGACATCCCCGCCGTGGCGCGCGACGTGATCAAGGGGATCGGCTACGACCGCGCGAAATTCGGCTTTGACTACGCGACCTGCGCGGTGCTGACGAGCATCGACGAGCAGTCGGGCGACATCGCGCTCGGCGTTGACGAGGCGCTCGAGCAGAAGCAGGGCGCGGGCGACGAGGCGGATTCGACCGGCGCGGGCGACCAGGGCATGATGTTCGGCTATGCGTCGGACGACACCCCCGAACTGATGCCGATGCCGATTTCGCTGGCCCACCGCCTGGCCAGGCGGCTCTCGGAGGTCCGCCACGACGGGACGCTTCCATACCTGCGGCCGGACGGCAAGACGCAGGTGACGGTCGAATACGAGGACGACGCGCCGGTGCGCGTCGACGCGGTGGTCATCTCCAACCAGCACTCCCCCGACATCTCTCTCGAGCAGATCCGCGCGGACGTGATCGCGGAGGTCATCGACAAGGTGATCCCCTCCGAGCTGATGGACGACCGCACGAAAATCTATGTGAACCCCACCGGCCGGTTCGTGATCGGCGGCCCGCAGGGCGATTCGGGGCTCACCGGCCGCAAGATCATCGTCGACACCTACGGCGGCTTCGGCCGGCACGGCGGCGGCGCCTTCTCGGG
>NZ_CABUCJ010000158.1 GCF_902490045.1 uncultured Anaerotruncus sp.
TTTCGCCCGCCTTTTCAAAGGCGGCGGGGTCAAGGGGCGGAGCCCCTTGCCGCGCCCGAAGGCGCGGGAGCTTATCTTGAGAAGCGCTTTTTTGCGGGTGAATTGCCGCCCGGGGCGGCAAGAGGGGCCTTTTTGCAAGAGAAAAAGGCCCCTTTTTGACTGGGAGGGAAGAAATCCATATGAAAGAAAACAAATACGACGACGACCGGTTTTTCCAGAAATACGGCGAGATGTACCGCTCGCGGAAGGGGCTCGACGGGGCGGGGGAGTGGCCCGCGCTCCGGAAGCTGCTGCCCGATTTTGCGGGCAGGCGGGTGCTCGACCTCGGCTGCGGCTACGGCTGGCACTGCGTCTGGGCGGCGGAGCAGGGCGCCGCCGAGGTGGTCGGAACTGACATCTCGCATAAGATGCTCGAGGTGGCGCGGGAAAAGACCGCCGCCCCCGCCGTGCGCTACGAGTGCGCCGCGATGGAGGACCTCGACTACCCCGAGGGGAGGTTCGACGTGGCGCTCAGCTCGCTCGCCTTTCACTACGTCGCGGACTGGCCCGCGCTCGTCAAAAAAATCCGCCGCTGGCTCGTGCCGGGCGGGGACTTCGTCTTTTCGGTGGAGCACCCGGTCTTTACCGCGCAGGGCGCGCAGGACTGGTACTACGGCCCGGACGGGGAGATCCTCCACTTTCCGGTGGACAGCTACTATTACGAGGGGGAGCGGGAGGCGGTCTTCCTCGGCGAAAAGGTGATCAAATACCACCGCACGCTGACGACCTATGTGAACACCCTGCTGGAGGAGGGCTTTTCGGTGCGGCGGCTGGTGGAGCCGCAGCCGCCCGAGGAGATGCTCGACCTGCCGGGCATGAGGGACGAGCTGCGCCGCCCGATGATGCTGCTTGTCTCCGCGCGGCGGGAGTGAGAGCCCAATTTTGAGGGAGGAGTGAAAGCGAAATGTCTCTGCCTTTGTTGCTGCTGCTTGTTTTGTTCGTCATTTTCCTCGCGTCCTTTGGCGAATGGCTCCGCCTGCGCGGGAGCGGTACGGATGTGGCGCGGGTGCTGTTCTGGACGTTTCTCGCGGCGGGGGCCGTGTTTCTGATCGCCCTGGCCGTGATGGTCCGCTCCCTGGCGGCATAGGGCCCGTCGAGCCTCCCCAAAAAAAGAGCCGCGGCTCTTTTTGATGCAGTGATTTCCAGTTTCGGATACACTATATGGGTGAAACCTCACCGAAGAAAGGGAGATCACGATGAAAAAATTAATGGCGGCACTGCTCGCGGCCGTGACGATCATATCCCTCGCGGCCCCGGCGCTCGCCGCGGGCCCCGCGGCCGGTTCGCAGTCCTACGCGATCTACAAGGTCACCGGCAACCCGGTCGACGGGAACGGCAGGCAGTTCAACGCGAACGACACCATTTCCCCCGGGCAGACGATCTACTACGCGCTGCCCGAGACGATGGCGGCGTGGGTGGACAGCGCGTCCAACTTCCGCCTCTCCACCCGCAAGACCTCGAACGGCAAGCTGATCAAATCGATCAAGCTGGTCGAGAAGAAGCTGACCGGCGCTTCGGGCGCCCAGACGATCTACATCCCCAACCAGCAGGACCCGACCGGCAAGGACTACGCCGCCTACAAGACGAGCGAGCGCCGCGCCTACTTGGCGGTCGAGCTGGCGGACACGGCGGTTCCCGAGGAGGCGAAGGTCCAGTTCACCGCGACCTTCACGGCGAAAAAGCCGGTCGTGCTCTGCTACGGCAAGCGCAAGGTCTCCGAGGGGGAGTTTGAAAAGGTGCAGACGGTCAACGACAACGGCACCACGGTGAACACCCTCAAATACCTGCGGTTCTTTGACGGCAGACAGAACGACAAGCTCACGCTGACCGGGAACCTCTATGTGGCCAATCCGCAGGAGGAGGGGGACGCGACGGTCGAGGTCGGGTCCAAGGGCGTGACGATCAAGCCGGAGCGCAACAGCGTCAACGAAATCACCTTTGAGGGGGCGGACACGGTCGCGACCCTCACCTTCCGCGCGAACAACAACCCCCGCAAATTCCTCGCGCGCCTGACGACGAGCTGGCCGAACGCCGCGCTCTCGAACAAATTCCGCAGCACCGACGCGGTCATCCGCAAATTTTCCCCCGCGACGATCGACGCGACCAGCCGCGCGACCCTCTCGCTCAATAACCCCTTCGCCTATGACGACGTGGACCCCGAGGACGTCTACATCTACACGGCGGACAGCAAGGGCAACCTCAAGGACATCACCCGCACCGTCTACTACAATTCGGACGAGGACGCCTTCGAGCTCCAGACCCGGACGCTGACCACCTATATCATCTCGGACAAACGGGTGAAGACGACGGCCAAATAGCACGGAACGCGAAAAATCCCCCCGGACGGGATCCCGTCCGGGGGGATTTCTGCGTCAAAAGGGGGAAGCGCGCTGGGCGTCCCCCGCCGCGCCCCCGGCGGGGGCGGTGATCACCCGGATGGCGCGGGGACAGTTGGCGATGCGGACCTGGCGGGCGGTGCCGCCGAATTCGCCGTCGAGGGTCCAGGGGACCTTTTCCTCCGCGCGCACGGAAAGGCGGGTGGTGCGGAAGGCGGTGACGAATTCCGAGTCGTACTCCTGGCGCAGCACGGCGCCGACGAGGGCCTGGGCCTCGAGCGCGGTTTTGGGGTTGCGGAGGAAGACCGCCTCGAGCAGGCCGTCGTTCATCGAGATATTCGCGCCCGCCCGGAGCTTGAAGCCGCCGACCGAGGTGGCGTTGGTGACCATGCCGAAGAGGAATTCCCCCTCGACCGTCTCGCCGTCGTGGGTGACGGACATGCGGTAGGCCTTGACGGCGGGCAGCCGCAGGATGGCCTCGAGGAAATAGGCGGCGCGGCCGAGCAGGTTTTTCGACTGCTGGGGGGTCTGGTAGGAGACGTCGGTAAACGCGCCGAACGCCGCGATATAGCTGAAATAGCGGTCGCCGAACGCGCCCACGTCGCAGAGGAAGGGCTCGCCGGAGAGGATCGCCGCGGCGGCCTCGTGCATATTCTTCGAGATGCCGAGGCTCGAGGCGAAGTCGTTGACCGTGCCGGCGGGGATGTAGCCGAGGGGCGGCCGCCCCTCCGGGGGGCAGCGCATCAGGCCGGTAATCGTCTCGTTCAGGGTGCCGTCGCCGCCGGAGCAGACGACGAGCCCGTACCGGTCCGCGCAGCGGGGAAGCAGGTCGGCGATCTCCAGCCGCCGCTGGGTGGTGTGCACCGTGACCTCCCAGCCGCCGCGCACGAACAGGTCGACGAGGTCGAGCGCCCTGCCTTTGATCTCCGCCTTGCCCGCGTGGGGGTTGATGAGAAAGAGCATCCGCCGGTTTTCCATGAAACCGCCTCCTTTTGCGGGAATTGAATCCACCCCTATTATACCCAAAACCCGCCCGCGGTTCAACCGGGCGGGGAAGGGGGGCGCGCGGACGGGCAAAAGCAACAAAAATGATTTCAAAATATTTATAAAAATTAATTTGAAAACATATTGCAAAACTAATTGCATTGTGCTATTCTAAAGCCGGAAGGAACTTCACACCAACCGGTCTTTGGAAAGGGGCTTTGCAATATGGCGAACATGGAAGGGCTTCGCGCGGCGGATATGCGCGAGAGCAATGAAAAGCTGATCAAGCGTTTCCTCATGGAATACGGCGACTGCACCAAGATGGACATCGCGGGCGGGCTGGGGCTCAGCCACCCGACGGTCGCCAGGGCGCTGGCGGACATGGTCGGGCGGGGGGAGGCCGAAAGCGCGGGCAAGGAGGATTCCCTCGGCGGGCGCAGCGGGGAAAAGTACCGCCTCAACTACGACTACTCCCACGTGCTGGCGGTCATCCTGACGATGGACCGGCTGCAGTACCGGGTGGTCAACCTCGCGCGCAGGACCAGGGAGGAGGGGAGCCTGCCCGTCGAGGGGCAGACCCACATCGCGCGGATGGCGGAGCTTGTCAGCGACGTGCGCGGGCGGTTCCCCAACATCCGGCTGATCGAGCTGGGCATGTCGGGCACCGTGCTCGACGGACGGCTGCTGTATATCTCCCAGGCGGATTTCTACCTGGTGGGGAGCGACGTGGCGGGCGAGCTTGAAAAACGCTGCCAGCTCCCGGTCGCGGCGGTCAACGACGTGAACGCGATGGCGTTCGGCTTTTTCCGCCGGCATATCGAGGTGTCGCTCAAGAACGACAGCATGGCCTACCTCTTCCAGAACCGCACCGGCCCGGGCTCGGGGATCATCGTCGACGGAAAGATCGTCAACGGGTTCTCGGGGTTCGCGGGCGAGGTGGCCAACGTCTGGCCGCCGCAGGAGAGCCTGACCGACCAGATCAAAAGCCAGGTGGCGGCGATCATCTCGGTCGTCAATCCCCGCTTCCTTGTGATCAGCCACGACCGGCAGATCCCCGTCGACCGCGAGGCGATCCGGGCGTTTGTGCAGGAGCGGTTCCCGGCCCATTCGGTGCCGCGCTTCCACTTCACGCAGGAGTACCCGACGGGCAGCATGCCCGAGCTGCACTTCACCACCGAATTCGAGGAAAACTACATGGAGGGCCTCATCGAGCTGGCCATCGACGGCGTTTTCCCCGGCTGACGGCAGGAAAAAAACAGGCCGCGTATCTTTCGATACGCGGCCGCAGCTTGTCGAAAAAATTTTTTCGACAAGCTGCTGGACGGGGAACCCGGATCGCTTCGCCTCACGAGATTC
>NZ_CABUCJ010000159.1 GCF_902490045.1 uncultured Anaerotruncus sp.
CGCCGCTTTTGTCTGGGTTCTTATTTCAGCGACCGCTGCCGTTCGATTTCGCCGGCGAGGTTGAGGCGCATCCGGGCCACCAGGGCGGAAGCCTGCGCGATCTCCTCCCCGCTCAGCCCGCGGTAGAGCACCCCGTGCAGCTCGTCGATGACCGCCTCCACCTGCGGGCGCAGCGCGAGCGCCCGCTCAGTGGGATAGAGATGGTTGATCCGGCGGTCGTCGGGGTCGGTTTCCCGGCGCAGGAGCCCCGCCTTCTCCATCGACTTCGCCACGCGGGCGATCGTCCCCTTGTCGAGCCCCCGCCCCATCGACAGCGCGTCCTGCGTCGTGCCGGGCATCTGGTAGACCTGCATCAGCACCGGGAGCTGCCCCACCTCGACCCCCAGCGGGGCGAGACGGCAGGCGAAGAACCGCTGTCCGTAGCGGTAGAGGATGGAGATATCCCGGTTGAGGCGCACCGTTTTCATGCCGCGCCCCCCTCCTCCGCCTCCTGCGCCTTGAGCTCGCGGAGGACGGTGAAGCCGATCTGCACCGAGAGCAGGAAGGTCGCCAGGTCGGAGAGCGGCTGGCTGAGCTGCACCCCGAGCACCCCGAAGAGCGGCGGCAGGATGAGGATGAGCGGCAGGAAGAAGAGCCCCTGCCGCGCCATGGCGAGGACGGTCGCCTTGGCTGCCTTGCCAATCGTCTGGCAGAGCATGTTGTTGATGATCACCCAGGACATGAGCGGGAAGGCCACGCATTGGAAGCGCAGCGCCCGCGCGCCGATCTCGACGACAAGCGCGTCCTCCCCGCGGAAGACCGCGATGATCTCGGGGGCGAAAACGAACCCGGCCACCGCCAGCACCGCCAGCACCACGACCGACACGCGCACGCAGAACCAGAAGCCCTCGCGGACCCGCCTGTAGAGCCTGGCCCCGTAATTGAAGCCGCATACCGGCTGGAAGCCCTGCCCGAAGCCGATGAGCGCGGAGGAGGCGAACATGTTGACGCGGGAGACGATCGACATCGCGGCGATCGCCGCGTCGCCGTAGGGGCCCGCCGCGAGGTTGAGGCAGATGGTGGCGACGCTCGCCAGGCCCTGCCGCCAGAGGGAGGGCAGGCCGCCGCGCAGGATCTCTCGGTAGAGCTCCCAGCGGGGGGTGAAGTCCCGGAAATGGATGCGGATGTTTCCGCCCCGCGTGCAGCCGGCCAGCAGGATGCAGAAGCTGACGAACTGGCTGATGACCGTCGCGATCGCCGCCCCGGCGATGCCCATCCCGAACACGAAGATGAACAGCGGGTCCAGCGCGATGTTGAGGATGCCGCCCGCCGCGATGCCGACCATCGCGTAGGAGGCGCTGCCCTGGAAGCGCAGCTGGTTATTGAGGACGAGCGACGCGGTCATGTAGGACGCGCCGAGCAGGATGTACCGCGCGTAGTCCCGGGCGTAGGGCAGGATCGTCTCGGTCGCGCCGAGCAGCCGCACGAGCGGGTCGAGGAAGAGAAGGCCGAAGAGGGTGATGAGCCCGCCCACGATCAGCGCCGAGAAAAACCCGGTCGCGGACATGCGCGAGGCGTCCCGGAAGTCCTGGCCGCCGAGGCTGCGGGCGATATAGTTGCCCGAGCCCTGCCCGAACATGAACCCGATGGCCTGGATGACCGCCATCAGCGAAAAGACGACGCCCACCGCGCCCGTCGCGCTGGTGCCGATCCGGCCGACGAAAAAGGTGTCCGCCATGTTGTAGACCGAGGTGATCATCATGCTGATGATCGTGGGGACCGCCAGCGTCGTGATGAGCCACGGAATGGGCGTCTGGGTCATTCTGGCGAATTTATCCGCCTGGTTCTGGTCGCTGTTCACGAAACCGCTCCCTTTCTTTCCCTCCCATTATATCAGGCGGAAAAATAGTTGTCAACGCAACCTTTCTGCCAGAAAAAGGAGGCCTTTCCCCGGCCTCCCCGCGGGGAAATTTTTAAAAAGGGATTGACAAGGCGCGCCCGGCCTGCTAGAATAACCGTCATAAAAGCAACGGCGCTTTTACCACTCCGTGGGGAAAGTGCCGTCCTTTTTTATATGCATACTGATAAAGACGATGACGGGAAGAGTAGCCCCGACGCCGCGTCGCAGAGAGCCGGGAAGAGGTGGGAGCCCGGTACAAGGCACGGGAGGAAGAACATCCCCGAGTTTCCGACCGAACGCATTTTGCCGGTAGGCTCGGACGCCGGGCGGCACGTTACAGCCGCAAACCATAGGTGAAAGAGTGGGGCGCCCCGGCGCCCTATTTGGGTGGTACCGCGGAAGGAGCGCCTTTCGTCCCAAAACAAGGGACGAAGGGCGCTCCTTTTTCGTCCGATCTTTGGAGGGATCCGTTATGAAACGAACCGACTACTGCGGCGCGCTGCGGGAAACCGACGTGGGCCGCGCCGCCGTCGTCATGGGCTGGGCGCAGAACAAGCGCGACATGGGCGGCGTCATCTTCATCGACCTGCGGGACCGGGAGGGAACGCTCCAGGTGGTGTTCGACGCGCAGAACCTCCCGCGGGAGGATTTCGCCGCGGCGGAGGGCCTGCGCGTCGAATCGGTGATCGCGGTGCGGGGGGAACTGCGCCCGCGCAGCGAGGAAACCTACAATCCCCGGCTCGCCACCGGCACCTTCGAGCTCTGCGCGCACGGGATGGAGGTGCTCTCCGAGGCGCAGCCCCTGCCCTTTTCGCTCGAGGACGCGGCGGGCGTGCGGGAGGAGGTGCGGCTGCGCTACCGCTTCCTCGACCTGCGCCGCCCGGGGCTGCTCGAAAACCTGCGCTTTCGCGCACGGGTCGCGCGCCTCGTGAGCGACTATCTCGAAGGCGAGGGGTTCCTCGCGGTGGAGACGCCGATGCTCACCAAATCCACCCCCGAGGGAGCGCGCGACTACCTCGTGCCCAGCCGGGTGCACCAGGGGGAATTCTACGCGCTGCCCCAGTCGCCGCAGATTTTTAAGCAGCTCCTGATGGTCGGCGGCGTCGACAAATATTACCAGATCGCGCGCTGCTTCCGCGACGAGGACCTGCGCGCCGACCGCCAGCCCGAGTTCACGCAGGTGGACATGGAGCTCTCCTTCGTCGACCAGGAGGACATCCTCCGGCACCTCGAGCGGATGTTCAAACACCTCTTCCGGGAGGCGAAGGGGATCGAATTCCCCGACCCCTTCCCCCGCCTCACCTGGCGGGAGGCGATGGACCGCTACGGCTCCGACAAGCCCGACCTGCGCTTCGGGCTGCCGATCGTCGACGTGACGGAGCTTGCGCGCGGCTGCGGCTTTTCGGTCTTCCGCAGGGCCGTGGAGGCGGGCGGCGTGGTGCGCGCCATCAATGTCAGGGGGCATGGCGATTTTTCCCGCGGCACAATTGAGGAGCTCACCGAAAAGGCCCTCGGCTACGGCGCCAGGGGGATGGCGTGGATCGCCCTCCGGGAGGACGGGGAGCCCTATTCCGTCCTGACGAAGTACTTTTCCGAGGCGGAATTTTCCGCGCTGCTCGACGCGGTGGACGGCGGGCCGGGCGACTTCATCCTCTTCTGCGCCGACCGCTTCTCCACCGTCTGCCGCACCCTCGGCGGGCTGCGGCTCGACCTCGCCGACCTGCTCGGCCTGCGCCGGGACCCCGGGGAATACCGGTTCTGCTTCGTCACCGACTTCCCCCAGTTCGAGTATTCCGAGGAGGAGGGCCGCTACGTCGCGACCCACCACCCCTTTACGATGCCCTATCCCGAGGACCTCCCCTACCTGCTCACCGCCCCCGCGCGGGTGCGCGCGCAGGCCTATGACGTGGTGCTCAACGGCGTCGAGCTCGGAAGCGGCAGCATCCGCATCCATCGCCGGGACGTCCAGGAGCGGATGTTCGAGGCGCTCGGCTTCTCCGACGAGCAGATCGAAGAGCGGTTTGGCTTCCTGGTCAACGCCTTCCAGTATGGCACCCCGCCCCACGGCGGCTTCGCGTTCGGGCTCGACCGGCTGGTCATGCAGATGCTCGGGGCCCCCTCCCTGCGCGACGTGATCGCCTTCCCCAAGACGAAGGACGCCCGGTGCCCGCTCACCGGCGCGCCGGGCCCCGTCGACCCCGCGCAGCTCGACGCGCTCGGGCTGGCCGGCCTCTTCCGGGAGGGCGGGGGAAACGAATCCCCATCCAAAGCGCAGTGCGGCCGGGTCCGCGTCGACGTGGACGCGGCGGCAAAGCTCTCCTGCCTGCGGGTCGCGCCGGAGGAGCGGGAGGCGCTCGAACGGCAGATGGCCGAGCTCGTCGCCTTCGCCGGCCAGCTCGCGGAGGCGGACACCGAGGGGGTCCCGCCCGCAAGCCATGTGGTGCCACTCGAAAACGTCTTCCGGCCGGACAGGGCCGGAACGCCCCTGCCGCGCGCGGACCTGCTCGCGGGCGCGCCCGAGACCCGGGACGGATGCTTTTTCGTCCCGCAGGTCGTGGAATGAGGAGGGAATGAGATGAAAGACCAGCAGATCACGCGGCTCAGCGCCGCAGAGCTCTCCGCGCTGCTCCAGCGGCGGGAGCTCTCCGCCGCGGAGGCGGCGGAGGCCTATCTCTCCGAGATCGAGGCGGGCGACGGAAGGATCGGCGCCTATCTGGCCGTAACGGCGGACACGGCGCGCTCCCGCGCCGCCGAGGTCGACGCGGCGCGG
>NZ_CABUCJ010000160.1 GCF_902490045.1 uncultured Anaerotruncus sp.
CCACGTCGACGCCCCGCGCCTTCCCCGCCGTGACCGCGTCGAAGACGACGGCCGCCGGGTCGGAGCCCTCCGACTGCCGGATCATGTCGACCCCCGAGCGTTCGGCCCACACGCCGAGCTGCTCGATCGCGGCCGCGCGGAAGGTATCCGCCGCGCCGAGCAGCACCTTTTTGCCGTCCGCCTTGAGGTTGGCGGCGAGCTTGCCGATCGTGGTGGTCTTGCCCACCCCGTTCACGCCGATGACGAGGATGACTGAGGGTTTCGTCGAGAGGTTCAGCGCCTCCCCGCCCGAAAGCATCCCAGCGATGATCTCCTTGAGCAGTCCCTTGACCTCCGAAGCGTCGGTGACGCCCCTCTTTTTGACCTCCGCGCGCAGTTCATTGCAGATGGCCGCGGCGGTCACCGCTCCCACATCGGACATGATGAGCGTCTCCTCGAGCTCCTCAAAGAGCTCCTCGTCGATTTTGGAAAAGGAATTGACCAGCTCGTCGACGGCGCGCGCCATCGACTCCCGCGTCTTTTTGAGCCCCTCGGCAAGTTTTCCGAAAAATCCCATTTGGTACCCCCCTACTTGATGCCCAGCTTGCTTTCGATCTCGCTGACGTGCAGCTCGAGCAGCTTGGAAACGCCCTCCTCCTGCATCGTCACGCCGTAGAGCATGTCCGCTTCCTCCATCGTGCCGCGCCGGTGGGTGATCGTGATGAACTGGGTCCTGTCGCACATCGTGCGCAGATACTGCGCGTATTTGACGACGTTCACGTCGTCGAGCGCCGCCTCGATCTCGTCGAGCAGGCAGAAGGGCGACGGACGAACCTTAAGGATCGCAAAATAGATGGCGATCGCCACAAACGCCTGCTCGCCGCCCGAGAGGGCCGCGAGGTTCTTGATGATCTTGCCGGGCGGCTGGACGTAGATCTCGATGCCCGATTCGAGCACGCTGCCCGGATCGGTGAGGGTCAGCTCCGCCCGCCCGCCGTCAAAGAGCTCGGTGAAGATCTTGGAGAAGTTCTCCGCGATCCTGCCGAAGTTATCCGCGAAGATCGACTGCATGTCGCTCGTGAGCTGGGTGATCAGCTTCATGAGCTCGGCGCGGGACTTCTCCGCGTCGTCCGTCTGGGTCTTGAGGAAGCGGTACCGCTCGGACACCTCTTTGTATTCCTCGATCGCGCCGACGTTGACGTTGCCGAGCGCCCGGATCTTCCCCTTGAGCTCCCCGAGCCGCCGCTGCGCCTTCCCGGGGTCCTCGACCGGCTGCGCGATTTCAGCCGCCTGCGTGCGGGTGATCTCATATTCGTCCCACAGCCGCGAGATGATGCCGTCGTACTCCGCCTGGAGCGACGCCTTCTTCTCCTCGAGACGCGCCAGCTCCCGTCCGGCGGTCTCCCGCCGCGCCGTGATCTCCTTTTCGTCGGCCCGCAGGGCGGTGGTCTTCGCTTCGCAGTCGTTGCGCGCCTGCGTTTTCTGCTCGATCTCCGCGCCCAGCGCGGCCGCCTGTGCCGCGTAGTCCTCCCGCTGCCGCTCGGCCCCGGCGATCTTCTCCCGGATTTCCGCGTTCTCCCGCAGATAATCCGCCCGCTGGCGCTCGAGCCCCGCGACATGCTCCTTCTGGTGCAGCTTCTGGTCGCGCAGCTGGTCGGCCATCTGCCGCAGGCCGTCGATCTCCTTGGTGACCGAGATGATCTCCACGTCCTGCTGGGCCAGGCGCGCGGACGCCTCCGACGCCTGCCGCGCGCAGGTGTCCCGCTTGGAGGCGAGCACGCCGAGCTGCTGCGCCACCTCGTCGAGCTGGCGGTTCAAATCGTCGGTCAGCTCGGCGCTCGTGACGTTCTTCTCCTTAAGCTCCTCGAGCCGCCCTGCAAGCTGGCCGTATTCCTCCGCCGCCTGCTCGCGCGAACGGACCGCCTCGTCGTGGGCGGAAGCCAGCTGCTTCTGCTCGGCGGTGCAGCGGATCTTATCCTCCTGCGCGGTGGCGATCTCCCCGTCAATCCCCGCAAGCGACGCCTGCACGGCCGCGATCTCCTCGCGCAGCGCCTTGATCTGCCCGTCGAGCCCGGCCATCTCCCGTTCGCACGCCGCGGCCCTGCCCTTGAGCTCCTCGATCTCCTTCGAGCGGCTGAGGATGCCCGCGCTGCGCGCGGCCCAGCCGCCCGTCATCGAGCCGCCCGCGTTGACGACCTGCCCGTCGAGGGTGACGACGCGGAAGCGGTAGCCGCCCTTCTTCGCGGCGGCGGCGGCACAGTCGAGGTCCCGGACGATCACGATGCGGCCCAGAAGCTGGTTGATCACGCCCCGGTAGCGTTCGTCGCACCGGACCAGGTCGGCGGCAACGCCGATAAAGCCGTCCGTTTCGGGCAGCCAGTTTTCATTGAGGCGGTTTCCTTTTACCGTCGAGACGGGCAGAAAGGTCGCCCGCCCCGATTTGCTCGATTTGAGCATGCCGATGGCGCGCTTGGCGACCGTCTCGTCCCTGACGACGATGTTCTGCATCGCCGCGCCCAGCGCGATTTCGACCGCGAGCGCGTAGTCATCCTCCACCGAGATGAGCCGGGAGACGGGTCCGTACACGTCCCCGATCGCGCCCCTGCGCGCCTGCTCCATGACGTATTTGACGCTCTGCGAAAAGCCCTCCATGCTGTTCTCCATGTCGAAGAGCAGCTTGGCCCGCTGGGTGTGGGCGCGCGCCTTGTCCTCCAGCCCGCGCCGCTGCTCGAGCAGCGCGTCGAGCTTCTGCTGGCGGCCCTCCAGCTTCATCTGGCAGCCCCTGCGGGAATTTTGCAGCGAGAGGAGGTTGTCGTCGATCTCGGCGATCAGTTCCCTGCAGTCGGACAGCTCCTTTTTGATGCGCGCGATGTTTTCGTCCTTGACGACCGCGCCCTCCCTGAGGGCTTCAAGCCGCGCGATCGTCTCGTCGATGAGCGAGCCGCTCGACGCGGAGGAGAGCTTGACCTCGTTGATGCTCTGGGTGAGGCCGAAGCGGCGCTCCTTGAGCGCGTCAATCCTGCCGCGGCAGTCCTCCTGCACCGCGCCCAGCGTGGTCAGCTCCCGCTGGACCTCCTCGTGCCCGCGGCGCAGCTCGTCGAGGCCCTGCCGGCGTTCTGCGATCTGCTCCTCAAAGGTATGTATCCTTTCGTCGAGATCGCTGTCCGACGCGTCCGACTGCTCCAGCTCGGCCCGGATGCGTTCGATCGACGCGTCGTTGTGCGCCATATCGTTATGCAAAACGGCGATCTCCGCTCCGCTCTGCGCGGTGAGCTCCTCGATCTCCCGGACGCGCCCGCGCCGGGAATCGATCTCGACCGCGAGCGCCTGCATCTGCGCGTAGAGCGCGTTGATCTGCCCCTCGATGCCGTCGAGCTCCGCCTGGACGCCGTCGTGCTCGTCGCGGCAGAGCAGGATTTTGTCCTCCTGCTCCCGCAGCACCGCCCGGGATTTGTCGAGCGTCAGCACCCAGAGGGAGATTTCCAGCGTCTTCTTCTCCCCCGCGTATTCGAGGAACTGCGCCGCCTTCTCCGACTGCGCCCGCAGCGGCTCCACACGCCCCTCGAGCTCGTCGAGGATGTCCCGCAGGCGCAGGAGGTTCTCCTCCGCGGCCTCCAGCCGCCGCTGGGCCTCGAGCTTGCGGTAGCGGTACTTGGAGATGCCCGCCGCCTCCTCGAAAATTTCGCGGCGCTGGGTGCTCTTGGCGCTGACGATCTCGGCGATCTTGCCCTGCCCGATGATCGAGTAGCCGTCCCGTCCAAGCCCCGTGTCCATGAAGAGCTCATAGACGTCCTTGAGGCGCACCGCCGCGCCGTTCAGGCGGTATTCGCTCTCCCCCGAGCGGTAGAGCTTGCGCCCGACCGTGACCATGTCGCAGTCGCAGGCGAGCGCGCGGTCGGCGTTGTCGATCGTCAGCAGCACCTGCGCGTAGCCCTGCGGCTTGCGCGCCTGCGTGCCGCCGAAGATGACGTCCTCCATCTTGCCGCCGCGCAGCGTCTTCGTCGACTGCTCTCCCAGCACCCAGCGCACCGCGTCCGCAATGTTGCTCTTGCCAGAGCCGTTCGGCCCGACGACGGCCGTGATGCCGTCGTGGAAGCTGAGCTTTGTGCGGTCGGGGAAGGATTTGAACCCCTGTATCTCCAAGCTGCGAAGGCGCAATGTCACACTTCCTTTATCTCGATTGCGAGGCCCGAAAGCCTCCCGTCCGGTTCTATCTTTACATGATACCCTAATTGCCCCAGTTTTTCAACGGTGCGCGCCCCATGCCCCGTAATTTTTGAGAGGCTCCGGGGGCCAACCCGCAGGAGGTAGTCCCCCTTCGGGCGCCCGGTGAGCGCCGCCTCGGCGCGCAGGCGCATCGCCTCCCCCTCGCAGAGCTCGCGGAACGCCGGGTGGTAGGGCCCCGCCAGCCGCTCCCGCTCGAGGGAGTCCTGCGCGTGCAGGCCCATGCGGATCACCCGGATCCCCATCCCCTCGAAGTATTCGAGCAGCCGCGCACCGAGCGAGACGGCCTCCTCGAGCGTCTGGGGGCGGTAGATCCCCGCGCGGCAGAGGTCCGCGAGTTCCGTTCCCTCCATCACGACCGTCGGGTAGACCCGCACCGTGTCGGGAGCGCACGCGGCCAGCCGCTC
>NZ_CABUCJ010000161.1 GCF_902490045.1 uncultured Anaerotruncus sp.
TGTGGGGGAACCGTAGGTTCCTACCGCACGTTGAGCGAGCCTAGCGAGCGGAGAACCCCGCCGCGGCGGCCCCTCAGCTTGCCGAAATGATTTTCGACAAGCTGAGGGGTGGTTTTTTGCTGTTTATCCGGTTCCTGCGCTACCTGCGCGGGCATGTCAAGTTTTTTGCGCGTTCGGGTTCCTTCGAGCGCCTTATCAATCTCTGCGCCCACCACAGGGTCCCCCTGTGGGACTGCCGGCGGGAGGAGGCGGGCTATTCGGGCCGCACCACCGTGGACGGCTACCGGCGGATGCGCCCACTCGCCCGCAAGGCGGGGGCGGTCACCCGCGTGAAGGAGCGCCGCGGGCTGCCCTTCCTCCTGCGCCGCTACCGCCGCAGGATCGGCGTGGCCGCCGGCGCGGCGCTCTTCATCGTCTTTTTCGCTGTCACCCAGCAGTTCGTGTGGGTGGTCGAGGTACAGGGAAACGAGCGGGTGGAGAGCCAGGCGCTGCTTCAGGCGCTCGAGGAGCTCGGGGTCAGGCGGGGCGTCCTCAAAAGCGGGCTTAACGCGCGGGAAATCCAGCTCGAGATCCAGCTCAAGGTGGACGATCTCTCGTGGGCGGCGCTCAACATCCGCGGCACCACCGCGACGCTGCTCGTGCGGGAACGCACCGTCCCGCCCCGGAAGATCGACACCAACGTGCCCGCCAACGTCGTGGCGGCGCGGGACGGCCAGATCGTCAGCATGGCGGTCACCGACGGGCGGGCGGCCGTGCAGAAGGGAGACGCCGTGCGGGAGGGGGAGATCCTCGTGAGCGGCGTCTTTGAGGACCGCTGGGGGCTCAACCACCTGCTGCGCGCCAACGCCAGGGTCATCGCGCGGGTCCCCGAGAGCCTCGCCGTCGAGGTTCCGCTCGTCCAGCGGCGCGCGGTGCCGTCCGGGCGGGTGGTCAAGCGCCGCTACCTCGAGCTGCCGGGGGTGCGCCTGCCCCTCTTCCTCTATTCGGGCCTCGACGGGGAATACAAGGTGGAGAAAGTGACCCGGCCGCCCGTTCTGTTCGGCGCGGAGATGCCCTTCTCGGTGACCCGCGAGACCTACATCTTCTACGAGACGGAGGAGGAGCGGATCGGCGCGGAGGCGGCGCTGCGCATCGCCGAGCGGCAGCTCGCCGCGAAGGAGCGGGGCGCGTGGGAGCCCGGCGCGGTGGTCAAGCGGGAGGTCTCGGCCAGGACGGAGGGCGGAAAAGTCGTGCTGACGGGGGAATACCTCGTCGAAATGGACATTGCCCGGCAGGTGGAAATCCCGGTGTTCGACCGCGGGGAACAGGAGGAAAAGGCCCCGCGCGAAGGGGGTTACTAGGGAATTCGGCGCGTTTCCAAAGAAACTGGGAAAGTTTCACAAAATATTCATAAAGAACTGTGAAAACTGCTTGTTATTTGCGTGAAGATTTGCTATACTAAATCGTGGATGATTTTGGGGATTTCCAATAGAAAAAGGATGGAAAAAAACGAATGATCGAACAATTGGTGAATATCGACCGGATGGAGCACGCGCTGGCGCTGTTCGGGAGCTTTGATGAGAACGTCAGGCTCATCGAGCAGGAATACAGCGTCACGGTGACCTGCCGCGGCACCGAGATCAAGGTGTTCGGCGACGAGGAGGGCGTCTCCCTGGCGGTACGCGCCATCACCGGGCTGCTCTCCCTCATCAACAAGGGGGAGTCGCTCACCGAACAGAACATCCGCTATGTCATGGCGATGGTCAGCGAGGGGCGCGAGGACAAGGTCGCGGCGCTCGCGGACGACGTGGTGTGCATCACCACGACGGGCAAGCCGATCAAGGCCAAGACCCTCGGGCAGAAGCGGTACGTCGAGGCGATCCGCGACAACACGATCACCATCGGCGTCGGCCCCGCCGGCACGGGCAAGACCTATCTCGCCGTGGCCATGGCGGTGCGCGCCTTCCGCGCGCACGAGATCAACCGCATCATCCTGACGCGCCCCGCCGTCGAGGCGGGGGAGAAGCTCGGCTTTCTGCCGGGCGACCTCCAGAACAAGGTGGACCCCTACCTGCGCCCGCTTTACGACGCGCTTTTCGATATGCTCGGCGCCGAGAACTACCAGAAATACGTCGAGCGCCAGAACATCGAGGTCGCCCCGCTCGCCTACATGCGCGGGCGCACCCTCGACGACAGCTTCATCATCCTCGACGAGGCGCAGAACACCACGCCCGAGCAGATGAAGATGTTCCTCACCCGCCTGGGGTTCAATTCCAAAGCCATCATCACCGGGGACGTGACCCAGATCGACCTGCCGGACGCCAGGCGTTCGGGCCTTCTGGAAGCGGTCAAGGTGCTGAAGAACGTGGATGACATCGCCATCCTTCATTTCACCGAGAAAGACGTCGTGCGCCACCGCCTGGTACAGGCGATCATCAAGGCGTACGAGCGGTATTACGAGGAGGGTAAACGCAACAGATGACCGAAAGTATCAAGGTGCTCATCACCAACCGCCAGAAGGACGTGAAGATCCCCAGCGGCATCCGGCTGCTCATCCGCCGCTGCTGCCACGCGGTGCTCGCCGCCGAGCAGTTCGGCGACAGCGCGGAGGTCAGCGTCAGCTTCGTGAATAACGAACAGATCCGCCAGCTCAACAGCGAGTTCCGCCAAAAGGACGCGGCCACCGACGTGCTCTCCTTCCCGCTCGGGCAGGACGGCGTCTACGACCGCAACCTCGAGACGGGCGCGCTCCAGCTCGGCGATATCGTCATCTCGATCGAAAAGGCCGTCGAACAGGCCCGCATCTACGGCCACTCCCTCCAGCGTGAGATCGGCTTTCTGACCGTGCATTCGATGCTCCACCTGCTCGGCTACGACCACGAGTCGGGCGGGCTTGAGATGGTGCGCATGCGCGAGAAGGAGGAGAGCGTGCTCTCGAGCCTCGGCCTCCAGCGGGACGGCAGCTACGTGCTGACCGACGATGAGATCTAAGCTCGCCGCCCTCGCCCGCAGCTTTCGCTGGGCGGGCTGCGGCGTGCGCCACTGCGTCCTGCACGAGCGCAACTTCCGCATCCACCTGGCCGCCGCGCTCTTCGTGTTTTGGCTGGCCGGGGCGCTGCGCGTGGAGGGCGCGGGCTTCGGCCTGCTGGCCCTCGCGGTGGGCGGCGTGCTCGCCGCCGAGATGTTCAACACCGCCATCGAGGCGGCAGTGGACCTCGCAAGCCCCGGCAGGCGCCCGCTCGCGAAGCTCGCCAAGGACGTCTCGGCCGGTGCGGTGCTCGTCATGGCGCTCGCGAGCGTCGGGGTCGGGTTCGCCGTGCTCTGGCGGCCTGCGGGGCTGCTCGCGCTCTGGCGCGCGCTGCTCGCGCACTGGCAGCCGAAGGCGCTGCTCGCGGTTTATCTTGTCCTCGCGGCCTGGTTTGTGTTCGGGTTCGGCGGGGAGAAACAGACGCCGGCGTAGACCGCCGGCGCATTTTTGTGCCGCGCCGCAAAGAACGGAAAAACTGGACGCGCCCCACAGGGGCGGGGAGGAGAAGCATTTTGACTGAACCGGAATACAGCACCAAATCGGCGTTCGTCGCCATCGTCGGACGCCCCAACGTGGGCAAATCGAGCCTGCTCAACGCACTGATCGGGGAAAAGGTCGCGATCGTCTCGGACAAGCCCCAGACCACCCGCACCCGTATCACCGGCGTGCTGACGAAGGGGGAGACCCAGTTTGTCTTTATCGACACGCCGGGGCTCCACAAGCCCCGCACGCGCCTGTCGGAATATATGGTGAAGCAGGTCAGCGACAGCGTCGCCGACGTGGACGTCGCGCTGCTCGTCGTCGAGCCGCAGGGGGAGATCGCCCCCGCCGAGCGCGACCTCATCGCCTCCTTCCGCGCGCAGCGGATTCCCGCGGTCCTCGTCGTCAACAAGATCGACACCCTCGCCAGCAAGGAGAAGCTGATGCCCCGCATCCTCGCCTTTACGAAGGAGTACGAGTTTTCCGCCGTCGTGCCGATCTCCGCGCTCACCCGGGACGGGGTGGACGCGGTGCTCGGGGAACTCGAGGCGTTCGCCGCGCCCTCCCCTTTCTTTTTCGACGCGGACACGCTGACCGACCAGCCCGAACGGGTGATCGTGGCCGAGATCGTGCGGGAAAAGCTGCTGCGCAACCTGCGCGACGAAATCCCGCACGGCACCGCCGTGTCGGTCGAATCGATGAAGGAGCGGGAGGGGCAGGACCTCATCGATATCGAGGCGCAGATCTACTGCGAGCGGGAGAGCCACAAGGGGATGATCATCGGCAAGGGCGGCGAGATGCTCAAGCGGATCGCCACCCAGGCGCGGCAGGACATCGAACGGTTCCTCGGCTGCCGCGTCAACCTCAAATGCTGGGTCAAGGTGCGCGAGGACTGGCGCAACCGGGAGAACGTCATCCGTTCGCTCGGCTACAACTGAGCCGCGCGGCGGCTTGTGAAAACGAATCAGGAGGCCCC
>NZ_CABUCJ010000162.1 GCF_902490045.1 uncultured Anaerotruncus sp.
CGGGCGGCCGCTTCTTTATGCATATATTCTATTTTCCCGTAAGAGCTCCGCCGCTCGCCGGGGGCTATTTCAGCTCCGTCGCGGTAATGATATAGTTGCCGAGCGTCCGGACCTTCGCGGAGAAGGCGCCGCGCCCGTCGGAATCGGTGGTGTACTTGAAGCGGCTGGTCACGTCCTTGAGGTCGCCGGCCTCGGTCGCCTCATAGATATGGACCTGCCTGTGGGGAACCGTCTCCTCGCCGTCGTAGGTGAGGTAGGGGTTCACGAGGGTCAGCGTGCCACCCTTCGCGTCGGGATTGCCGCGGAAGAAGCGGGTGTACATCTCCCCGAGGGGGGCCGTGTGATTGCGGCCGGTGTCGGCGCGGCGGGTCGAGAGCTTGGGCGCGTAGAGGATATCCGAGCCGGAGAGCTCCGCGACGATGATGTCCGCATCCTCCCAGGTGTAGTCGCTGTCCCCCTCCTGGGTCGGGGTGAGGACGATGTCCTCCGCGCCGATCGGGTGCTTGACGTCCTTAAAGTAGAAGAGGTCGCCGTACCAGTCGGGGTTGGATTTCAGGTAGGTGGAGGGGAAGAGGGTGTCGTCGGTGATGCGCAGCGTATAGTCGATGGCAATCTTCGCGCCGCTTTTGACCGACAGCTCGGAGGCCGTTCCGGTATTCGTGCCGAGGGGGACGACGGGCAGGGAAGTGTCCCTGACGGCGGTGTAGGTCACCGTGAAGCCGACGCCGGTGTTGTCGTACATCGCGTCGTTAGAGAGGGTCACGACAAAGCAGGCGCCCGCCCCAACGATCGGTTCGTCCGACTGGCGGATTGATCGCGCATTCATCGCGTTGGCGGTCGTTTTGACCGAGCAGCGGAAGGCGGAGGCGTCATAGAAGGCGGAGGAATCGGTGACCCGCCACAGCCTGCCCGAATCGTCGTAAACCCGTTCGTCCGCGGCGACGGTCAGCGTGTTGCCGTAGACTGAATTGCCGTTTGCGAGGTAGCGGTGGGGATCGTATTCGTAGACTCTGGCGACGGCGGTCGTCTTGGAATCGCCCGCGAGGGAGGGAGCTTTTTCGGCGGCGAAGACGGGCGCCGCGAGGGAGAGCGCGCAAGCCAGCGCAAGCGCGCCGGCGAGGACAGAACGCTTCATATTAAATCCCTTCTTACAGATGAAAATTTTGGCGTAATCCTATGATATCCCCAATTCCGTCCCCCGTCAACCGCCGGGGGGCAAAGTTCAGAAACCGTTCAAATTCACCGGGAATTGGGAAAAAATCAGGCACAATCCACAGGAAAAATGTTTACAATTTGTACTTGATTTCCCACAGCATTTGGGGTACTATATAGTTAGCACTCGATATACTAGAGTGCTAAAACAACGGATCAAACAGCTTTCACATAAAGGAGGAGGGTGTCTATGAACGCTCAGAAATTCACCCAGAAGTCGCTCGAGGCGCTGCAAAGCGCGCAGGACCTCGCGACCGAATACCAGAACATGCAGATTGAACAGCAGCATCTGCTCTATGCGCTGATCGCGCAGGAGGACGGCCTTATCAGCCAGATGCTCAAAAAGATGGAGATCGACCCCGCCGCGCTGCTCTCCGACGTGCGCGCCGAGGTCGAGCGGCTGCCGCGCGTCTCCGGCCCCGGCCGTGAACAGGGCAAGATTTACGTCTCCCAGGAGGTCGACCGCGCGCTGGTCCAGGCGGAAAAGCTCGCAGACCGGATGAAGGACGAATATGTCTCGGTCGAGCACGTCATGCTCGCGCTGCTCGAAAACCCGAACGGCGCGCTGGGGCAGCTCTTTTCGCGCTGCCGCCTGACGAAGGACGGCTTCCTCTCGGCGCTGGTGAGCGTGCGCGGGAACACCCGCGTCACCTCTGACACCCCGGAGGACACCTATGACGCGCTGAAAAAGTACGGCACCGACCTTGTCGAGCAGGCGCGCAACCAGAAGCTCGATCCGGTCATCGGCCGCGACAACGAAATCCGCAACGTCATCCGCATCCTCTCGCGCAAGACGAAGAACAACCCGGTCCTCATCGGCGAGCCGGGCGTCGGCAAGACGGCCATCGCCGAGGGGCTTGCGCTGCGCATCGTGCGCGGGGACGTGCCCGAAAACCTCAAGGATCGCACGATCTTTTCCCTCGACATGGGCGCGCTGATCGCGGGTGCGAAATTCCGCGGCGAGTTTGAGGAGCGCCTCAAGGCGGTATTGCAGGAGATCAAGAAGAGCGAGGGCAGGATCATCCTCTTCATCGACGAGCTGCACACCATCGTGGGCGCGGGCAAGACGGAGGGCTCGATGGACGCGGGCAACCTCTTAAAGCCGATGCTCGCGCGCGGCGAGCTGCACTGCATCGGCGCGACCACCCTCAACGAGTACCGCCAGTACATCGAAAAGGACGCCGCGCTTGAGCGCAGGTTCCAGCCGGTGCTGGTGGACGAGCCGACCGTCGAGGACACGATCTCCATCCTGCGCGGGCTCAAGGAGCGTTACGAGGTGTTCCACGGCGTCAAAATCCAGGACCAGGCGCTCATCGCGGCGGCGGTCCTTTCCAACCGCTACATCACCGACCGCTTCCTGCCCGACAAGGCGATCGACCTCGTGGACGAGGCGTGCGCGATGATCCGCACCGAGATGGACTCGATGCCGTCCGAGCTCGACGACCTCTCCCGCAAGATCATGCAGCATGAGATCGAGGAGGCGGCGCTCAAAAAGGAGACCGACCAGCTTTCGCAGGAGCACCTGCATGAGATTCAGCGGGAGCTTGCCGGGATGCGCGAGCAGTTCAAGGCGATGAAAGCCCGCTGGGAGAACGAAAAGAACGCGATCACCAAGGTGCAGAAGCTCCGTGAGGAGCTCGAACAGGTGAACGCCGACATCGAGAAGGCCGAGCGGGAATACGACCTCAACCGGGCCGCCGAGCTCAAATACGGCAAGCTCCCCACCCTCCAGAAGGAGCTGGAAGAGGAGGAAAAGCTCGCGAGCGCGGCGGAGAAGGACTCCACCCTCCTGCGCGACAGGGTCACCGAGGAGGAGATCGCGCGGATCGTCGGCCGCTGGACGGGCATCCCCGTGACGCGGCTGATGGAGGGGGAGCGGCAGAAGCTGCTGCACATGGAGAGCATCCTGCATGAGCGGGTCATCGGACAGGACGAGGCGGTCACCACCGTCAGCGAAGCGATCCTGCGTTCCCGCGCGGGCATCCAGGACCAGAGCCGTCCGATCGGCTCCTTCCTCTTCCTCGGCCCGACGGGCGTCGGCAAGACCGAGCTCGCCAAGGCGCTCGCACAGGCGCTCTTCGACGACGAGCGCAACATCGTGCGCATCGACATGAGCGAATATATGGAGAAATTCTCGGTCAGCCGCCTGATCGGCGCGCCTCCGGGATACGTCGGCTATGAGGAGGGCGGCCAGCTCACCGAGGCGGTGCGCCGCAAGCCCTACTCGGTCGTCCTCTTCGACGAGATCGAAAAAGCCCACCCCGACGTCTTCAACATCCTGCTCCAGGTGCTCGACGACGGCCGCATCACCGACAGCCAGGGCCGCACCGTGGACTTTAAAAACACGATCATCATCCTGACCTCCAACCTCGGCTCCCCCTACATCCTCGAGGGAATCGACGAAAACGGGCAGATCACCGATGAGGCCCGCAAGGCGGTGGATGGGCTGCTCAAGCAGCAGTTCCGCCCCGAGTTCCTCAACCGCCTCGATGAGATCGTCTTCTATAAGCCGCTGCAAAAGGCGGAGATCGCGCGGATCGTCGACCTGCTCATGGCCGACCTGCAAAAACGCCTCGCCGATAAGCAGCTCACCCTGACCCTCTCGACCGAGGCAAAGGCGTACATCGTCGACCAGGGCTACGACCCCGTCTACGGCGCGCGCCCCCTCAAGCGGTTCCTCCAGCACAAGCTCGAAACACTGCTTGCCCGCATCATCATCGCGGAGGACCCCGCTCCCGGCACCCGGCTCGAGGCTGTCATGGAAAATGGTGATTTGGCAATCAAGGCTGCTTCATAATCGTTCGTAATAGGAAAGGGACGCGCCCGCTGGGTGCGTCCCTTTTTTGACCGTCCAAATGTGCCGCTTTCGGCGGCGAAAATTGCCGGGACCCGTCCCGGTGGCGGTTTTAGATATTCCGCCCAGAGGTCGGAGGGCTTGCCGGTAGTCGACCGGCGGAGGTCCTGGATTTTCCGCTCATCGAGCGGCGGAGCTTGCCGGTAGTCGACCGGCGGCGACCCTATTTCTTGTACGGACAAGAAATAGGGGAAAGAAACCGCAGGGGGCTGTGCCCCCTTGACCCCCGCGCCGCCTCCGGTTGGCCTGCGGCCAAAGTCGGCGGCGCC
>NZ_CABUCJ010000163.1 GCF_902490045.1 uncultured Anaerotruncus sp.
TATTTCTTGTCCGTACAAGAAATGGGGTCGCTGTCGGTCGACTACCGACATGCTCCGCCGCTCGATGAGCGGCAAAAAAGCGGCCGCCCTTCCGGGCGGCCGCCTGCCGGCAAATCTGTTTTTATAGTCCCCCACCGTGAGAGCCACGGTGCCGCGGGGCTATTCGCTGTAAAGGGCCAGGACCTCCCGCGCGGCGGCGCAGAGTCCCTGCGCCACATGCCCGGGGGCAAGAATTTTGACCTCCCCGCCAAACCCAAAGACCCACGAATAAAACTGGGGACTCACCTGCACCCTGACGGTGGCGTTAAAATGCGCGTCGTCCGCCCGCGAAAGGAAGACGTCCTTGCCGAAGCGGTCGAGCACCACGCCGGCCAGATGGTTGGCGAACCGCAGACGGACGGTCTCCTCCTCGCCTGCGAACATGCCGAACACCCGTTTGGAATAGAGCGCCATGTCGAACCGGTCGAAATGCGCCTGCCCGTCCCGCCGCTCGGCGGTGAGCTGGATCTCGGCCATTTTATCGACGCGGTAGTGCTTGATGATGCCCGCTTCGCCGTCAAACCCGATCATATAATAGTTTTCGTCGTCCCAGGTCAGCGCCCACGGGCTGATGCGGTAGCGTTTCCCATCGCGGCGGAACTGCTTTTTGAGCGGCCCCCCCTCCTCCGAAAAATCGACCGCCCATTCAAAGTAGCGGTAGCTGATCTTCACGCCCGCCGTGATCGCCGCGTGAATTTTGTCGACGTTGTAGTAGATGCTCTCGTTCATCGTCTTGATGCGGTTGGTGACAAATACCTGCCGCTGGAGCAGCCGCGCCTCGTGCACGCTCGCGAGGCTTTCCACCTTTTTGATCAGCTCGGTGGATTTTTTGTGGGTGATAAACTTGGAGGACTGCACCGCGTCGACCAGCAGCTTGAGCTCGGGCAGCTGGAAGGTCCGGTTCGCGATGAAGTATTTGTGCCCCGCGCGCTCGACGTCCAGTCCATAGACGCGCAGCGCCTCGAGATCGTCATAGATGCTCTTGCGCTCCGCCGTGACGCCGTATCCGTCGAGCTCGTCGAGGATTTCCGGCAGCGTGAGCCCATGCTCGTCGTCGGTGCGTTCGAGCAGAATCCTCATGAGATAGAGCAGCTTCAGCTTCTGGTTCGGATTTTTCGGCATTTCCCCGCCCCCTTTCCACTTTCATTGTAACAAATTTCCTGTCCAATAAACAGCCCTCTTTTTGTTCTTGCCGGGCCGGGTCCCGCGTGGTATCATAAAAGCAGTGCGGACCGGAGGGAGGCTTCTGGCATGGAAAACGGGACATGCTATGCATACCTGCTGCGCTGTGCGGACGGCACCCTTTACGCGGGCTGGACCAACGATCCCGCGGCCCGCCTGGAGGCCCACAATGAGGGCCGCGGCGCGAAATACACCCGCGGGCGGCTTCCGGTGGAGATGGTCTACCGCGAGGCGTTCGGCACCAGAGCCGAAGCCATGCGCCGCGAGTGGGAACTCAAACAGATGACGCGGGCCCAAAAGCTCGCGCTGATCGCACAGGGGGCCGGCCATCGTCTCAAAAAGAAACTTTTTGAGACGACGCCCGCGCAAAGCGCGGGCCATGCGTCCCTTCGGGACGCATAGGCGGGCGCCCCGCACCCCTGTGCCATGGGAGGAAGGCAAATGACGGCAAATATCCCCAGCGCCGCCCTGACGCACGGCGGAAGGTTCCACGCGGACGACGTTTTTTCGGCCGCGCTTTTAAAAATCCTCAACCCGTCCATCCGAATCGCCCGGGCCTTCGACGTGCCCGACGGCTTCGACGGGCTTGTCTTCGACATCGGGTGGGGAAAATTCGACCACCACCAGAAAAACGCGCCCGTGCGGCCCAACGGCGTGCCTTACGCGGCGTTCGGCCTGCTGTGGAAGGAATTCGGCGCTGAGCTGGTCGGTCCCGAGGAGGCCGAGCGGTTCGACTTCCACTTCATCCAGCCGCTCGACCTCGACGACAACACCGGCTGCGGCAGCGAGATCGCCGGGCTGGTCGGCGCGTTCAACCCGAGCTGGGATTCGGGCAGGTCTCCCGACGACTGCTTTGAGGAGGCGGTCGCCTTTGCAAAGGTGATCCTGGAAAAACGCTTCGAGGGCGTCTGGAGCATCCAGCGCGCCCGCGCGCTCGTGGAACGCGCGCTCGGTGAAATGAAGGACGGGATCGTGATCCTGCCCTCCTTCGCCCCCTGGAAGATGACGCTCGTACCCTCCCCTGCGGAATTTGTGGTCTATCCCTCCCAGCGGGGCGGCTACAGCGCGCAGGCGGTGCCGAACGACGACGAGGCGCACAGCCTCAAGCATCCCTTTCCCGCGCGGTGGGCGGGCCGCACCGAGGAGGAGCTTCCCCGGATTTCCGGGATTGCGACGCTGCGATTCTGCCACAACAACCGGTTCCTGATCGCGGCGGGAACGCTGGAGGACGCCGTCCGCGCGTGCGAAGCCGCGCGGCGGGAAAAATAGAGACGGAGGAAACGATGATGACGGAATACGAATCCATTCAGGAGCTGCCGCGGGAAAAGCTGCTCGAGCTGTGCGAAATGTTTTCCAAGAACTGGCTCGCGCTCGACGGGCTGTGGTTCCAGTCGATCGAACGGAAACGCGGCATGGAGGAGGCGGTCGAACACGACGTGAACGCGTGGGCGCGCTTCACCGAAACCGAAGCGCGGCGGATCAAGGAATTCCTCGGCCTGCCCGAGCTGGCGGGGCTCGAGGGCCTGCGGCGCGCGCTGGCCTTCCGGCTCTACGCGCCGCTCAACCGCCACGAGACGGTGCTCGAGGGCAACACCCTCACCTTCTATGTGCGGTCCTGCCGCGTGCAGGACGCGCGCGCCCGCAAGGGGATGCCTTACCACCCCTGCAAGCCGGTGGGACTCGTCGAGTACGCCAACTTCGCGAAGATCATCGACCCGCGCATCACCACCGAGGCGGTCAGCTGCTATCCCGACATGACCGACGAGTCGAGCCGCTGCGTGTGGCGCTTCACCCTCCGGGAGAACTTTTGAAAAAGTTCCCCCGGCCCCCTCAAAACTTTCGGTTCAGGCGGGCCCTCCCGCGGCCGGGCAGAGCGCCGTCCGTGCGGCGGGGTCCCCATTGAGCCAAAACGAGCGGGAGGCCGCCCATGTGGGCGGCCTCCTGTACTATTCCCCGGGGTTTCGTTTGGCGCTCGCCGTGCGCAGGGCGATTTTGCAGATGCAGACGGCGGGCAGGTATTTTTCAACGACCTCTTCCCTGCGCGGGTCGCCCGGGGAAAACCGCCGGGCGAGCAGGTCGAGCTTCTCCCGCCTTTCGGCCGGGTCGGTGACGATCGAGGCGGTCCCGGTGAAGACCGCGCTCTCATAGCGGGTGCTGTACCGCTCGGGGATCACCCGCGCCGTCCCCACCACCGTAAAGCAGACCTCCGGATGCGCCCTGATGCAGTCGAGCTTCCGCCCGCTTTTCGCGCAGTGGAAGAAGACGCACCGCTCCTCCGGGAGCCAGACATAGTTGAGCGGGATGCCGTAGGGCCCGCCCTCCGGCGTGACGAGGGAGAGGAAGCCGTACTCCCCCTCCGCGAGGATGCGGTAAGCCTCCCGCTCGTCCAAAAATCGATTTCCTGCCATGTCAGCCGCTCCTTTCATATTTCAGGGTTCCCCGGGGACTCCCAAAAGCATTTCCTCCACAAACCGCTCCCTGAAAACCGCGCTCTCGGTGAGGTCGAGCACCCGCGCGTCCCGCGCGAGGGCCTCCGCGTCGTCGAGCGCCCGCTGGGAGGATGCGATCATGCAGGCGCCCAGCCCGGCGGCGTTGCCCGCCGCGGACACCCGGTCCGCGAGCGCGGGCGGAATGAGGCCGATGCGCGCCGCGGCCCGCGGATCGATCGCGCTGCCGAAGCCCCCCGCGATGTGGAGGGTTTTGATGTCGGCGGGCGAAAGGCCCGCCGCGTCGAAAAGGGTATCCATCGCCGCCGCAATCGCGGCCTTGGCGAGCTGGAACTGCCGGATGTCCCGCTGGGTGAGGACCACCCCGCCGCCGAGCGGGAAGGCCTCCCCATAGCGCTCGTCGAGCAGGCCGGTCTCGTCGACGGCGCCCAGCTCGAGCAGCGCGGCGAGCAGGCTGACCGCGCCGGTCCCGCAGATGCCGCGCGG
>NZ_CABUCJ010000164.1 GCF_902490045.1 uncultured Anaerotruncus sp.
CCCCCATTACGTTCCCCGCCACTCCCGTCAATATCAGCACCACGATCAGGATGACCAGCAGTGCGAAAAGCGTCTTCTTCGTAAATACGCCGTACATGTCACATCACCTCACGGTATGTTTATGTGCAGCGCGCCGGGTTCATTCGGAAAAGGGGACGTGGCCAGTGGCCGCGCCCCCTTTTTTAATTATTCCGTCAACCCTGCATGAGGTAGCTTCCCGCCTCGGAGGCCGCCACCGCGCCGTCCCCGGCGGCGGTGATGATCTGGCGCAGCGCCTTGGTGCGGGTATCCCCCGCCGCGAAGACGCCCGGCAGGTTGGTGCGGGTATCCTCCCCCGCCGCGATGTAACCCGCGGGGTCGAGATCAACCTGCCCCTCGAAGACCTTGTTGTCGGGCACGAGCCCGACCGCGACGAAGACCCCCTGCGCCGGGATTTCCGTCTCTTCGCCCGTCTTGACGTTCTTGACCTTCAGCGCGCCGACCACCTTGCCGCCCTCGTTGGGCAGCACCTCCACCGGCACGGTGTCATAGTGAATGACGATGTTCTCCCTGCTCAAAAGGGAGTCGACGAGTACCTTGCCCGCGCGGAAGGCATCCCGCCGGTGGATGAGGTGCACCTCCTCGCAGATGTTCGCGAGGTAGAGCGCGTCCTCCACGGCGGTGTTGCCGCCGCCGATCACCACGGTGGTTTTCCCCTTGTAGAAGCCGCCGTCGCAGGTGGCGCAGTAGGAGACGCCCCGCCCGGAATACGCCTCCTCGCCGGGAACGTTCAGCTTGCGGCGCTTGGCGCCGTTTGCGATGATGACCGCGCCCGCCGTGATCGTCCGGCCCGACTGGGTGGTCACCGACTTGACCCTTCCTGTCAGGTCCGCCGAGGCCACGCCGTCGAACTCGACCTGCGCGCCCTGCTCGAGCACCTGGTTATAGAGGTTCATTCCCAGCTCAACCCCGCTGATCTTGCCGACGGCGGGGTAGTTTTCCACCTCGGGGGTGTTGGCCATCTGGCCCCCCGCCACATATTCCTCGAGCACCACGCTGCGGTAGCCCGCGCGCTGCACATAGATCGCGGCGGTCAGTCCCGCCGGGCCCGCGCCGATGATAATCACGTCATAGTCGTTCATAGCAGCCTCCAATAGTATACAAAAACGGTCTTTTTCTTAGTTACAGTCTACTGCAAATCTGCGTAATATGCAACAGTTTCTCTGTGATCTTGTCACATTTTATCGAACAAATCGGCACTATCATTTTGGGCCGTCCTCTGTTATAATATGACACATCATCAGGCTTCTATCCATGAGGAGGGAATTCCATGTTCGGACTGAAACGCGAGCGGACCCTCTGCGTCGGCGTCGTTGGGCTGGGTCTCATCGGCGGCTCGATGGCAAAGGCGCTCAAGAAATATACCGGCCACCTCGTCTACGGCTGCGACATCGACGAGGAGACCCTGTCGGAGGCGCTCGCGGACGGCGCGGTCGACGAGGCCGTCTCGGAAAACGACCTGTCGATGTGCGACCTTGTCTTTTTCGCCCTCTACCCGCAGCAGACGGTCGCCTTCGTACGGGAGAACATCCGGCAGTTCCGCCCCGGCGCCCTCCTGGTCGACCTGTGCGGCGTCAAGCGGTTCCCCGTGGAAAGCCTCACCGGTTTCTGCGCGGAAAACGAACTCTGCTTCGTCGGCGGACACCCGATGGCCGGGCGGGAGTGCTGGGGCTTTTCCGGCTCGGACGCCGACCTTTTCCGGGGCGCGAGCATGATCCTCACCCCCGGCGAACATGCCCCCGCCCCCGCGCTCGAGCTGCTCGAGGGGCTCTTCGCGGACCTCGGCTTCGGCAGCATCACGACCACCACCCCCGCCGCGCACGACAGCATGATCGCCTTCACCTCCCAGCTCGCGCACGTCGTCTCGAGCGCCTACATCAAAAGCCCCCGCGCCCGGGAGCACGAGGGCTTTTCGGCGGGCAGCTACAAGGACCTCACGCGGGTGGCGAAGCTGAACCCCCGGATGTGGACCGAGCTCTTCCTGGAAAACGCCGACGACCTCGTGGAGGAGATCGACACGATCACGGCGCACCTCGCGGAATACCGGAAGGCGATCGCGGACAACGACGCCGAAACGCTCTTCCGGCTGCTCGACGACGGCCGCCGCATCAAGGAGGAACTGGACCGATGAAAACAATCCATGTGGCCGCCGGGCGGCCGTATGACATCCAAATCGGCGGCGGCCTGCTCGGGGAGCTTCCCGCGCTCCTGCCGGGGATCTGCGGGGAGCGCCGCCCCCGCCTCGCGCTCATCACCGACGACCGTGTAGACGCGCTCTCGGACGGCGCGCGCCCCGTCCCCGATTTACAGGCCGCGCTGGTGGCGGCCGGATACCCTGTCTGCAAATTTGTCTTCCCGAACGGCGAGGCGTCCAAGACCCTCGGCACCGTCCGGGAGGTTTACGGCTTCCTTTCGGAAAACAGCGTCACCCGCACCGACCTCATCCTCGCGGTCGGCGGCGGCGTGGTGGGCGACCTCGCGGGCTTCGCGGCCGCGACCTGGCTGCGCGGCGTCTCCTTCGTGCAGGTCCCGACCACCCTGCTCGCGATGGTCGACTCGTCGGTCGGCGGCAAGACGGGCGTCGACATCCCCGAGGGCAAAAACCTCGTCGGCGCCTTCTGGCAGCCCTCCCTCGTCGTCTGTGACACCGATATGCTCTCCTTCCTGCCCGCCGGAACCTTCGCGGACGGGATGGCGGAGGTGATCAAATACGGCGCGATCCTCGACGAGGCCCTCTTCTCCCTGCTCGAATCGGGCGCGCCCGGAGACCGCCTCCGGGAGATCATCGCACGCTGCGTCGACCTCAAGCGGCAGGTGGTCGAGGAGGACGAGCGGGACCAGGGCCTGCGGCAGATTCTCAATTTCGGCCACACCTTCGGCCACGCGATCGAAAAGGAGTCGGCCTTCTCCGTCACCCACGGGCAGGGGGTCGCCATCGGCATGGCGCTGATGGCGCGCGCCTGCGAGCGCGCGGGCCTCACTCCCGCCGGCACGGCCGACCGAATCGCCCGCTGCTGCGCGCTGCACGGCCTGCCCACCGAAACGGATTATCCGCTCGATATCCTCTGCGCCCACGCGATGGGGGACAAAAAGCGGACGGGCGACCGCATCACCCTCGTCACCCTCGAACGGCTCGGGAAGGCGGCCCTGCACCCGGTCGCCGCCGCGGAGCTGCCCGGCTTCATGAAGGGCGGTGCGCGGTTATGAGCCGCGCCGTCATCCATCCCGCGCGGCTTTCGGGGACGCTCGCCGCGCCCCCCTCCAAATCTGCGGCTCACCGCGCGCTCATCTGCGCCGCGCTAGCGGACGGCGAAAGCCGCGTCTCCCCGCTGGCGGACTCGGCGGACATGGCGGCGACCATCGGCGTGCTGCGCGCCATGGGCGCGGAGATCGCCCCGTCCGAAAACGGCGGCGTGACGATTTCCAGCGGGCGCTGGAACCGGGAGAAAATGGCGCTGCTCGACTGCCGCGAAAGCGGTTCCACCCTGCGCTTCCTGCTCCCGGTCGCCTGCGCGCTCGGTCTCACCGCGACGGCCGCCGGGCGCGGACGGCTGCCCGAGCGCCCGCTCGGGGCGCTCATGGAGCAGATGAAGGCGCACGGCGTCTCCTTTTCCGGCGAACGGATGCCGTTCATCGTACGCGGACAGCTCATCCCCGGGCGGTACGAGCTTCCGGGCGACGTAAGCTCCCAGTTCGTGACGGGGCTGCTCTTCGCGCTGCCGCTGCTTGACGGGGAGAGCGAAATCGCCCTCACCTCCCCGCTCCAGTCGGCGGGGTATGTCGAGATGACACTGCGCGCCCTCCAGGAATCGGGCATCGCGGTTATCCCCTCCGAAAACGGCTGGAGGATTCCGGGAAACCAGCGCTACCGCGCCTTTGACCGCGCCGTCGAGGGGGACTGGTCCAACGCCGCCTTCTGGCTCTGCGCCGCGGCGATCGGCGGCGACG
>NZ_CABUCJ010000165.1 GCF_902490045.1 uncultured Anaerotruncus sp.
AGTACCTTGCCAAGACCCGCGAACTGCCGCCGCTCCCCACAGGTACACTAGCTGAAGGCTCAACCTAATCTCGGCGCTCCCAACAAAGGGAGACGGAAGACGCGGTGAAGCCGCCCGTGCCTCCCCGAACGAACTTCCGGCACGGTTCCGGAGGCTTGCCGGCAGAGGCATTGCGCCTGCGGCGCGGCGGCAAATGGGATGCTGTACGCTCGCCTGCTGATCCGTGTCACGGGAGCCGCCGACTTTGGCCGAAGGCCAACCGGAGGCGGCGCGGGGGTCAAGGGGTTCTCCCCTTGCGGTTTCTTTCCCCTATTTCTTGTACGGACAAGAAATAGGGTCGCCGCCGGTCGACTACCGGCAAGCCCTCCGGCCACTGGGCGGGAAATCTAAAACCGTCGCCGGCCGACCACCGGAAAGCTCCGCCTCTCGATGAGCGGCAAATCTGAGGACCCCCGCAAATAAAACCCGTCGGCGCCGCATACACATGTACTAATTTGACAGGAGAGGTGTGCGGATATGAAGAAAAGGCTCGCGGCAATCCTACTGAGCGTTTTGATATGCGTCCCGCTGTCGGCGGGGGTCTGTGCGGAGGATTTGCCGGACATGACCGCGCTTGAGACGGCGGCGCCGGTGGACAATTCCCTGCCCGCGAAATCGGCGATCCTGATCGAGCAGGAGAGCGGGCGGGTGCTCTTTGAAAAGAACGCGGATGAGGTGCTGCCCCCCGCGTCGATCACCAAGGTGATGACGATGCTGCTCGTCATGGAGGCGCTCGACGAGGGGCGCATTTCAATCGACGATATGGTGACCTGTTCGGAGCACGCCGAGTCGATGGGCGGCAGCCAGATCTGGTTCAAGGCCGGGGAGCAGATGTCGGTCGACGATCTTTTGAAGGCTACGGCGATTTCAAGCGCCAACGACGCGTCGGTGGCGCTGGCGGAACTGGTCGCGGGCAGCGAGGAAGCGTTCGTCGGCCTGATGAACGAGCGTGCGCAGCAGCTGGAGATGACCAACACCCACTTTGTGAACGCGACCGGGCTGGACGCGGAGGGGCATGTGACGACGGCGCGCGACATCGCGGCGATGAGCCGGGAGCTGCTCAGGCACCCGAAGATCACCGAGTACTCGAGCGTGTGGATGTCGGAACTGCGGGACGGCCAGACCCAGCTGGTCAACACGAACAAGCTCGTGCGGTTCTATGACGGCTGCACCGGGCTGAAGACGGGCACGACGAACGGGGCGGGCAGCTGCCTGTCGGCGAGCGCGACCCGCAAGGGGATGTCGCTCGTCGCGGTGACGCTCGGAAGCCCTACGTCGGCGGAGCGGTTCTCCGCCGCGCGCGGCCTGCTTGACTACGGCTTTGCCAACTACACCCGCGTCGAACTGCCGCCGCTGGAGGGGCTGGACGCGGTGCCTGTGCGTCATGGCGTGGCGCGGGAGGTCTCAGTGCTGTCCGAAACGCCGGGGGCGGTGATCGTCAAGACCTCCGACAAGGATGCGATCGAACAGCAGGCCGAACTGCTCGAGGACGTGGAAGCCCCGGTCGAGGCGGGGCAGATGCTCGGGAAGGTGACGGTCCGGGTGGGGGAGAGCGTCCTCTGCGAATACAACCTCGTCGCGGCGGAGGGCGTGGAACGGATGACCTTCGGCAACGCGCTGAAGGAACTGCTCTGCCGGCTGATCGCAATGTAGCGGCGTTTGGCCACCCGCGGCCGGTATGGATTATTTTTGGAATTTTCATAAACCCGGCTTGAAATGGAACGCCAAATAGGGTACAATATGTGTAACAAAGAAGGATTCTGCACGACGTCGAATTGTGCGATTTGTACAATATCCAAGCGGAAAGGAAGACCTGAGATGGCAATGAAGTTAAACACCAGGTATCTGAAAGGTTTTGTGAACGAACATGAGCTCAAGGCGATCGAACCGCAGGTACTGGCCGCGCACCGGACTTTGACGGAAAAATCCGGCTTGGGCAATGATTATCTCGGCTGGACCACCCTGCCGAAGGATTACGACAGGGAGGAGTTCTCCCGCATCAAAGCGGCGGCGAAGAAGATCCAGTCGGATACCGACCTGCTGCTCGTCATCGGCATCGGCGGCTCCTCGGCGCGCGCGCCGCGCTCGAGCTGCTGCGCTCCCCCTATTACAACAATCTGAAAAAGGATACCCCCGACATCTATTTCGTCGGCAACAGCATCAGCCCCGACTACCTCAACACGGTGCTGGCCCTCTGCGAGGGCAGGCGCGTGTCGGTCAACATCATCTCCAAGTCCGGCACCACCACCGAGCCCGCGCTCGCGTTCCGGGTCTTCCGCGAGCTGCTCGAGCAGCGGTACGGCAGGGAGGAGGCCAGGGGCCGCATCTATGCCACCACCGACAAGGCGCGCGGCACCCTCAAGGAGCTCTCCGACCGCGAGGGGTACGAGACCTTCGTCATCCCCGACGACGTGGGCGGGCGCTACTCGGTGCTGACCGCCGTGGGCCTGCTGCCGATGGCGGTCGCGGGTATCGACATCGACGCGGTGATGGGCGGCGCGGCTGCCGCGATGGACGACCTGGCCGTCGACGACCTCTGCAAAAACGACTGCTACAAATACGCGGCCTACCGCAACATCCTCTACCGCAAGGGCAAGCAGGTCGAACTGCTCGTCAGCTACGAGCCGGCGTTCACGATGATGAACGAGTGGTTCAAGCAGCTCTTCGGCGAGAGCGAGGGCAAGGACCAGAAGGGGCTTTTCCCGGCGTCGGTCGTCTTCTCCACCGACCTCCACTCGATGGGGCAGTTTATCCAGGAAGGCAGCCGCTGCATGTTTGAAACGGTCGTGGACATCCAAAACTCCACAAAGGATTTCTTCGTCAAGGACGACCCGGAAAACCTCGACGGGCTCAACTTCCTTTCCAACCAGAACATGTCGGTCGTCAACCACAAGGCGATGCAGGGCACCATCCTCGCCCACACCGAGGGCGGCGTGCCGAACATGGTGCTCGAAGTCCCCGAGATCAACGAGCATGAGTTCGGCTACATGGTCTATTTCTTCGAGAAGGCGTGCGCGATCAGCGGATACCTGCTGGCGGTGAACCCCTTCAACCAGCCGGGCGTCGAGAGCTACAAGAGGAACATGTTCGCGCTGCTCGGCAAGCCGGGCTATGAGGACCAGCGCGCGGCGCTCGAGGCGAAGCTGGGCTAACAGGACGTTTGGAAACCAAATTTCATATATTGGAGGAATTTCACATGATAAAGCTTATCGTAGGAAACAAAGGCTCCGGAAAAACCAAGCGGCTCATCGGCATGGTCAACGAAGCGGTGACGACTTCCAAGGGCAACGTGGTCTGCGTGGAAAAGGGCAACACTCTGACCTTTGACATCAGCCACCAGGCGCGTCTCATCGACATCGACGACTACGCCGTCAGCGGCTTCGACGCGTTCTATGGATTCTTCTGCGGCCTCTTCGCGGGCAACTACGACATCACGGAAGTGTTTGTCGACGCGACCTTCAAGGTCGGCGGCAAGGACTTCCAGGCGTTCGCCGTCATGGTCGACAAACTCGTAAAGCTGCTGGATCAGAACGGCGCCACGATGACCTTTACCGTCTCCTGCGACAAGAGCGATCTGCCCGAGCGCATCCACCAATATATCATCTGAGCCCCGGCTTCCACATTTATCATGCGTAACAAGCGGCCGCCCTCCGGGCGGCCGCTTGTCAATTTTGCCGTTCGGGGAGCGGCGCGGCTTTTACGGGAATTGCCGCTTTCCAAGCGGCGAGAATTACTTGTGCGTTCCGCCGCGCGCCACGGGTTCCTTTTCGGGCGGACGAAAAGGAACCAAAAGTCCGC
>NZ_CABUCJ010000166.1 GCF_902490045.1 uncultured Anaerotruncus sp.
TGCGCGTGCGCCTCACGGGCGGAGGGCGAGCCGCCCTCCCCCGTGTGCCCCCTCCTGACAAGTGCTCCGCGTCTTCCGTCTCCACACGCTGGGAGCACCGAGATTAGGTTGAGCCCTCAGCTAGTGTACCCATGGGGAGCGGCGGCAGTCTGCGGGCCTTGGCAAGGTACTCCCGGGGGATTCTCAAGGGGGCTGGCGGAAGTCCCCTTGAGCGCCCTTCTTTCGTCCATTTCTTGGGCGCGCAAGAAATGGGCCCGCCCGCCGGGGCGGGACCCGGCAAGCCTTCCGACCTCTGGGCGGAATATCTAAAAATCACTGTCGGTTGACTACCGGCAAATTCTGCCGCTTAACGAGCGGCAAACCCGATTGACTTCATTCCCGCGGCCCCCTATAATGAAGTCATGAAGACCGGGGATGCGGGGACCGCCCCGCAGGAAAAACAGGAGGGATGGCATGTCAAAGGTGCTTTTTGTCGACGCCTGCGCGCGCGGGTGGGAGGTCTCCCGAACCTACGCGGTGGCGGAGACGTTCATGAACGCCTACCGGGAACAGCATCCGGAGGATGAAATCGAGGAGCTGACGCTGGCCGGGCTGGGGCTTACCTATTTTACGGGCAGGGAGCTGGAATACCGGGACGCGCTGCTCGCGCGGGGCGGCCAGGCGGACGATTATTTCCGGCTGGCGCGGCAGTTCGCGGCGGCGGATAGGATCGTCATCGCCGCGCCCTACTGGGATTTGAGCTTTCCCGCGCTGCTCAAGGTGTATATCGAGCGGGTGAGCGTCAGCGGCATCACCTTCCTGCCAGAGCCGGACGGCAGGCTGCGGGGGCTGTGCCGGGGGGAGAAGATGCTGCTGATCACGACGAGCGGCGGCGACTTCACGAACGAGGACATGTCTCTGTATGGGACGGCGCTCTCCTACCTGCGGGGCATCTGCGCGATGTTCGGGGTGGACGCGTTCGATTACCTGTGGACGCACGGGCTGGACATCGTCGGCAACAACCCCGAAGCGATCCTGCGCGGCGCGAAAAAGCAGGCGGCGGCCTTCGCCGAGAGCTGGTGAGGGCGGATTTTCGGACCGGGAAGGGCCGCAAAGCCCCTGAAATCGCAGGAAAAAGGGGATAACCGCTTGCAATTCGGAAAAAATTGTGATAGAGTATATTATTGTAAGAATAGTAACAACTGTGAAAGAGTGAGGTTGACCTCACTCTTTCCTTTGTGTATGGAGGGATTTGGTTGACCCAGCCAAAGGGCAAACGCCCCAACACGGCCGCGGTCTGCGCCGAGCTGGCCGCGCCGGTGGCCGAGGAGGTCGGCGTCTATCTGTGGGACGTCGTGTTTGAAAAGGAGGGCGCGAGCTGGTACCTGCGCTACTTGATCGACAAGGACGCGGACGGCGGCGTGACGATCGACGAATGCGAGGCGTTTTCCCGCGCGGTGAGCGACCTGCTGGATGAAAAGGACCCGATTCCCCAGAGCTATACGCTGGAGGTCGGCTCGCCCGGCGTCGAGAGGCGGCTGACGAAGGACTGGCATTTCCAGAAGTACCTCGGGGCCGGGGTGCTGGTGCGGCTCATCCGGCCGGTGGAGGGGGAGCGCGACTTTATCGGGATCCTCTCCGCATATCATGAGGATGGGACGATCTCGGTCGAGCTGGACGGGGACGTGGAGATGTCCTTCACCCTGGCCGAGACCGCGTTCGTGCGGCTGTACGAAGAATTTTAACGGGAACGCCCGGATTACAACATTGATGGAGGCAACCGAAAAATGGAAACGAGCAATACCGAATTTTTTGAGGCTCTGGCGCTTCTTGAAAAGGAAAAGGGCATCCCGCGCAGCCTGCTGGCGGAGAAGATCGCGACCGCGATCGGCAACGCGATCCGCCGGGATATGGGCGCTTCCGAGGACAGCGTCGTGGAGATCAACCCCGACACCGGCCGGTTCTATGTGGCGATGCGCAAGACGGTGGTCGACGACGTGCTCGACCCGGCGCAGGAGCTCCTTCCGGAGGAGGCCGCCAAGTACCAGAGCGGCGCGACGATCGGAGACGTGGTGGAGATCCCGCTCGACACCAAGCAGTTCGGCCGCATCGCGGCCCAGACCGCCAAGCACGTCATCCGCCAGGGCATCCGCGAGGTGGAACGCGGGCAGCTCTTTGAGGAGTATTCCTCCCGCCAGCACGACATCGTGACCGCCACGGTCATCAAGACCGACCCCAAGAAGGGCAACGTCACGCTGGAAATCGGCAAGTCCGAGGCGATCCTGCCCAAGAGCGAGCAGGTCCCCGGCGAGGAGTTCCCCGACAATTCGCGCGTCAAGGTCTACGTCGTCGACGTGGTCAACGGCGAAAAGGGCCCGCGCATCATGATCTCCCGCACCCATCCGGGACTGGTCAAGCGCCTCTTCGAGATGGAGGTGCCCGAGATCTTCGACGGCACGATCGAGGTCAAGTCGATCTCCCGCGAGGCGGGCAGCCGCACCAAGATCGCCGTCTGGTCGAACGACGAGAACGTCGACCCGGTGGGCGCCTGCATCGGCCCCAAGGGCCAGCGCGTGTCGGCGATCGTCGACGAGTTGGGCGGGGAAAAGATCGACGTGGTCAAATATTCCGCCGACCCTGCCGAATTCATCGCGGCGGCGCTCTCCCCGGCCGACGTGCTGGGGGTCGAGCTCGACCCCGAGGGGGCCAAGAGCTGCAAGGTCACGGTGCCCGACCACCAGCTCTCGCTGGCGATCGGCAACAAGGGCCAGAACGCCCGCCTCGCCGCCAAGCTGACCGGCTGGAAGATAGACATCAAGCCGGAGAGCGGCTTCTACGGCGAATAACGGCCTGACCCCGCCCCGCGGACGCGACAAGGAGGAAAAGATGGTACAGAAAAAACAGCCGGTGCGCATGTGCTCGGGATGCGCCGCGCACAAGCCGAAAAAGGAGCTCGTGCGGGTGGTGCGCACGCCGGAGGGGGAGATCCTGCTCGACCCGACGGGAAAAAAATCGGGACGCGGCGCCTACCTCTGCCAGAATCCCGACTGCCTCAAAAAGGCGCGTAAGGCGCGTCGGCTCGAGCGCGCGTTCGACTGTAAAATCCCCGACGAGGTGTACGAACGCCTCGAGCGAGAAATGGGGGAGCCTCCGGATGAATGACAGGCTGCTCTCGGCCCTCTCCCTCTGCCGCAAGGCGGGCAGGCTCAAAATGGGCGGAGACGTGGTCCGGGAAGAGATTTTGAAGGGCGGCGCCCGGCTGGTGCTGCTCGCGTCGGACGCCGCCGAACGCACGGTGCGGCAGATGCGGTTCGCGTGCGAAGAGGGGGAGGTTCCCCTGCGGATGCTCCCGCGCACGATGGATGAGCTGTGGGCCACGGCGGGCAAGCGCTACGGCGTGTTCGCGGTGTGCGACGGCGGTTTTGCAAAGATGATCGCCGGCCTGCTCCCCCCGGAAGGGACGGGGACGGCCGAACAATAGATACCGGGAAAGCGTTCCAACTCCGCGGTGACGGCTGTGGTTTGCGAACGTCAAAGGTGCCATCACTACGGACTAAGAGGAGGATTTGATTCTATGATAGAAAAGTACAGGGTGCATGAGGTCGCGAAGGACCTCGGCGTTGCGAGCAAGGAGGTCGTGGACCTGCTCGCGGCGAATTTCCAGGGGGAGCGCAAGAGCATGACCGCCCTCAACGAGCAGGAGCTCAGCGTGGTCTTCAACCACTACACCAACCAGAACCAGGTGGAGAACTTCGACGAATACTTCGCGGCGGGGCGCGCCAGGAAGGAAGCGGCGCAGGAGGCCGCCCGGAAGGCCGCCGAGCAGGCGCGCGCGGCGC
>NZ_CABUCJ010000167.1 GCF_902490045.1 uncultured Anaerotruncus sp.
GCGACGCTCGATACGGTGCGCGCCGTCTACTCCCATGAGCAGGGCCTCGAGCAGAGCAGCCGCTTTTTGGCGGAGCACCCCGGCTGGGAACAGTCCGTGTTCCACAGCACCGCCGAAAGCGCCCGCCTGGTGGCGGCGGAGGGCGACCCCTCCAAGGCGGCGATCGCGAGCGAACGCGCGGCGGCCCTCTACGGGCTGAACATCATCGCTCCGGCGATCGAAAACAGCCGCCACAACGCGACCCGCTTTATCGTCATCGGGCGGGCGCTCGCGCCCGCCGGGGCGGATAAGGTGAGCCTCGCCTTCTCGCTCGACAACGAGTCGGGCACCCTCTTCAGCACCCTGCGGCACTTCGCGGAGCGGCGGATCAACCTCGTGAAGATCGAGTCCCGCCCCATCCCCGAGGAGCTGTGGAGCTACCGCTTCTACCTCGACTTCGAGGGGGACGTCGACAGCGGCGACGTGCGCGGCGTGCTGGCGGAGATTTCCGCCGGGGCCAAGGACTTCCAGCTTCTGGGCGCCTACCGGAGCGACCGGGACTGAAAAAACAGGCGGATGCCGCGGCGTCCGCCTGTTTTTTGCTTTTGGGGCCGCGCGGCCCTACGCCAGCGCGATGGGGAGGAAATCGGGGAGGGCGGAGACGCGGTAGTCGCAGCCGACCGTGTCCTGCGCGTCCTCCGGTGCGAGCCAGCAGGTGGCGACGCCGGCGTTCCTGCCGCCCGCCATGTCGGAGGTGAGCGAGTCGCCGAGCAGGATGACGCGGGAGGGGGCGGGGCTTCCGACGGCCGCGAGCACCGCGTCGAAATATTCCTTCCGCGGCTTCTGGAAGCCGATCTCCTCCGAGATGAACATGCCCGAGATGAGCGGGCGCAGGGGAGATTTTTCAAGCCGCCGCTTCTGGGTAGCGACGAGGCCGTTGGTGGCGATGAAGAGGGGGCGTTTGCCGTAGAGCGCCCGGCAGAGCTCGAGCGCTCCCTCGCGGAGATAGGCTCCCTCGCCGAGCGCGGCGGTGTAGGCGGCGTTGAAGGCGGCGGGGTCGAGGGAGGCGCCGAGCGCGGCGGCAAGCCGCTCGAACCGTTCGACGCGCAGGGCCTCCTGCGTCGTGCTGCCCTGCTCGTAAAGCTTCCAGAGCGCGTCGTTGATCGCGTGGTAGCGGGCGTGGACCGCTTCGGTGAAGGGGATGCCGAAGGCGGCGCAGGCGCCCGCGAGAGCTTCGCGGGCGGCCCGCCGGTAGTCGAAGAGGGTCTCATCCGCGTCGAACAGGATGACGTCGTATTTCATGGGGGGATCCTCCTTTTTTGATACGTCCGAGATAATCGCGGGTGGCGGCGAACACCTCCGGGGAGAGCAGCAGCACCGCGGCCAGGTTGGGCAGCGCCATGAGGCCGTTGAAGGTGTCGGAGACGCTCCAGACGAGCTTCAGGCTGCCCACGCAGCCGACGACGGTCATGCCGATGAAGAGCAGGCGGTAGCCGGTGCGGGCGCGCGCGCCGAAGAGGTAGTCGACGGCGCGTTCGCCGTAGTAGGACCAGCCGAGAATGGTGGCGAACGCGAAGCAACAGACGGCCAGCGTGATGAACACCCCGCCGAACCGGCCGAAGCCGCTGGAAAAGGCGGCGATGGCGAGCTCCGCGCCGTCCCCGCCGAGGAGGTGTGCGCCCGAGGTGAGGATGGCCAGCGCGGTGATCGTGCACATGACGATCGTGTCGAAAAAAACCTCGAAGATGCCCCACATCCCCTGACGGACGGGCTCCTTGACGTTGGAGGCGGAGTTGACGATGACCGAGCTGCCGAGCCCGGCCTCGTTGGTGAAGACCCCGCGCGCCACGCCGTAGCGGACGGCGTCCGAGAGGAGGAATCCCACGGCGCCGCCGCCCGCGGCCCGCAGGGTGAACGCGTCGGAGAGGATGGCGGAGAAGGCGGCGGGGATGCCGCGCCAGTTGAGGCAGATGATGAGGACGCCGCCGAGGGTGTAGGTAACCGCCATGAAGGGCACGAGTTTTTCCGTGACCGAGGCGAGCCGCTTGATGCCGCCGAGGATGACCACCCCGGAAAGGGTGGCGACGGCGATGCCGACGGCGAGCGGGGAGAGGCCGAAGGAGGAGGCGAGCGCCCCCGAGATCGAATTGGCCTGCGTCATGTTTCCGATGCCGAAGGAGGCGGCCGCGCAGAAAACCGCGAAGAGCACCGCGAGCCAGCGGCAGCCGAGTCCCCGTTCGATGTAGACCATCGGGCCGCCAACCCATTTCCCCTGGGCGTCGCGGTAGCGGTAGCGGTTGCCGAGGACGTTTTCCGCGTATTTCGTCATCATGCCGACGAGCGCGGAAATCCACATCCAGAAGATGGCGCCCGGCCCGCCCGCGGTGATCGCGGTGGCGACGCCAACGATGTTTCCGGTGCCGATGGTGCCCGCCAGCGCGGTGGCCAGCGCTTGGAACTGGGAGATCGCGCCGGGGTCGCGCCGGTCGCGGACGTCGGGACTGCGGAAGATGGCGAAGAGGGTACCGCGCAGCCACAGCCCGAACCGCCGGAACTGGAAAAACCCGGTGCCGACCGTGAAATAGAGGCCTGCAAGCAGCAGGAAGCCGATCATGACGGGCCCCCATACGAAGCCGCCGACCAGCTGGTTGAGCCTTGCGATTCCTTCCGTGAGTTTTTCCATGCCATCCTCCCAGCGTGTTCCCGGAAAGGCCCGGAAACATCATAGCATTTTGCGCGCGGGCGCGTCAACGGCGCGCCTGTGCAAAAAGATTTGATTTTTTGCAGATAATCCCATATAATAGAACCATTACACAACCACGTCCGCGTCCGGCGGGCGCGGGACGTACCATTCCAACATATGATCGAGGAGGACGAAACATGTTAGTATCGGCGAAGGACATGCTTACCAGGGCTCACGAGGGACATTACGCGGTCGGGCAGTTCAATATCAATAACCTCGAGTGGACCAAGATGGCCCTGCTCGCGGCGCAGGAATGCAATTCCCCCATCATTCTCGGCGTCTCCGAGGGCGCGGGCAAATATATGTGCGGCTTTGAGACGGTCGCGGCGATGACCAAGGCGATGGTCGAAAGCCTCGGCATCACTGTGCCGGTGGCGCTGCACCTCGACCACGGCAGCTATGAGGGCGCCAAAAAGGCGATCGCGGCGGGCTTCTCGTCGGTCATGTTCGACGGCTCCCACTACCCGATCGATGAGAATATCGAAAAGAGCAAGGAGATCATCGCGCTGGCCGCGTCCAAGGGCATTTCGGTCGAGTGCGAGGTCGGCGCCATCGGCGGCGAGGAGGACGGCGTCGTGGGCGGCGGCGAGGTCGCGGACCCCGCCGAGTGCAAACGCATCGCCGACCTCGGCGTGACGATGCTGGCGGCGGGCATCGGCAATATCCACGGCCAGTATCCCGCCAACTGGAAGGGCCTCAACTTCGAGGTGCTCAGCGAAATCCAGAAGCTGAACCCGGCGATGCCGCTCGTCCTCCACGGCGGCACGGGCATCCCGGCCGATATGATCAAAAAGGCGATCTCGCTGGGGGTCAGCAAGATCAACGTCAACACCGAGTGCCAGCTCTCCTTTGCCGCCGCCACCCGCAAGTATATCGAAGAGGGCAAGGACCAGCAGGGCAAGGGCTTCGACCCGCGCAAGCTGCTCGCGCCCGGCTGCGACGCGATCAAGGCGACCGTCAAGGAGAAGATGGAGCTCTTCGGCTCGGTCGGCAAGGCATAAGAGGCGCGGCGCGCCTCATGGGGAGGGACGAGCCGTCTCTTTCCATGCTTTCAAAAAAGACTGCATAAAGAAGCGGCCGCCCATT
>NZ_CABUCJ010000168.1 GCF_902490045.1 uncultured Anaerotruncus sp.
GCCGCCTCGCCGTATTCCGCCTCCCGCTGGAGGTACGCCTCCCCCGGCGCGCGGCCGGCAAAGCGGCGCGCGGCGTAGCAGGCGGTGCGGAGCACGCCGGAAGCGCCTTCAAACGCGGCGGGGTCCTCCCCGAGCGCGCCGTAATACCGCTTCCACGCCCCGGCGGGGTCGGCCCCCTCCGCGAGCGGGGCGGCCGGCGAGTCCGCCAGCCCCCCGAGCACGGCGCCGACGAGGCAGGACAATGGCTTATCATTTATCCGCGGGGCGGTGTGCGCCGCCCGCGCGGGAAGCCGCTGCGAATGGATGGCCGCGTAGAAGAGGTCGCTGCGGCTGTGGATATCGACGTATTCGACGGGGCCGCGGTCCCCCGCGCAGGTGACCCGGCGGATGTAGAGGACCGGCTCGTCCCGCTTCACCCCCAGCAGCTCCGCCTCCCGCTCGGGGCAGAGGATCGCCTTGAACTGCTCGGTGATGTAGTCGAAGACGATGCCCGCCTCCCGGCGCAGCAGCTCGTAGAGGGAGCCCTTCTCCATGTCCGCGTGCTCGAAGTCCACGCCGGACACCTCGCTGTTGAGCAGGTAGGCGCACTCGACCGAATGGATCATGCCGTTGAGGATGCGCACGCGCTCGATCTTGCGCAGCATGGTGCCCGGCGGCACCTTGAGATGCCGGGAGACAACCTCGTCGGCGGGGACGAGGCAGTTTTCGACGAGGCGGGACTCGGGGCGGGGCTGGGGGCTCTCCTCCGGCGCGTCGACCTTGGAAAAGCCCTCCACCCGCTGGTAGTCCACCGCGCGGAAGAGGTTGCCGATCACGACGGTGCCCTTCCCCTTCTGGGTCGCGACGACCCCGCGGCGGGTCAGCTCCTTGATCGCCTCCCGCACGGTGACCCGGCTGACCTGATAGGTGCGCGCGAGCTCGAGCTGGGTGGGGATGACGTCCCCCACCTTGTAGATGCCGTTGGCGATGTCGTCCGCGATTTCCAGGAAGATCTTCATGTAAGCGGATTGCTCTTTTCCCTGCTGCATCCCGTCAACCCCCTCTTGCGCCATTAATGACTTATCATTATGGGGATATTATAGATTGCGCTCAAATGATAAGTCAACTATGGCGCCGCAATTTCGGAGCAACTGATAAAAATATATGGTTTAATTGTACATTCGACACAAACCGTGCCTGGCTGCACACGGCCCGGGGACGCAAAAAGGCCGCCGCAGCGAAGCTGCGGCGGCCTTTTCCGGCGGTTCAGTCGAGAATCAGCGCCTTGAGGTTCCCAAAGATGTCCCGGACCCAATAGGAGGGGAACAGCCCCCACGGGGTTCCCGCCGGCAGCGCCGCCGCGGTCAGCCCGTTCTTTTCCGCGTAGATGGCGGCGCGGTACTGGTGGAATCCGTCGGTCGCCACCGCGAGCGCGCGGGGCAGCCCCTCCCGCTCGATGATCTCCGCCGAAAAGGCAAGGTTTTCCTCGGTCGAGTGGGAGCGGTCCTCGAGGCGGATGCGGGCGGGATCGATTCCCCGCCCGCTGAGCCAGCCGGCCATCACCGCCGCCTCCGAGGTCCCGGCGCGCTCCTCGTAGCCGCCCGACACGACGACGGGCGCGTCGGGATGCGCCTCGAGGTAGCGGAGCGCCGCCTCGAGCCTGCGCGCGAGCATGAGGGAGGGGCCCTCCCGCTCCACCTGGCAGCCGAGCACGAGCGCGGTGCGGGGCTCCTCCCCCGGCGGGGTGAAGTAGGCCTGCCGCGCCATCGGCACGGACACGGCCGCGCCGATCAGAAAGCCCGCCGCGAGCAGCGCGGAAAGGAGGGCGCGCAGCAGCCGCCACCAGGGGGCGGGGCGGGCGGCGGGAGGCCTGCGGTCCCACCTCGCGTGGAAGCTGCGGACGACCCGGCTGCCGTCGTTCAGGCGGAAGGCGTCCCACAGGGCGGCGAGGCCGAAGAGCAGCCCGCCGAAGCCGAGCAGCGCGAGGCAGCCGGCGTTCAGCACGCCGAAGAGGGCGGGCGCCGCGCCGAAAGCCAGCGCGAGCAGCCCGCCGAACGCACACGCGGCGCGGAGGATTCGTTTCATAAGGGTCTCCTTTTAGGCGGTTTTTTCGTTCCAGAAGATGCGCACGCCGGTGATCGTGCGGCCCTCCTTGACCATCTCGTAACGGGTGATGTACTTCATCGAAATGAAGTGCCCCAGGACGACCTCGGTGTAGTCGCGGATGCGCTTTTTGCGCTTCTTGTCCGAATCGAGGTCGCCCAGCTCCCGGTAGATCGACTCAAAGAGGATCTTGTCGCGGGTGAGCTTGTTGTGCTGGTTCTTCATCCCCTCGATCCGGCTGAGCAGGTAGGTCTTGAGCGGGATGGTCGTGGCGTTGTTGTTCAGGGGCGCCTTGAGCAGGTCGATCGACACCGTCGTGATCTGGTTTTTCATCTTGGCGTAGCTGTGCAGCGGCGGGGTGTCGATGATCTGGTACATCTCGCTGCGCTTGCCGTTGACCACGCCGATATATTTGTTGAGCGGCAGCAGGTAGCCCTCGATCGTGAACGAGTCGACCTCCCCCGCGCCCTCCATCCGCCGGTCGATCATGTGCGCCTTGATCTCCTCGGTCAGGTCGATGTTGATCGACAGCCGCCGCATCGTGTCCAGCTTGGCCTTGATCTCCTCCATCAGCCCGTCGTCGACGGTGGGGTTCTCCTTGCCGGTCATCGCGTGGTAGAGCATCGGCACCGTAAAGCTCGAGTTGCCGCTCTCGAGGATCGAGACGACCCCGTTGATGATCGATTTGTCGTAGTTGGTAAGCTGGAAGTTGCCGTCGATCTTCATGTGCTCGGGGCAGTCGATCGTGACCGCCGTCTGGATCGTCAGGTTGCGGCGGCGCGCGACGGTGATCTCGTTGAACTCCCTGAGCTGGGCGAGCTTGTTGGTGATCGGGTCGATCGGCATGACGTAGTTTTTCGGCCTGATCGCCTGGATGGCGGGCGCGACCGACGCGAGCAGGGAGATCTCCTCCCCCACCTCCGGCTCGATCGACAGCAGCCCGTCGATCTCGTCGCCCGTGACCCCGCCCATGAGGATCAAAAAGCGACGCATATCCTCCCGGAGCCCCGCGAGGAAGGCGTAATAGTCGCTCGTCGCGGCGACGACCTCCTGCAGCGCCTCGGTCTGGTCGTCCGCCGCCGCGGACGGGTCGGTCAGCCGCTCGTTGCACGCCTGCACCCGCGCGAGACGGTCGCTGCAGGTGTTCATCTGCTCCGCGACCGCCGCGCGGCCGTATTTTTCAATGAGCTGCGGCAGCAGCTCGGAGAGCGCGCCCGTGTAATCGGCGGGCGCGGGAATTTTGAATCCGGCGGAGGGCATCCGTATCACCTCATGACCGGGCAGCAGGATCACCCGCCGCCCGTTAAGTTCTCCCTGTATCATATCAAATTTTGCCCCGTTTGTCATCCTTTTTCACATCCCTTCACCCGTCGCGCGAAAGCATGCAAAAGTTGCAAAAAAACGCAACTCCCGGGAAACTTTTTGAAAAAAGTTTCCCGGCCCTTCAAAAACCTTTGGTTCGGGCGGGCCTCCCTGCCCCGCGGCGGGCGCGCGCCGCGTCCGGGGGATTTTTGAAAAAAGCCCCCGGAACCCCCAAAAACTTTTGGTTCGGGTGGGTCTCCCTGCCCCACGGCGGGCGCGCACGGCGTCCGGGGGAGAGCGGG
>NZ_CABUCJ010000169.1 GCF_902490045.1 uncultured Anaerotruncus sp.
AGCCCCTCGCGCCCTTCTTTGGTTCCTTTCTTGGGCGAACAAGAAAGGAACTCGCCGCCGGTCGACTACCGGCAAGCCCTCCGACCTCTGGGCGGAATATCTAAAACCGCCGCCGGTCGACTACCGGCAAGCTCCGCCGCTCGATGAGCGGAAAATCCAAGACCGCCGCCGGTCGACCACCGGCAAGCCCTCCGCCCGCTGGGCGGGAAATCAAAACCGCCGGGCGGTATTCAAAAGCCCCGCCGCGCAGCGGTAAAAAAGGAGAAGATCATGCCACAGGTATCCCTGGTCAAAACGGAAAGCTACAGTCCGGAGGAGGTGGAGCGCGCGGTTGCCCGCCACTTTGAACTGCTCGGGGTGGAGACCTTTTCGCCCGACGCGCGGGTGACGGTCAAGCCGAACCTGATCATGCGTTGCCCGCCCGAACGGACCGCCACGACCCACCCGGCGGTGATCGAGGCGGTCATCCGCCAGCTTCAGGCGCGCGGCGCGCGGCGGATCACGATCGCGGACAGCCCGGGCGGGCTCTACACCCCGCAGATCCTCTCCGCCGCCTACGAGGCGACGGGGATGGCGGCCGCGGCCAAGCGCACGGGCGCGTCGCTCAACCTGTCGGCGGGCTCGCGGAGCGTACATGTCGCGGAGGGGGCCCTCTGCCGCGACTTCGACATCATCGACCCGGTTGCGGACGCGGATTTCGTCGTCAACTGCTGCAAGCTCAAGACCCACTGCATGACCACACTCTCCTGCGGGGTCAAGAACCTCTTCGGCTGCGTGCCGGGACTCTTAAAGCCCCAGCTCCACTACCGTTTCCCGGACGGGGAGCAGTTCGCGCGGATGCTCGTCGACCTCTCGCTGCTTGTGAAGCCGGGCCTGACCATCGCCGACGCGGTCGACGCGATGGAGGGGGACGGCCCCACCGGCGGCAGGCGGCGGCATGTGGGGCTCACCGCCGCCGCGAAATACGACGGGCTCTACGCGCTCGACCTCGTGCTGGCGGAACTCATCGGGCTGGGCCCCGAACGGGTGCCCATGCTCGCGGAGGCGGTGCGGCGCGGTCTCTGTCCGGACGGCGTGTCCGGCGTGGAGCTGCTCGGGGACCCGCTGCCGCCGGTGATCAGGGATTTTCTGATGCCCGCGAGCAAAAAGCTCAATTTCAGCGGCAGCCTGCCGGGGCCGCTCGCGAAGGCGGTCGACTGGCTGGAGCCGCGCCTCGCTCCGCGCCCCAGGGTGCGGGAACGGGACTGCGTCGGCTGCGGGAGATGCGCCGAGAGCTGCCCGGCAAAGACGATCGCGGTGGCGGGCGGCAAGGCGAAGATCGGCTACGCGAAATGCATCCGCTGCTTCTGCTGTCATGAGATGTGCCCGGTCAAGGCGATCGACATCCGGTCGGTGCCCGTCTTCCGGTTTTTGAGCAAGGGCCGCTGAGGGGTTCCCAAAAAGAGGAAGGGTATGCTATAATTGACGTGAACTTTGCGCGGCGCGCCGTCCGCGGGCCCAAGGGGCTTGGCGGGGCGGATCGCGGCTGTGGCGCAATCGAAAAGGGCAGGTGATGGCGATGAAGAAAACGGTGATTGTCGACGCGCCCGGCAAGGTGAACCTTGCTTTGGACGTCACGGGGAAACGCCCCGACGGCTACCACACGGTCGATACGATCATGCAGGCGGTCGACCTGTGCGATACGGTGACGATCTCCCGCATGTCCGGAAAGGGCATCTACATATCCTGCGACCGGCAGATGATCCCCTGCGACGAGACGAACTACGCCCACGTCGCGGCGCGGAAGTTTTTCGAGCGATTCGGCCAGCCGGACACCGCGATCTCGATCGACATCCAGAAGCGGATTCCGGTGCAGGCGGGCCTCGCGGGGGGCAGCGCGGACGCAGCCGGGGTGCTCGTGGGGCTCAACGCCCTCTTCGGAACGGGCGCGGACCGCGGGACCCTCTGTGAAATCGGCGTGCAGGTGGGCGCGGACGTGCCCTTCTGCATCGTGGGCGGCACCCAGCGCGCGCGGGGAATCGGCAACGAGTTCACCCCGCTTCCGCCCCTGCCCGCCTGCCATATCCTCATTGCGAAGCCCGGCCCGGGGATGTCCACCCCCGAGAGCTACCGCCGCTACGACGAGCGCGGCGCGAAACGCCGCCCCGACATGCCCGCGCTGCTCCGCCTGCTCGAGGCGGGGGAGCTGAAGGCGTTTGCCCGGGGGATGGTCAACGTCCTCGGGGAGGTCGCGGACCTGCCCGAGATTCCATTCCTGAGGGAGCGGATGTGCGAGGCGGGCGCGCTCGGCGCGCTGATGAGCGGGAGCGGTTCGGCGGTGTTCGGCATCTTCGAGGACCGCGGGCCCGCCAAACACTGCATGCGCCGGCTCTATTCCCACGCGGAGGCGGTCTTCCTCTCCCGCGCGGTCACCTACGGGGCGGTCGTCCTTGATCTGGTGGAGGGAAAAGAATCGTAATTTGCCGGAGCCGCCCCACGGGGCGGCTCTTTTTGTGCGCAAAACTTCACCGGGATTTCAGCTTTCCCTCACGCCGCGCCAAAAAAAGGCACACACGGGCGCGGTATGATCTTCTTGCCGGCAGGGAAAGCCGCCGGCTTTTCAGAGGTTTTCCTCCACTGCGCCGGGCGCAGAAAAAATCAGTTTTTTCCCAATCCCTCCAGCAAAAGGACCGCCGCGAGCCGGCGGCCCTTTTGCTGTTTCGCCGGGGAATTGTGTGGTAAATTTCACCGCGATTTCAGGAAAAAAACACAGTGGTTACAAACCGGTAACACAAACGGGACGTACAATCTGGTCAATGGATGCGGATGGACGCGTCCCGATCAAAAACCGATTTTTTTAAGGAGGACAAACCAACATGAAAAAAGCACTTTCCCTTTTGATTTCAGCGGTGCTCGTCCTGAGCATCGCCTCTGTCGCGGCGTTCGCGTCGGATAGCTTCAGCCTCGACAAAGCCTATGACTCCGACGGAAACTATTCCGAAGACGTCGGCGACAGCGGAAACGGCGACATCAGCCGCAGCGGCAAATTCGATATCGACGAGACGCTGTCGATCTCGATCTCCGACCGCGTGGTCCCCGGCTCCACCTTCTACATCCCGCTTTTTGAAGATCCGGACGGAACGACCGGAAGCGGCATTGTGAACGAAGACGTCACCAATACCGACTACTTCAAGTATAAGCTCGACAAGGACACCAACTCCAAGCTGGTCAGCTCGATCACCGTCGTGACCGACAAGAAACTGGCGGGCAGCACCCGTACCTCCTACCTGAAGGTCGTCCTCAACGACATGACCGATACCGACGAGTCGAAGACCGACGGCACGATCACCTTCAAGGCAAAGGCCAACCTTTCGAGCTACAGCAGCAAGAGCAGCAAGCCCGCCACCTATACGGACGAGGACACCGACACCTGGGAGTCGGGCGATACCATCACGATCGACTACACCTTCTGGGTCAGCAACGCGAAGGCCACCAACGACGACAACCCGGACGTCGGCGACCGCGTCTACATGGACCCCGACGCGAACGACACCAACACCCTGATCTGGGGCGACGACCGCGCGGCCCTCACCTTTGAGGCGGACGACGACGCTTCCAAATTCTACGCGCGCCTCTCCACCTCGAACATGAGCGACATCTACGC
>NZ_CABUCJ010000170.1 GCF_902490045.1 uncultured Anaerotruncus sp.
TTTTGGTTCCTTTTCGTCCGTCCGAAAAGGAACCCGTGGGCGCGGCGGAACGCGCTCGTATTTCTTGCCGCCAAAGGCGGCAATTCCCGTGAAAGCCCTCCGGCCCCCGGGTGGAAACCCTTGGAGGACTCCGCCGCTCCCTGAGCGGCAAACCAACAAAAAAGGCGCGCCCCGAAGGGCGCGCCTTTTGCTTTCGCAGTCTTACGCTTCAACGATGAAGCTTTTGACTTCCTTTAAAAACTCCGGGCAGTTGTCGGCGTAGATCTCCATCTTGATCGGCTTAGCGAGATCGAGGGAAAAGATTCCCATGATGGATTTCGCGTCGACGGCATAGCGTCCGGACACAAGGTCCACGTCGAAATCATATTTCGAAACGGTATTCACGAAGTTTTTCACGTCATTGATGGTGTCAAGTTTAATGACTACAGATTTCATGTCGATGTCCTCCTTCTTCTTGACATAATACTAATTTATGTTTTTACTACATTCTCACTATATCAGCGGGGTTTCTTTAAGTCAACTGCTAATTGTAATTGTTCCGAAAATTCATTATAATATGTGTATCCTTGGAAAAATCCCCTTTGGATACTGTGCAACTTGCACATGAAAATTATTCCTATTTTGGACGGAGTGTATAAATGAAAGCTGCTTTTTACACCCTTGGCTGCAAAGTGAACCAATATGAGGCGCAGATTCTCGAGCAGCTTTTTTCCGCCTCGGGCTATGAGATCGTCCCCCATACCGAGCCCGCCGACGTCTATGTGATCAACTCCTGCACTGTCACCGCGACGGGCGACCAGAAGACCCGCCGGATGCTGCGCCATCTGAAATCGCAGAATCCAAACGCCGTCGTCGCGCTGACCGGCTGCTATCCCCAGGCCTTCCCCGACGCCGCCGACCGGCTGCCCGAGGCGGACGTCGTCACCGGCGCGCGCGGCCGGGAACGGCTCGCCGCGCTCGTGGAGCGGGCGCGCGCCACGGGGGAGCGGATTGTCGACATCCGCCCGCACGAGCGGGGGGAGGCCTTCGAGCCGATGCGCGCCGAGCAGTTTTCCGAGCGCACCCGCGCGTTCGTCAAGATCGAGGACGGCTGCGAACGCTACTGCGCCTACTGCATCATCCCCACCGCGCGCGGGCCGGTCCGCTCCAAAAAACCGGACGAGCTGCGCGCCGAGCTCGAGGGGCTCGCAAATGCGGGCTACCGGGAGGCGGTGCTCGTAGGCATCAACCTCTCCTGCTACGGGAAGGACCTCGGCCTGCGGCTGATCGACGCGGTCGAGCTCGCCTGCTCAGTCGAAGGGATCGAGCGGGTGCGGCTGGGTTCCCTTGAACCGGAGCTGCTCACCGACGGGGACATCGAACGGATGTCCCGCCAGCGGAAGCTCTGCCCCCAGTTCCACCTCTCCCTCCAGAGCGGCTGCGACGCGACCCTCAGGAGGATGAACCGCCACTACGACGCCGCCGAATACGCCCGCATCGCCGGGAGCCTGCGGCGGCATTTTGAAAACTGTGCCATCACGACCGACATCATGGTCGGTTTCCCCGGCGAGGACGAGGCGGAGTTTGAGCAGTCGCTCGCCTTCGCGGAGAAGATCGCGCTCGCCAGGGCGCATGTCTTCTCCTACTCCCGCCGCCCCGGCACCCGTGCGGCGGACATGCCTGGCCAGGTGCCCCGCGCCGTCAGGGAGGCCCGTTCGGCCCGGATGATCGAAGCCACGCTGCGCACCCGCGCCGCTTTCCTCGCCGCGCAGGTGGGGAGCGAAGCCGAGGTGCTCTTTGAGAGCCGGACCGCCGACGGCATGCAGGAGGGCTATACCCCCAACTACACCCCCGTGCGGGTGCGCGCGGACGAGACGCTCGCCGGAAGCATCCGGAAGGTGCGGATCATTTCCGCGCACGGCGACTGGTGCGAAGGGGAGTTCCCGTCACGTCCATCCACCCTGTGCAAGTAAGAAAGAAGGCGCACCATGAACGACACCCTGAAACGCTTTGAAAGCTGCCTCACCGGAGACTTTGACAACTCCGCCCAGATCGCCGCCCAGGAGGCGGCGGGCAGCGTCACCCATCCCGCCGCGCGGCATGTCAGCCGCAACGTCAACGACCGGGTCGACCACCTTCTCGGGGACCCCGGCGGCTTTTTCGTACTGGAGGAGAGCTACTACACCCAGAACGGCAGGACCAACGCGATGCCGCACCTGTTTTTCTTCTCCTCCGACGCGCCCGGGTGCGTCAGGCTTGATTCCTACGACCTGCCGAAGGACCTTCCCCGCGCACAGCTTACCAACGACAACCCCGCCCTGCGCTTTGACTTCCGCGGGCTGTCCCGTTCTGAGACATTCACGCCACTCGTCTACCGGGAGGATGAACAGGGCGTTTTTTACGGCCGGTGCGTCAGCCGGTTTTCCGCCGACACCACCCTCACGCTGGAGGAGTGGATCGGCCCCGAGGTCCTGCTTGTCACCGAGATTCTGGAGAAGGCGGGCTGCGTCCTGGTGGGCGTGCCTTCCCCCATTGAATACCGCCGTGTTACAAAATAACGATTTGGAGGAGCACCAATGAGCGTTTACCGAATCTACGTGGAGAAAAAACCGGAGTTCGCCGTGGAGGCGGCGGGGGTCCTCAGCGATCTGCGCACCGTGCTGATGCTCGACTGCGTCAGGGGCGTGCGCATCCTCAACCGCTACGACGTCGAACGGATCGACCGGGCCGACTTCGACGCCGCGCGCGGCACGATCTTTTCCGAGCCGCAGGTCGATGTGACCTACGACGAGCTTCCCCCGCCCGCGCCGGGCGAAGAGGTCTTCGCGGTCGAGTACCTGCCCGGCCAGTTCGACCAGCGCGCCGATTCCTGCGCCCAGTGCATCTCCCTCGCCACCTCCAAAGAGCAGCCGATCGTGCGTTCCGCGCGGGTGTACATCCTTTCGGGCGACATCCCGGCGGACGCGCTCGACGCGGTCAAAAACTACCTCGTGAACCCGGTGGAGAGCCGGCTCGCGTCGCTCGGCCTGCCCGAAACGCTCGACGTCAAATACGACATCCCCACAACGGTGGAAACGCTCGACGGCTTCACCGCGCTCGACGCGGCGGGGCTGAAGGACTTCGTCGCCCGCTACGGGCTCGCGATGGACACAGACGACATCGCCTTCTGTCAGGACTATTTCAAAAACACCGAGCGCCGAGACCCGACCATCACCGAGATCCGGATGATCGACACCTACTGGTCGGACCACTGCCGCCACACGACCTTCCTCACCAACCTGAAAAACGTGAAGGTCGAGACCCCCTACATCAAAAAGAGCTTTGAAAAATACCTCGCCCTGCGGGACAGGCTCTATGCCGGGAAAGAGAAGCCGATGACGCTGATGGACCTCGCGGTGATCGGCGCGAAGGCGCTCAAGGCGGAGGGCAAGCTCCCCGACCTCGACGAGAGCGAGGAGATCAACGCCTGCTCGGTGAAGATCAAGGTGGATGTGGACGGCGAGGAGCAGGACTGGCTGCTCATGTTTAAAAACGAGACGCACAACCACCCGACCGAGATCGAGCCGTTCGGCGGCGCGGCCACCTGTCTGGGCGGCGCGATCCGCGACCCGCTCTCGGGGCGCAGCTACGTTTACCAGGCGATGCGCGTGACGG
>NZ_CABUCJ010000171.1 GCF_902490045.1 uncultured Anaerotruncus sp.
AGGCCGCCGGGGAAGGGGAGAACCGGATGGTTACGGGATTTTACCGCGTGTCGCGGGGCGGCCTCGCGCTCGAAGCGCAGGCGGCGGCGCTCGACGAGGGCCTCACCGTGACGGTGGGCGGCGGGCGGTCGCACGTCGGGTCGGTGGCCATCGCGCAGCCGCGCCCCAGCCTGCGCGGGGACGGGACGGTCTCCTGCACCTGCTCGGTGTGGAACCAGCTGGGCCACAAGGATGAAGCCGTCGCCCGCCCGATCGCCGAACGGCTCTGCCGCGCGTTGAACGCGGTGGTCGTCGTCTCCGCGGGGGTCCACCTCACCGGCGCGGACGCGGCGCAGATCGAAATGGTGGAGCGGCTGGCGGAGGAGCTGGCGGAAAAAATCCTCGAGGATCGGAAGACCGCCGGGTAAAAAACGGAGCCGGGGAACCCCATTGGGTTCCCCGGCTTTTTCGCGCCCGTCAGATGCCGAACTCCTTCGCGTACTGCACGACGCCCTCCATGTGGACGGGCTCGTCCGACAGGGGCAGGGCCATGAAGTTTTCCGAAGGCACGTCGAACGGCGGACGGATTCCGAACCGCTCGGCGGGCAGGTAACCGAATTTCGGGTAGTATTTTTCGCTTCCGAGGACGACGGAACAGGGATAGCGCAGCTCCCTGGCCGCGCGGTGTCCCTCCGCGATCAGCGCGGAGCCGACGCCCCGCCGCTGGTACGCAGGGAGCACGGCGAGCGGGGCGAGCGCCAGCGCGGTCCGCCCGCCGATCCGGATTTCCGTGAACAGGATGTGCCCCACGAGGGTTCCGTCCACCTCCGCGACGAGCGACAGCCCGGGGACGAACGCGTCGCTTTTCCGCAGGGCGGCCACCAGCTCGTGCTCCTGTCCGTCGCTGTGCTCGGCATCTGCGAACGCGGTCCTGACGAGCTCGCATACCGCCTCATGGTCCGCTGGGGTCTCTTTTCGGATAATCATGTGTTCCTCCAAACCGCCCGCGTCTTCCGCGGGCGCTGTATTGATTTGCTCTTCGAGGCCGCCGGCTTTTCCCCGCGGCGCGTTCCGGGCGCATAAAGTTTTCTGCCCATGCAAAAACCGCGCGAGAAAAATGACCGCGGCGGCGGCCGTCAGCGTGCTGCTGACCGCCGAGGTGAGCCACACGCCGTCCACGCCCAGCAGGGGGACCAGGACGGCGAGCGAGAGCAGCGGGAAGAAGAGTGCGCGGCCGATGGAGATGCCGAGGGAAGTCCCCGGCCTGTTGACGGCGGTGAAGAAGGCGCTGAGTCCCACGCCGATCCAGCCGGTCAGATAGGTGAAGGAGAAGAGCTCCATTGCCCGCAGGCTCATCTCGAGCAGGGCCGGGTCGTTCTCCCGGATAAACAGGGCGATGATCCCCTGCCCGCCGAGGCGCATCCCGGCCAGCGTGAGTCCGGAGAGCAGCGCGCCCGCGAGCAGAACCCGCTTTTCAAAGGCGAACATGCGGCCGCGCAGCTTCGCGCCGTAGCAGTAGCTGATCGCTGGCTGCATCGAGTCGGTCATGCCGTAGAGGAGGGTCGCCATGATGCTGTCCACATAGAGGACGATGGAAAACGCGGCCACCGCCATCGAACCCGCCAGGCGGAGCAGAAGGCTGTTCAGGATGATCATCAGAATGGAGCCCGCGATGTTGGAAAAGAACTCGGAGGAGCCGTTAAACAGGATGTTAACGATCTGCCGGAGCCGGATTTTTCCGCGCACGAAGCGCAGCTGCAGCTTCTTCCGGAGAAACGGCCAGTAGCCGAGAAGGGTGCCCAGCGAGAGCCCGATGCAGGAGGCCAGCGCGGCGGAGCCGATGCCGAGCCGCAGCACGCCAAGGAAAAGATAGTCCAGCAGGATGTTGAGAAGGGCGGTCATGATGTTGAGCGCCATGCTGTAGTGGGTGCGGCCGCAGATCCGGAGATAGTTGTCGACCGCGAAGAACACCATGATGAAGGGCGCGAAGACGGCGTACACCTTGGTATACTCCACCGCGAACGCGGTGACCTCCGCGTCCGCCCCCATCAGGCGCAGGAGCGGTTCCGCGCCGAAATAGCCGATCATGCCAACGGCCACGGAAATCCCGACGATCAGCAGGGAGCAGACGGTAAAAATCCGGCTGGCCTCCAGCTCCTTTTTTTCGCCCAGACGGATGGCGATCTGCACCGACGAGCCGACGGCGACCATATCGGCGAGGGCGAAGCTGATGCTGAGCACGGGCATGACGAGGTTGATTGCCGCAAGGGCGTCCGACCCGATGAAACGCCCCACAAAGACGCCGTCCGCAATCGTATAGAGGGCGATGACGGCCATGCTAGCCATGCTGGGGAGGGCGCACCGGAAGAACAGGCGGGTGGGAGAAAGCGTCTCGAATATCTGGTTTTGCTGTTCCATATCAAAAATCCTTTTTGTATTCCTCGGTAAAGGCGCCGAGGATCGAGCAGAAAGCCCGGATCTCATCCGCTGAAAACCGCCGCTCAACCGCCTGTACGGCGCGCTCAAAGGGGCTGTCGTAGCTTTTGAGGGATTCGGCCACCCGTTTTGTCACGCGCAGGTAGGCGACCCGCCGGTCCGTCTCGCTGCGCGTTTTTTCAACCAGCCCCAGCCTTACGAGTTCATTGACCTTGAGGGTGGCGGCCGGAGCGGAAATGTGGAGCGTCTTCGCCAGCCCGCTTACCGTGCAGCCCCCGGCCTTTTCCTGGAAGGAGATGACGTCCAGATACATGATGCTGTTGTAGGAGAGCTCCCCGCCACCCGTCCGGCTGAGCTGACGCAGGTCGCAGACCGTGGTGTCGTAGTAGTATTGATTTAGGGTGTCCCGCAGGTCCATGCTGATCCCCCTATATAGTTAAGTAAATTTATATAATTTTGCTTAACTATAACACGAATAGCAAATACCGTCAAGTGCCGGGGAATAAAATTTCCGCTATAGTAAAACAAGAAAAAGAGTCAGGCGAAAGCCTGACCCATTACAATTCTTGGAGTTCGCAAATGATTCTATTTGCTTGATATAATGATAAAAATTTGCGGTTAATCTGAAAGTAATGTGATCTCAATAGAACTAGAAATTTTTTTCAGATGGAATACAAATACCCTTCTAAGAAACTTGTCATCGTCTGGTTGTATATTTTGATGTGTTTCAGTTAACTCATACTCTCCGACAAAATAATACTTGCCATTTTTCTTTTCAAAAAGTAGTAACGGTAGACCTTGCCGTTTATGTGATAAGACAGCAATATTTAAGTCGTACATTTTGTTTGCTAAGCTATCTTGGTGACCACTCCTGCCAATTCCAGTATACATACAAAAATCATATGGGCAATATATATTAGGAAAACCAGCAAACGGATTAGGTAATAGGGCTATATATCAGCCCGCAGCCTCTTGAACCATAGGAGCGTTGAGCTCGATATATTCAGCCATGCGACGGAACTCATCAGCGTATTTGAATTTCACGCTAATATTGCCGCCCTCGTAAACTTTGATATAATCAATGAGCTCGGCCAGAATTTCCCGTGTCAGTTTGTCGATGTTCTGATATTTGAGAAATGCTGTCAGAAAAGGACTTTCCGCATCCACGCCGTTTTCCAGTTGTTCCTGCTCGTC
>NZ_CABUCJ010000172.1 GCF_902490045.1 uncultured Anaerotruncus sp.
GCCCCCAGACCGCGCGCAAGCGTGAATTCAAGGTGCAGATCGACGACGAGGAATTCTACGAGCCGTCGACCTCGTCGCCGCGCCCGCCGAAGGGCGGCGGGGGCGGAGGCCGCCGGTCGGGCGGCGGAGACGGCGGGGACCGCCATTCGGGCGGCGGCGCGGGCCGCTGGTTCAAGGCGCTCCTCGTGCTGGTCGTCGTGCTCGGGCTTTCGGTCTTTCTGGCGATGTTCGCGCTGCAGAGCGCGAGCGACATGTTCGGCCTCAATAAGCCCGAGGGCGAGGTGAGCTTTGAACTGCCCGACGAGGAGCTGTCGATCTCCGAGATCGCCTCGATGCTCCAGAAGGAGGGCGTCGTCACCCAGCCGCTGACCTTCCGCCTCTACGCAACGCTCAAGAAGGTCTCCCCGGATTCCTTCTTCCCCGGCGACTATACCCTCAACACCAACATGAGCTACGACGAAATTTTCGTCGCCTTCCGCTCGGGCACCGGGCCGGAGCAGGTCACCCTCATCTTCTATGAGGGCTGGACCCTTTCGGATATCGCGGACAAGCTCGAGGAGAACGGCGTCTGCGCCAAGGAGGACCTCTTCCGCTACCTCGAGGAGAACGGCGCGGCGTTTGAGGAGCGGTACCCCTTCCTGGCCGACATCCCCGCCGGAGAGAACCGCTACCGCCGCTACGAGGGCTATTTCTTCCCCGACACCTACGACTTCTACGTGGGCGAGGATCTGGGCACCGTGGTGCAGAAGTTCTTCAACCGCTTCGACCAGATGGTCAACACCGACGAGCTCCAGCAGCAGATGAAGGCGCAGAACCTGACGCTCGACCAGGCGGTCACGCTGGCGTCGGTCATCCAGAAGGAGGCGGGCCGCACCGAGGACATGAAGATGGTCTCCTCCATCTTCCACAAGCGCCTCCAAAATCCCGCGCAGTTCCCGAAGCTCCAGTCGGACGTGACGATCTTCTACGTCGAAAACGACATCAAGCCCTATCTCGAAAATCCGGATGATCCGGTCAATCAGCCGATGTACGACGCATACAATACCTATGTGTGCGACGGCCTGCCCGTCGGGCCGATCTCCAACCCGGGCGTCGACGCGATCAAGGCCGCGATCTATCCGCAGAACACCGATTACTACTACTTCCTCGCGGACAAGGACGGCAAGTTCTACTACGCGGCCACGATCGAGGAGCACGCGGCGAACATCGCGGCGGCAGGCATCGGGGTCGACCACGGCATCACGATGCCGGGCGAGGGCGGCGAAAGCGAGCCGCAGCAGTAAAAAGGAGCGTTCCCTTGCAAAAGCCAGAACTACTCTCCCCGGCGGGCGGCCGGGAGCAGCTGGAATCCGCCGTGCGCTTCGGCGCGGACGCGGTCTACCTGGGCTCCGAATTGTTCAATATGCGCGCCGCGGCCTCCCTCGGGCCGGACGCGCTCGCCGGGGCGGTCTCCTTCGCGCATGAAAACGGCGCGCGCGCCTATCTCGTGTGCAACACCCTGCCCTCCTGCGCGGAGGCACAGGCGCTGCCGGACTTTTTCCGCGCGGCGCGTGCGGCGGGCGCGGACGCGCTCATCGCCGCCGACCTCGGCGTGATGATGCTCGCGCGCCGCACCGTGCCGGAAATCCCGCTGCACGTCTCCACCCAGGCGGGGGTCGTCAACCACCTGACCGCAGCCGAGCTTTACAGGCTCGGGGCCTCCCGCGTCGTGCTGGCGCGCGAGCTTTCGCTCGCGGAAATCCGCCGCATCCGGGACAACACCCCGCCCGAGCTCGAGCTGGAGGCGTTCGTCCACGGCGCGATGTGCATGTCGGTGTCGGGGCGCTGCCTGCTCAGCAGCCACCTCACCGGCCGGGACGCCAACCGGGGCGCCTGCGCGCAGCCCTGCCGCTGGCGCTACCGCCTTGTGGAGGAGAAGCGTCCCGGGCAGTACTTCCCCATCGGGGAGGACGAGCGGGGCAGCTACATCCTCAACGCGAACGACCTGTGCATGATCGAACATGTCGGCGCGTTGGCGGAAGCGGGCGTCTCCTCCTTCAAGATCGAGGGGCGCGCCAAATCGGCCTATTACACCGCCTCCGTCACCGCCGCCTACCGGGCCGCGCTCGACGCGTGGATGCAGCGGCGGGAGCCTCCTCCCTGGGCGCTCGAAGAGGTGGGGAAGGTGAGCCACCGGCCCTATTCGACCGGCTTCTATTTCGGCGCGCCCGGCCAGAACGCCGCGTTCGGCGGTTCCCTCTGCGGCTGGGAGGTGCTCGCCATGGCGGAGAGCTGGTCGGACGGCGTGCTCGAAGTGAGCCTGCGCAACCGGTTTTTCCGCGGCGAGGAGGCGGAGCTGCTGCTTCCGCGCGGGGGTCCGCGCCCCCTCCCCATCACGGCGGTCGAGGACCCGGAGGAGGGCGCCGTGGAGGCGGCCTGCCATCCGATGCGTCATTACCGCATCCCCTGCCCGTTTCCCGTCCCGCCCGGCGCGTGGCTGCGGAAGAGAACGGGGGGAACGGGAAATCATGAAACGGCCTTTTGAAAAAGACCTGTCGCGTAGCGACCGCCCGAATGGAGACACCATTTGCCCGTAAGGGCAAGTGGCGGCGAAAACTTTTGTCAGGATTTCCGCGTTCTTCTCCGTACACGCGACCCGTGAGGCGGAGAATCAATAAACATTTTCGCCCGCCTTTTTTAAAAGGCGGCGGGGTCAAGGGGCGGAGCCCCTTGCCGCGCCCGCAGGCGCGGAAGGCTGGTCCTGAGAAGCGATTTTTCTTTGCTTCTTTCTTTCAGAGGAAAAAAGAAAGAATGGCGAAACACCGCTAAACCATGATTTCAAAGAGAGGTTGAAGGATATGTCCGGACATTCCAAATGGGCAAACATCAAACGCAAGAAGGAAAAGACCGACGGCGCGCGCGCGAAAATCTTTACGAAGATCGGGCGCGAGATCACCGTCGCGGCGCGCGAGGGCGGGGCCGACCCGGCGAACAACTCCAAGCTGGCGACGCTGATCGCGAAGGCGAAGGCGAACAACGTCCCGAACGAAAACATCGAGCGCCTGCTCAAAAAGGCGGGGGACAGCAAGGAGGACTACGAGGAGATTACATACGAGGGTTACGGTCCTTCGGGTGTGGCGGTCATCGTGGAAACCCTCACCGACAACCGCAACCGCACGGCGGGCGACCTGCGCCATTACTTCGACAAGTGCGGCGGCAATCTCGGCCAGAACGGGAGCGTCTCCTTCCTGTTTGAAAAGAAGGGCGTCATCGTCATCGACAACGAGGAAGGAAAATACGACGAGGAAAAGGTCATGGACGACTGCTTCGAGTGCGGGGCGACCGACTACGACTACAGCTCAGACGACGTGATTGAAATCTACACCGAGCCCAACGACGTGGCGAAGGTGGCGGGCGCGCTCGAGCAGATGGGCTACACCTACGATTCCGCCGAGGTCGAGTACATCCCGATGACCAAGGTGAAGATCGACGACGAGGAGCTCGCCCAGAAGATGGAGAAGCTGCTCGACATGTTCGACGACAACGACGACGTGCAGAACGTCTACCACAACTGGGACCAGCCGGAGGAGCCCGACGAGGGCTGACCGGCTGTCCGGCACGGAAC
>NZ_CABUCJ010000173.1 GCF_902490045.1 uncultured Anaerotruncus sp.
TTATATTATTTCTTCGGACGCACCAACTCATCAATTGAAATGTCGAATATCTCTGCAAGTGCTTTCAATTCCATATCCGTAACAACGCGCGTTTGACCTTCCAGCTTTGACAATGCCGACTCGCTCATTTCAATCCCTTTCAGTTGAAGCTCCCGCAATAACTCGCATTGCTTCATGCGCTTCTGTTTTCTCAGCGCAGTCACCTGTCTGCCGACACCATTCTTATTCCCCAACGGGTGTTTCCTTGGCTTCATCTTTTCCCCGCCCATTCAATCTTTATCGATATTATATGGCGTTAGGGTCTTCATCGTCATTGAGGTCGTTCTCGAACGATACATCGTTCATCTCTTTAAAATCCAAAAACTCGGAAATCGTCATGTTCAGACCGTTCGCAATTTTATGAAGCGTCATAATGCGCGGATTCTTTGTAAGGCCCCGAACAATATTGTCTACCGTTGACTGCTTCAATCCGCTTATCGAGGCGAGTTTGTTGTAGGTGATTCCGCGCTTGCCGCAGAGCGATTTGATCCGCCAAACGATGATTTCCGAATACTCCACAACAACCCCTCCCCCATCAGAATTACCCATATACCGGTTAATACCCATATTAGCAGAGGTTTTTCAAGTGATTACCCGAATTCGGGTTGACATTTCCCGTGCGGCCTGCTAAAATTTTAATATCACCCGAATGCAGGTAATTTGGAGGTGCAAAATGCCCGACTATCAAAAAATGTACCACCTGCTGGTGGGGACGATGAGCGAAACGGCGGACCTGCTGGATATCTGCGGAAGGCTCGCGGCGAGACAGTCGCTCAACGTGAAACAGGCGCTCCGGGAAGCCGAAGAACTCTATATATCAGACGGAAACGCGGAGAACGCGTAAAGGAGCCGCCGAAAGGCGGCTCCTTTGATATGGCGCGGGGCGGCGCGCAAGGCTGGGCGGAAAACTGCGGGGCGTTGCTTTCCGCCAGCGTCCGTGCCTCCCCGAAGGCACTTCCGGTACGGTTCCGGAGGCTCGCCGGCAGAGGCATTGCGCCTGCGGCGCGGCGGCGGATGGGTTGCTGTACACCCGTCCGCTCATCCGTGTCACGGGCGCCGCCGACTTTGGCCGCAGGCCAACCGGAGGCGGCGCGGGGGTCAAGGGGGCACAGCCCCCTGCGGTTTCTTTCCCCTATTTCTTGTCCGTACAAGAAATAGGGTCGCTGTCGGTCGATTACCGACAAACTACGCCGCTCACTGAGCGGTAAGCCTAAGGGGCCGCTGCCGGTCGACTACCGGCAAGCCCTCTGTCCCCTGGGCGGAAAACCCAAGCTCATCACATCCGAGCGAAAGCTCAATAAAAAAGGATTTTAACGGCAAGCGCCGAAAGGAAGAACCCGGAGATATCCGCGCTGAGGGCGGCGGGGATGGTGTGCCGGGTATTTTTGATTCCCGCCGCGCCGTAATAGACGGCGATGGTATAGAAGGTGGTTTCGGTGGAACCCATCATAACGCTGGCGACGCGGCCTGCAAGGCTGTCGGGGCCGTGGCTGCGGAGGATGTCGTTGAAGATCGCCATGGCGCCGCTGCCCGAAACGGGGCGGATAAGGGAGAGGGGGATGACCTCGCGGGGCAGGCCGAGCAGTTTTCCGACCGGCTCGAGGGCGAAGGAGAGCAGGTCGAGGCCGCCGCTGGCCTTGAACATGCCGACGGCGACGACGAGCGCCACAAGCGCGGGCAGAATGCTGGCGGCTGTCGTCAGCCCCTCCTTCGCGCCCTCGACGAAGAGGTCGAACACCTTGACGCCGCGCACAAGCCCGAACCCGACGATCCCGGCGATCGCGAGCGGGACCATCCAGACGCCGACCGCGGTCATGACCGTTTCCTCCAGAGGGGCGCGAGCAACCGCGCCATCACGATGCCCACGGCGACCGAACCGACCGACGCGATCCAGGTGGCGGGCAGGATATCCAGCGGCGCGGCGGAGCCCGCCTGCATGCGGAGCATCGCGGTGGTGGCGGGGATGAGCTGGATCGAGGCGGTGTTGACGACGACGAACATCGCCATATCGTTGGTCGCGGCGCCGTCCGCGCGCTGTTCCCTTGCCATCCCGCACATCGCGCGGATGCCCAGCGGGGTGGCCGCGTTGCCAATGCCGAGGAAGTTCGCGATGAGGTTCATCGTGATGGCGTTCACCGCCTCGCCGTTCGGGCGGAGCCCGCTGAAAAGGCGTTTTGTGACCGGGGAAAGCAGGCGGGAAAGCATTTCGGTGAGGCCGGACGCTTGTGCAATCTTCATAAGCCCGCTCCACAGGCAGAGCATCCCCGTGAGGGAGAGCACCAGCGTGACCGCTTCGCCCGCCTGCCCCATGGCGGCCTCGGAAAGCTGGGGCATCCGGCCTGTCAGCGCGGCAAAAACGAAGGAAAACAGAATCATTCCTGCAAAAATGACGTTCATCATATCCGGATTCCCCCCATCGGTTCCGTATATGTATATTATACAGTTTATTCTTTTATGTTTCGTTATTCATGACAAATATTGACGCAATTTTCACAAATTCGTTTACAATTTTACAAAAATACGTTATATTGTTAGTTAAAGGCATTTTTGCCGGATAGGAGGTGTATACATGAAATCTACCGGTATCGTCCGCAAAGTCGACGAGCTGGGACGCATCGTTCTTCCAATCGAGTTGCGCCGCACTTTAGACATTAATGAAAAGGATTCCCTTGAGATCTACGTGGATGGCAACCATATTATCCTAAAGAAATATGAGCCCGCGTGCATCTTCTGCAACAGCGCGACGAATGTCGTCAGCTTCAAGGGAAGAAACGTCTGCGCCGAGTGTATCAATCAGTTGTCTGACGCAAAATAGTTGCGTTGAATGTGTGGGAAGAAAAGAAGAAGTATTTTGGGAAACAGAAAAAAGCACAGGACATTTGGTCCTGTGCTTTTCTCTTTCTTTCGGTTTGTGACCGGTCAGGAGGACGCTTCCCCCGCCGTCCCGTCGCCGCCGGTTTCCTCCCCTCCCGGCCGCGGCGCGGACGGCGCCTGCGGCGGCTCCAGGGAGGCCTGCTCCTCCATGTAGCGGTCGATCTCCGGCTTGTATTCCCGGGTGGAGTCCCCATAGGCGTCCCTGCCGCCGCTCTCCCCCGTCTGGATGAGATAGCGCGCGTACATCGCGTGGGAGGCGCTCTGGTAGGGCACCAGGTAGAAGAGGAGCCCCAGCTGGGCGAGCATCAAAAGCAGGAGCAGGCCGGTGATCTGGAAGAGATAGAAGGGGTCGGAGAAGGGGATGAAAAGGACGAGCAGCACCGCCAGCAGCAGCGGCAGGTACCAGAGGAGGAAGGAGAGGCCGAAGAGGAAAACGCTTCCCTTGCAGCCCCGCACAAGCTTCACGCCCTCCCGGATGGCCGCGCGCGCCTTGTACTCGGGGTGTTCGGCGAGCAGGTAGGGGGCGAGGAAATACCGCAGGCCGATGATGACGATCACGACGCAGGCGATCGTCATCCAGACGAACACGAGCAGCATGGCGAAGGTCCGGG
>NZ_CABUCJ010000174.1 GCF_902490045.1 uncultured Anaerotruncus sp.
CACCGTATCGAGCGTCGCGCCCGCCACGCCCACGAGGTTCTGGCGGATGCGCAGGCGGCGTTCGCCCACGATGAAGAAGCCGTAGCTCCCCAGCAGATCGTATACCCGCGTGATCGCGCCGGTGGAGGAATTCTCAATCGGCAGCACGCCGTAGTCGATCTCCCCGTCCCGCAGCGCGGTGAAAACGTCCTCGAATTCGGCACAGGAGGTCCGCTCCCGGTCCTCGCCGAAGTAGTCGGCCAGCGCCTGTTCGGAGAAGGACCCCGGCGCGCCGTAATATCCCACCCTGCCGGCCAGCGGGGCCGCCTCGCGCGGCAGCGCGCCGCCGATGTCCCGCCGCTGGGCCGCGCGGCTGATCGCCATCACCGCGTTCATGAACCGCTCCGCCTCGGCAGCGTAGCCCGGGTCCCGGAGCCGCGCGACCGCTTTTTCGAGCACCACGCGCTCCCGGTCCTGCTGCAGGACCGGCAGATCCCGCGCCTTCTTGTACCGTGCGACCCCGCGCACCACGTCCATCCGCCGCTCAAAGAGCGGAATCAGCTGGGAGTCGATCTCGTCGATCTCCCGCCGGTAGCCTGCCAAATCCTCCATAAGTACCTCCGACTGCCGCCTTTGAACAAACGGCGCTTCTTTTGCCGCCTTTAAAAAAGCGGCGTTTCTTTTGCCGCTTTTGAAAAAGCGGCGCAAAACTTCTCATGCAGATTCGCCGCGGCGGGCCGCCGGCCGCGCGCGTCGTGCGAACGGGGAATCTATCGGAAACCCTGCCGCAAGGGCGGCGTGACCGGGCGGGGCGGCGTCCCGCCTGAGCCAAAAGTTCTTTGCCAAGGCTTTCTTTCAAGAAAGCCGTCGATATACCAGCCCGTTCTCCCGTAACCCTACAGTTCCCTGCCGACGGCGTGGGCGATGGCGCGCAGCTCCTTGACGAGCTCGCCGTAGACGCTCGGGCGGATCGACTGCTGGCCGTCGCAGAGGGCATTGGCGGGGTCGTTGTGCACCTCGATCATCAGCCCGTCGGTGCCGACGGCGACCGCCGCCTTTGCAAGCGGGTCGACCATCCACCACTTGCCGCTCGCGTGGCTCGGGTCGACGACGACGGGCAGGTGGCTGAGCTTTTTGACCGCCGGGATCGCCGAGAGATCGAGGGTGTTGCGGGTGTAGGTCTCGAAGGTGCGGATGCCCCGCTCGCAGAGGATGACGTTCTCGTTGCCCTCCGACATGATGTACTCGGCGCTCATCAGCCATTCCTCGATCGTGGCGGAAAGGCCGCGCTTCAAGAGGATGGGCTTGTGGGTGCGGCCGAGCTCCTTGAGCAGCTCGAAGTTCTGCATGTTGCGCGCACCCACCTGGATGACATCCACATCCTCCTCGAAAAGCTCGATGTCGTAGGGGGACATGATCTCGGTCACGATCGGAAGTCCCGTCTTGGCGCGGGCCTCCTTGAGCAGCTTCAGGCCGTCATACTTAAGCCCCTGGAACGCGTAGGGGGAGGTGCGGGGCTTGAACGCGCCGCCGCGCAGGAAATCCGCTCCCATCTCCCTGACCTGCTCCGCGATGCCGCAGATCTGCTCCTCGCTCTCGACCGAGCAGGGCCCCGCCATCATCGTGATCTTTTTGCCGCCGATCTCGCGGCCCGCCGCCTTCACGACGGTCGGGTCGGGGTGGAACATGCGGTTGGCCTTTTTGAACGGCTCGGCGACGTGCATGACGCGCTCGACGTTGCGGTTGGCCTCGATCCAGGTCGGGTCGATCTTGCTCGTGTCGCCCACGAGCCCGAGGATGATCAGGTCCTTTCCGATGACCGGGTTGACCTCCACGCCCCTGGCGGTGAGCGCGTCGGTGAGCTTGTCGATTTCCTGCTGCGGGGTGCGGGGTCTCATAATGACGATCATTGCGGTTGCCTCCAATAAATTTGATTTTACGCAAGGGCCCGTCATTTGCGCATACAAAAAGAGGACCCATTGCGTCAATGAGTCCTCTTGATATATTCCCTGCGATCAGCCGCGCGGAACTATCTGCTCATCAAACACAATCTTTTTCCATAGCCAAAAAAGCCGGTGCTAAAGTAAAAGCCCCAGCTAAAAAAGCCGAAAAATCGATTCTGTTTGAGGGTGAGCTTGTTCATGGCTTCCTCCGCGTGTCTGGTTTGATTGTTTTCATTATAATCGAATTGCACAATCTGTCAAGGAGTTTTTTGAAATTTTTCACAGCGGCCTGTCCGGAAAACATGCAAAAAGGCCCCGGCGCGACGCGCCGGGGCCTTTGGGGTGCGTAAATTCGCGGGATTAGTACATACCGCCCATGCCGCCCGCGGGAGCCGCGGGAACCGGGTTCTCTTCCTTCTCGTCCGAAACGAGGCTCTCGGTGGTGAGGACCATCGCGGCCACGGAAGCGGCGTTCTGGATCGCGCTGCGGGTGACCTTGGTCGGATCGACGATGCCCAGCTCGATCATGTCGCCGTAGGTCTCCTTGGCGAAGTCGAAGCCGTAGCCGACCTTGCGGGTGCGGCGGAGCTTGTCGATGATGACCGAGCCCTCCATGCCGGCGTTCTCGGCGATCTGGCGGATGGGCTCCTCCAGCGCGCGGCGGACGATGCGGGCGCCCGTCTTCTCGTCGCCGTCGAGGCCCGGGATCAGCTTTTCGACCGCCGGGATGGTGTTGAGCAGCGCCACGCCGCCGCCGGCGACGATGCCTTCCTCAACAGCCGCCTTGGTCGCGGACAGGGCGTCCTCGATGCGCAGCTTCTTTTCCTTCATCTCGATCTCGGTGGCCGCGCCGACGCGGATGACCGCGACACCGCCGGAGAGCTTGGCCAGACGCTCCTGGAGCTTCTCCTTGTCGTAGTCGCTGGTGGTCGTCTCAATCTGGGCGCGGATCTGCGCGATGCGGTCCTTGATGGCCTTCTTGTCGCCCACGCCGTCGACGATGATCGTGTTCTCCTTCTGGATCTTGACCTGGCGCGCGCGGCCGAGCTGGTTCATCTGGGCCTCCTTCAGCTCGAGGCCGACCTCTTCGCTGATGACCTGGCCGCCGGTCAGGATGGCGATATCCTGGAGCATCTCCTTGCGGCGGTCGCCAAAGCCCGGGGCCTTGACCGCGACGCAGGTGAAGGTGCCGCGCAGGCGGTTGACAATGAGGGTGGAGAGCGCCTCGCCCTCGACGTCCTCGGCGATGATGAGCAGCTTCTTGCCGCCCTGGACCACCTGCTCGAGCAGGGGCAGGATCTCCTGGATGGAGGAAATCTTCTTGTCGGTGATGAGGATGTAGGCGTCGTCGAGGACGGCTTCCATCTTCTCGGTGTCGGTGACCATATAGGGGGTGATATAGCCGCGGTCGAACTGCATGCCCTCCACCACTTCGGTGTAGGTCTCGGCGGTCTTGCTCTCCTCAATGGTGATGACGCCGTCAGCGCTCACCTTCTCCATGGCCTCGGCGATCAGCTCACCCACGGTGGCGTCGCCGGCGG
>NZ_CABUCJ010000175.1 GCF_902490045.1 uncultured Anaerotruncus sp.
CGGGATTTCACCCGCCGTCCCCGGCGCGCGGGTGAAGGTGAGCTCCCCGGCGGCGTGCGCGGCGGGCTTGCGGGAAATCCCCCGCAGCGCGGCGAGGGCGTCGAGCGCCCCGCCGTCAGCCGTCAGCGGGTCCATCTGCCGTGCGGCCTCGTCGAGCCGCGCGGAAAAACCGGCGAGCTCGCCGGCCAGCGCGTGGAAGCGCAGCGCGATGTCCGACGCCTCGTCGGGGACAAAGCCGGAGAGCGCGCTGTACCGCGCGACCATCGCGCGGTAAAAATCCTGTTCGTTCATACGTCCACCTCCAGTTGATAGTCCCGCCCCGCCAGCGCGAGGGTGATCCGCACCGTCAGCCGCCGCGCGCCGGGTTCCCACGCGCACGCCGCCGACCGCACCTCAAGCTGCGGCAGGGGAGCGAGCGCCAGACGCGCCGCGGCGAGCGCCCGCGCGTCGCGCGCCGCGGCGGGGCCGTCCGCGTCGAGACGGTGCAGCGCACTGCCAAAGCCGGGGTCGTGGGGCAGGCTCCCCCGCTTCACCGCGAGCCGGATGGCGGCGCGCTGCAAAAGCTCCCGTTCGCCGCCGACCATGACGGGGCTCCCGAGATGGTCGCAGAGGTGCCCGCCGTCGATGAGCAAAGCGTCCATCATGCGCCCTCCTTTTCTACAGGTAGTCGCGGTCGACGAGCGTGAGCTCGGTCGACGCGCCGGAGGCGGCAAGCCGGTGCCGCACCTGGTGCACCAGCAGCCCCTCAAAGGTTTCATATCCGCCCGATACGGTCACGGTGTCGCGGACCGCGGCGTCGAGCAGCCCGGGGCAGGTGACGGAGACCACCCGCTTGCCGAGCATCGAGCGGCGGATGCGGAGCATCGCGTCGATCTGGCCGCCCGTCGGGGTCAGCGTGTATTCGACCGACGGGATGAGGTACCGCTTTCGCACGAGCCCGAGCGCGGAGGCCTCGGGGTTGTTGTAGGCGTAGCTGTACGCGCCGTCGTCGTCGCGGATGACGAACCGGGTGATGGGGGAGTAGCGGTTGTCGGTGATTTTGAGGCTGGTGAACCGCTGGGCCCCCGCGTCCCGGTTGGAGATAAGGTGAAAATTCCCCTCGCCGGGGTTCATCAGGCAGACGACGCGTCCCGCGTCGTCGATGCGGGCGATTCCCTGGCTGCCGTTGCGGAAGAAGTTGGAAAGCGCCTCCCATTCGCTCGTCCCCTTGAGGATCTGGTACTGATTGAAGAAGACGTCGAAGTCGGTGATCAGGGTGGAGAAGCCGTAGGGCCGGATGTGCTCGTCGAACAGCTCGGTGAGGGAAAGCCCGGTGGTGTAGGTCTGCGGCAGGGCCTCGTTGTCGAGCAGCACAGCGCCGGCGCTGCGGGCGATCAGCTTAAGACGCCTCCCGCCCGCGTCCTCCGTGACCGCCGCCTCGTCGACGCCGCCGGAGAAGAGCGTCCGTTCCCCGGCCAGGACCTCGACGGAACGCAGGTCGCCGCAGGCGCGCGCGCAGGGGAAGATTCCCTCGAACGAGTGCGCGGGCGAATCGAGCGATTTGACGATCTCCCATTCAAGCGGCGCGGGCAGCGAAAAGGCGTTTCCCGCCGAATCCCGCACGGTGCAGGAGCGTTCGCCGGTCAGCTCGGTCATGCGCCCTCCCCCCTCTGCGCGGCGCGCTCGACGAATTCGAGCGCGTAGGTGAGCACCCGCCCGTCCCCCTGCGCCGTGTAGGCGAAGCGGGAGACGGCGGCCTCAAAGCTGCCGCCCGCGGGCAGGTAGAGGCGGGCGAACCCGCCGCCCGTGCAGGCCGCGGAGATTTCCGCGAGCTTTGCGGCCGCGCCCTCGGGCGTGGCGGCGAAGACCTCCCCCTCGCATCTCGCGACGCGGCAGCGGGGGCCGAGCTCCTGCACCGCCGCGCCGCAGCCGGGGAAGACCTGCGACGCGAGGATCCCGGCATAGCTCAGCTCAATCCGCCGGGGATTGTGCGGGAAGACGAACGCCCCATACTGCATCCTGCTCATGAGAAGTCCTCCATTTCATTGGTGATCGGGTGCGGGTAACGCCGGGCCTGGGTCTTGAGGCGGTCGTTGAGCTGTCCGAGCAGGCCGCCCTCCCCCTCGCCGGAGATTCGCCACTGCACCGGGGCGGGGGCGGCGTACTCAAATCCCGCGGCCTCATAGTCGGGCGGGGCGGGCGAGTAGGCGGCCTGCCCGGTGGAAAGCTCGGCCCCCACCGGCCGCGCGGTGTCCAGATAGCGGTCCCACACCATCGGAACATCCATCTTGGCGGGATAGCTGACCGCCGCGCGGGTTTTTGTGTAGTCGGAGTAGACCTTCAGGTTTTCGGCCAGCTCGGCGTCGAGGTTCAGCATGGGAATTCCTCCTCGGGAAAGCTCTCGTTGAAGGAAGCTTCCTCCCGGAAGCCGACGTCCTCCTCCGTCCCGTCGAAGGGCAGGTCCCCCTGCGCCCAGTAGAGTCGGCAGAGCCCGGCGATCTGCCCGAGGGTATAGCGGCGCAGCGCCCCTGCGGGGGTGCGCAGCCGGTCGGGCCCGTCGAGCGTTTGGCAGAGCAGCACGCAGTTGTAGGCGAGCGCGTAGGCCTCCTCGCCGCCCAGCCCCCGCTTTCCGAGCAGGGGCATCATCGCGCAGGCGCGCTGGCGGTGGGAGAGGCGCTGGGCGGCGGTCTGCCCGCGGAAATGGACGCCGCGCCCCTCAAAGGAAACGGTAAACCGCTCGGCGCCGCGCCTCATGGCCGCACCTCCATGCGCGAGCGCGCCACGAGGGTGAGGCTCTCGTAGACGAGGTCGCCCAGCGGGGCGTCCTCGCCGATTGCCGACCACTGGCACCCGGAGTAGATGATCTTGCCGTCCGGGCGCACGATGACGACGTTGAAGTCGTCGAGGGAAAAGAAGTCCACGTCGGAGGCGGGGGAGACGACCACCCGCACGAGCTCAAGCACGTGGCGGACGCGTCCGCCCACGGTGCCCACCGGCTCCGTCGAACCAAACGCCTCGACATAGCGACTTTCGCGGGTGGTCTTGGCCTTGTAGCTCTGCGCCGTGGCCAGCCGGCGGCCGTCGACCTCAATGTAGATATCCTTGCTTGTCGGGAAACTGATGAATGCCATCTTGTCCTCCTTCCGCTCTAGACCACGATGTCGGCCGCGATCACGATCTGGTTGATCTCGGGCGCGACCCGCAGCGACAGCGTCGCCACGCAGACGGACGCGTCGTCCGGGTGGGCGGCGACACGGGGCGGCCGGTAGCTGTCGATCACGCCGAGCGCGCGTTCCCGCTCGAGCTCGACGGTGATCTGGGAGGCGATGCTCTCCCGCGTGACGGCGTTGTTTTTTAGTCCGCGCAGCCGCGCGCGGACGGCGCGGCGCACCGCGCCGACCACCTCGTCCACCGCGAGCACGGTGGACAGGGCGGAAAAGGTGCCGTCGGGCAGCCCGTTCACCGTGCGGCTCGTGGT
>NZ_CABUCJ010000176.1 GCF_902490045.1 uncultured Anaerotruncus sp.
GCGGGTCCCGGCAACTACACCGCTCACTGAGCGACAAATCTAGAGTCGCCGCCGGTCGACTACCGGCATACCCTCCAGCCTCTGGGCGGAAAATCTAAAACCGCCCGCCGGGGCCGTCGGCGGCGGGACACGCCTCCGACACCAGACCTGCGGGCCGTCGGAGCCCGGCAGCTACACCGCTCATCGAGCGGTAAAAAAGAAATCGCCGCGCCCGGCGAAAGGCGCGGCGAAAAATTATTTCTCAGCGTCCTCCTGGCGGATCTGCTTGCGCTTGATTTTGCCGGAGGTCGTCTTGGGCAGCTCGCCCACGAACTCGACGATGCGCGGATATTTATAGGGAGCGGTCTCCTTTTTGACGTGGTTCTGGAGCTCCTTTTTGAGCGCGTCGGAGGGCTCGTAGCCTCTGGCGAGCACGACGGTGGCCTTGACGACCTGTCCGCGCACCGGGTCGGGCGCGGCGGTGACGGCGCACTCGAGCACCGACGGGTGGGTCATGAGCGCCGACTCGACCTCGAAGGGGCCGATGCGGTAGCCCGAGCACTTGATCACGTCGTCGTTGCGGCCGACGAACCAGATGTAGCCGTCGCTGTCCCGCCAGGCGGTGTCGCCGGTGGAATACATGTTGTCGAAGAAGGCGTCCTCGTTGGCGGCCGGGTCGTCGCGGTATTCGACGAGCAGGCCGGCCGGGCGGAACCTGTCGAGGTTTTTGACGACGATCGTGCCGACGATGCCGTCCTCGCAGGAGTTGCCGTCCTCGTCGACGATGTCGAGGTCGTAGAGAGGCGAAAACTTTCCGGTCGAGCCGGGCTTGATCGGGAACCATGGGAAGTTCGCGATGATGACGGTGGATTCCGACTGCCCGAAGCCCTCGGTGAGCTCCAGCCCGGTGGCATCCTTCCAGCGGTTGAAGACCTCGGGGTTGAGCGGCTCGCCCGCGATCGTGCATTTTTTGAGGGAGGAGAGGTCGTATCTGGAGAGGTCCTCCTTGATGAGGAAGCGGTAGACGGTGGGCGGCGCGCAGAAGGTCCTGGGCCGCAGATGCTCGACCGTTTCAAGCATGTGTTTGGGGTCGAACTTGCCTTCGGTGTCGTAGGCGACGATCACCGCGCCGCAGATCCACTGGCCGTAAATCTTTCCCCAGCCGAATTTCGCCCAGCCGGAATCGGCCGACACGAAATGCAATCCGCCCTCCTCCACCTCGTGCCAGTAGCGGGCGGTCGTGATATGTCCGAGCGGATAGGCGTAGTCGTGGACGATAAGCTTGGGCATCCCGGTCGTGCCGGAGGTGAAATACCCGAGCATGAGGTCGTGCACGCCAGTGGCCGCATCCCCCGTGGGACGCGGGAAAACGGAGGGATACCCCGCCGCCTCGGCGCGCAGGTCGATGCAGTCCGCCGGGACGCGCGCGCCGACGACCGCCACCTGCTCGAGGGTTTTGCAGGCGGGGCGCACCTGCTCGATGTTCGCGAGCAGCTCCGCGTCGTCGACCGTGCAGATCATCTTGACGCCCGCCTTGTTGCAGCGGTATTCGATATCGTGCGGCATGAGCTGGAAGGTGGCCGGAATGACCACCGCGCCGATGCGGTGGAGCGCCAGCATGCACACCCACGCCTCGACCCGCTGCTTGAGCACGAGCAGGACGAAATCGCCCTTTTTCACGCCGTAATGAGTGAAGAAATTCGCCATGCGGCAGGAGTACTCCGAGAGGTCCTTAAAGGTGTAGCGCCGCTCGTCGCGGTCGTCGTTCACCCAGACGAGCGCGGGCTTTTCGGGGTCCCTGGCCCATTCGTCGATCACGTCGTAGGTGAAGTTGAAGTCCTCGGGCACGTTGAGGCGGTAGTTCGCCTTGAAATCCTCGTACGAGTCAAACTCGGTACGGGGCAGATATTTTTCGATCATGTCAATCAGCACCGCTTTCTTTCAAAATCTGGTCCGCGTTCATTCGTTGATGATGGTAAGGAATTTTACCGGGCCGCCTACGGCGCGCTGTCCGTGCGGCGTCATCGGGTTGAAGAACGCGCTGTCGCCGGCCTCGAGAAGAAATTCCCGGGAACCGATCACCAGCTGTACGGTGCCTTTGAGGACATAGTTGAATTCCTGCCCGCCGTGCACGACGAGCTCGGGGGGATTTTCCATCGGCTCCAGATCGACGACCATCGGGTCGAACTGGCGGCCGATATAATTGAAGGCGAGGGAGCTGAATTTGTAGCCCTTGTACCGCTCGACCGACACCCCCCGGCCCTGCCGGACGATGGTGTAATCGCTCATGCGGGGGGCGTCGCCCGTCAGGAGCACCGTGGGGTCGACGTTCAGCGCCGCCGCTACCGCATAGATCACTCCTATCGGAATGTCGGTTTCGGCGTTCTCGTACTGGCTGTACTCCGCTACCGATACGTTCACCTGCTTTGCAAGGTCGGCCGCGTCTACGTCGAGGATTTCGCGCAGCTCGCGGATGCGTTGGGCAATCTGCTTGATCTGGTCGTTCATGATGCTCCTCCTTCTTTTAAAAATTGTGCAAAAAGGGATAACCCATATTTTACACTTTAACAGAGTAAATGGCAAGGAAAATTTTTTGACCCACATTGAATCAAAACATGGTCCCGCGAAAAATCCATGCTATGCTGTCCCGGGAGGAATGAAAAATGGCTGACAGAGAGCGGTTTTATTTGTGTCTCGCCGGGGTGCTGCGGGCGCTGCGCGCGGAATGCGGATGGGGCGTATCGGAACTTTCCGAAAGATGCGGAGTCAGCGAGAGGACCATCCGCAGACTGGAACGCGGGACGGATACCGGGCGCGTCCGTGCCGACACGGTGATGCGGATCGCCTACGGGATGGGTGTGACGCCCTGCGAGGTCTTCCGGCGGGTCGACGAGCGAATGGGGGAATAAAATTCTCTTTTCCCATTGAACAAATCGACGGGATGCGCTAAACTGATGTCATACGCACCGTGTCGAATTTTGGGTTTGGATTTTTTGCGCTGTGCCCTGCGGGGGCTTCTTGATCTGCCGCGCTGCGCCCGGCGGGTGCCCTCGGGAATTGCCGCCCTTGGCGGCAAGAAACACGAGCGCGTTCCGCCGCGCCCACGGGTTCCTTTTCGGACGGACGAAAAGGAACCAAAAGTCCGCTCAAGGGGACTTCCGCCAGTCCCCTTGAGAATCCCCCGGGAGTACCTTGCCAAGACCCGCGAACTGCCGCCGCACCCTACGGGTACACTAGCTGAGGGCTCAACCTAATCTCGACGCTCCTAACGTGTGGAGACGGAAAACTCGGAACTCTTTCCCAGCGGGCGCGTTGGCATTTGCCCTATTTCTGAGGCTGGCTGGACGTGAGCGGAGGGGGGATTCTCAAGGGGGGCGAGCTTTGCGCCCTGC
>NZ_CABUCJ010000177.1 GCF_902490045.1 uncultured Anaerotruncus sp.
CGGCCGCACGATCGACTCCCCCACGATCAACCAGCGGTTTCCCGCCGACTTCGTGCGGCTGCGCCACGGGGTCTACGCGGCGGCGGCGCGGGTGGACGGGACGCTGCGCCCGGCGGTCACCAACATCGGACTGCGCCCCACGGTGGAGAACGCCTCCGCCGTCAACTCGGAGACCTACATCATCGGCTTCTCGGGCGACCTCTACGGGCAGGCGGTCGAGGTGCGGCTGCTTCGGTTTCTGCGGGGGGAGCGGAAGTTTCCCTCGGTCGAGGAGCTGAAGCGCCAGATCCAGGCGGACGCGGCGGCCTCCCTGCCCGTCGCGGAGCGGTATATCGCCGAAAAAAACGGAAAATAAAGGCATGATCCCTTTACTTTCGGTCAACACTATGCTACAATTAACAATTGATGTGACCTTTTTCACGGAGACAGGGTTTTACGCCCGGGCGAAGAGCCGAACGGGATGTCACCCGCCTGTCCCTGAGATCAAGGCAAATTTAACATGAAAGGTGATTCCCAACATGATCCGCAAGGAAGAAAAACAGGAAGTCATTCTCCAGAACGCCACCCACGAGGGCGACACCGGTTCGCCGGAAGTCCAGGTTGCCATCCTCACCAAGAGGATCGCCGACCTCACCGAGCATCTGAAGACCCACAAGAAGGACCATCATTCCCGCCGCGGCCTCTTTAAGATGATCGGCCAGCGGAGAAACCTGCTCAACTATCTGGCCAAGAAGGACATCAACCGCTACCGCGCGCTGATCGCCAAGCTGGGCCTGCGCAAGTAAGCCATAAACGAAAGGCAGGCGGAGCGTCCGCCTGCCTTTCGATGCATCATCCAGAAGAATTTTACGGAGCTGTGGGCGTCCTTTTAGCAGTTACTTGAGCGCTCGAGGCGCCCTCGAACGCTGAAATACTTGCTAAAAAGTACGCAGCTCCGTGAGATAAAATATTTTGATTACGGAGGAACTGCAATGTTTGAAAACTACAAGGTATACGAAATCGAATACGGCGGCAAAAAGATGACCTTTGAAACGGGCAAGATGTGCTGCCTCTCCAACGCGTCGATCCTCGTGCGCTGGGGCGAGACGGTCGTGCTCTGCAACGTCACCGCCTCCAAGAAGCCCCGCGAGGGCATCGACTTCTTCCCGCTGTCGGTCGACTTCGAGGAGAAGCTCTACTCGGTCGGCAAGATCCCCGGCTCCTTCATCAAGCGCGAGGCGCGCCCCTCCGACAAGGCGATCCTCAACTCCCGCCTCGTCGACCGCCCCATCCGCCCGCTCTTCCCCAAGGACATGCGCAACGACTGCTCGGTCGTCATGACCGTCATGTCGGTCGACGCCGACTGTCCGCCCGAGATCGCGGGCATGTGCGGCGTTTCGCTCGCGCTGTCCATCTCCGATATCCCCTGGAACGGACCGATCGCCGGCGTCAACGTCGGACTCGTCGACGGCGAGGTCGTCGTCTGCCCGACCGCTGAGCAGCGCGCGAAGAGCGACCTGCAGCTGACCGTCGCGGCGGACGAGGACGTCATCTGCATGATCGAGGCGGGCGCCAACGAGGTCGGCAACGACGTCATGCTCGACGCGATCATCAAGGGCCACACCGAGATCAAAAAGATGGTCCGCAAGATCAAGGAGATCCAGGCCGAGATCGGCAAGCCGAAGTTTGCCTTCGAGTCGGTCAAGGTCCCCGCCGACCTCTTCGAGGCGGTCAAGGAGTTCGCGATCGAGGACGTGCGCGCCGCGCTCGACACCGACGACAAGAGCGTGCGCGACGAGCGCCTCGCCCCCGTCGAGGAGCGCGTCCACGAGAAATTCGACGACGAGGAGAAGTCCAACGCCGCCCAGATCGACGAGGCGTTCTACCAGCTCCAGAAATTCGTCGTCCGCCGCTGGCTGCTCGACGAGCAGAAGCGCGTCGACGGCCGGGGAATGGATGAGATCCGCCCGCTGGCCGCCGAAGTCGGCCTGCTGCCCCGCGTCCACGGCTCCGGCATGTTCACCCGCGGCCAGACCCAGGTGCTGACCATCTGCACGCTCGGCACCGTCAGCGAGGCCCAGAAGCTCGACGGCATCGACGACCAGGACCAGAAGCGCTATATCCACCACTACAACTTCCCCTCCTATTCGACGGGCGAGACGAAACCCAGCCGCGGCCCCGGCCGCCGCGAAATCGGCCACGGCGCGCTTGCCGAGCGCGCCCTCGAGCCGATGATCCCCTCGCTCGAGGAGTTCCCCTACACGATCCGCCTCGTCTCCGAGGTGCTCTCCTCCAACGGCTCCACCTCCCAGGGTTCCATCTGCGGCTCCACGCTGGCGCTGATGGACGCGGGCGTGCCGATCAAGCGCCCGGTCGCGGGTATCTCCTGCGGGCTGATCACCGAGGGCGACCGCTGGATGACGATGGTCGACATCCAGGGGCTTGAGGATTTCTTCGGCGACATGGACTTCAAGGTCGGCGGCACCGAAAAGGGCATCACCGCCATCCAGATGGACCTCAAGATCAAGGGCCTCAACTACGACATGATCAAAGAGGCGTTCGAAAAGACCTACCAGGCGCGCATGTATATCCTCAACGACATCATGCTGCCGGCCATCCCCGCGCCGCGTGAGGAGCTCTCCAAGTACGCGCCCAAGGTAAAGTCCATCCACATCAATCCCGACAAGATCCGCGAGGTCATCGGCTCGGGCGGCAAGGTCATCCAGAAGATCTCCGCCGACTGCGGCGTCAAGATCGACATCGACGACGACGGCACCGTCGTGGTCTCCTCGGTCGACGCGGACGGCATCCGCCGCGCCGTCTCGATCATCGAGACGATCGTCAACGACCCCGAGGTCGGCGCGATCTACAAGGGCAAGGTCACCCGCCTCATGAACTTCGGCGCGTTTGTCGAGCTCGCCCCCGGCAAGGAGGGCCTTGTGCACATCTCCAAGCTCGATATGGGCCGCGTCGAGAAGGTCGAGGATGTTGTCGCCCCCGGCGACGAGGTCATCGTCAAGGTCACGGAGATCGACCAGCAGGGCCGCATCAACCTCTCCCGCCGCGACGCGCTCATCGCCATGGAGGCCAAAAAGAACGCCGCGAAGCAGCAGTAAAAGGACAGCAGTTTTTAGAGGCGCCCCGGGTGGGGCGCCTCTTTCTTTGGGTTTCCGCCCATTGGGCGGCTGGGTTTGCCGGCGGCGGTTTTAGATATTCCGCCCAGAGGCCGGAGGGCCTGTCGGTAGTCGACCGACAGCGACCCTATTGTCTCGGCCTAAGAGCCGCCCTACGGGCGGTTGGCCTCGATCGGCGGCTGCGGCCGCGCTCTTGTACGGACAAGAAATAGGGGAAAGAAGCCGCAAGGGGAGACCCCCTTGACC
>NZ_CABUCJ010000178.1 GCF_902490045.1 uncultured Anaerotruncus sp.
CCGGGCGTCCGAGCCCCGGAAGCCGTAGATCGACTGGTCGGGATCGCCGATGACGAACACCCCGGCGCTCTCCCCGCTCCAGGCGCGCACCAGCCGGTACTGGAGGTCGCTCACGTCCTGGAACTCGTCCACCAGCAGGTGGGTGAAGCCGCGCCGCTCCTTCGCCGTGGCTTCCCCACGCGCGAAAAGGCCGTAAGCGTCCAGCAGCAGGTCGTCATAGTCGCGGACGCCCGCTTCCTTCAGCAGCTCGCAGTAGCGCTCGCACGCCTCGACCGGGACCGACCCGTCGGCGGGCAGCCCTCCCTTGCGGCGGGAGACCTCCTGCACGAGCTTGCGCGCGGAGAGCCGCAGGTCGAGCGCGCCGACCACCTCCGACGCGGCGGCGAGCGCCTCCTCCTCGCCGATCAGGGAGACCGGCCCCCGTTCGGAGAGCAGCCGCAGGCAGATGGCGTGGAAGGTGCCGATCGTCATCGCCCGCACGGCGCGTTTGCCGAAGAGGGCCTCGAGCCGTTCGCGCATCTCCCCCGCCGCCTTGTTGGTGAAGGTGACGGCGGTGATCTGCGCGGGCTTGACCCCCTGTTCGACGAGCCATGCGACGCGGGCGACGAGCGTTTTGGTCTTGCCGGTGCCCGGACCCGCGACGACCGCCACTGCGGGCTTCGCCGCCGTGACCGCTGCGCGCTGTTCCCCGTTGAGCTCCGTGAGCGCCCCGCCCTCCGGCGGGGTGGGGGAATCCTCCTCCGCCTTTTTGGCCGCGCGGGAGGGCCGCGGGGCGGCGGGCGCTTTCTTTTTGGGCGCGGGTCTGGAGGAGGCCCCGAACAGGCTTATCTGCCCCGCGAGCGTCTCGATCTCCTGCGGGTCAAGCAGCCTGATCCTTCCGTACTCCCCGTCGTACCCGGGGGAAAGCTCCACCTGCCCAAGCCGCATGCGGCGCACCCCCTCGGCGACCGCCGGACCCGCCACCCGGCCGATCTCCTCCGCCGGGACGTCCCGCAGGATGGTGAACTCGGGCCCGAGCTCACGCAGAAGCGCCTCGTAGCGGGCCGTCACCCTGCCGCTCGCCGGGCCGAAGCCGGTGCAGGCGGCGATCACCTCGGGCAGGGGCACAAGGCTCTGGAAGGGGGCCGCGCCGGGCGGGACGAACCCCTCCTCCCGGTCGGCAAGCTCCTCCACCCGGTGAAGCACGCCGATCGTCAGCTTGCCGCCGCAGACGGGGCACCGCCCGTCGGCGGGGGTGTCGCCCGGGCGCAGGCAGAGCTTGCAGTTTCGGTGCCCGTCGAAGTGGTACTTGCCCTCCTCGGGGAAGAATTCGACCGTCCCGCGAAAGCCGGGCGCGCCGCGCCCGCGCAGCGCCGCGGCCAGCGCGGGAAAGGAGGGCTCGATGTCCAGCAGGTTGGCCTCCCGCCCGAGCTTGGAGGGGGAGTGCGCGTCCGAATTGGAGACGAGCGCGTAGCGGTCGAGCGCCGACAGCCGCCAGTTCATCGGCGGGTCGGAGGAAAGCCCCGTTTCGACCGCGTGGATGTAGGGAGTCATGTCGCCGAAGCAGGCCTCGATCGTGTCGAAGCCGGAGAATGCCCCGAAGAGGGAAAAGTGGGGGGTCCAGATGTGCGCGGGGATAAAGACCGCCCCGGGACAGGTTTCGAGCGTGATCTCCAGCAGGTCGCGGCTGTCCAGCCCGAGGATCGGCCGCCCGTCCGAGTGGATGTTGCCGATCGCCTCGAGCTTTTTGGAGAGGGCTTCCGCCGCCTCAAGGCCGGGCAGCAGGATGACGTTGTGAACCTTGCGCACCCGCCCGTCCTTTTTATAAATCGAGCTGATCTCCCCCGTAACGACGAACCGGGGCCGCGCCGTCCCCGCGGCGCCCTCCATATGCAGCCCTTCGCGCAGGGTGTAGAGCCCCTCCTCCGCCGGGACGAGCTTGTCCCGCAGCTCCTGCCGCCAGGCGGGATGGGTGAAATCCCCCGTCCCGACAAGCCCGATTCCCTTGCGGCGGGCCCACAGGTCGAGAAATTCCGGCATGCATTCCCCGCTGGTCGCCCGGGAATACTTGGAATGGATGTGCAGGTCGGCGATGAGCATAGGCGGTCCTCCGTTTTTTTGGAATGGTATCATCATACCGCCTTTTCCCCGGGGATGCAAGCGGCGGCCGGCAAGGCGAAAAAGGGAGGGGCGCGTGCGGGGCTGCGCCCGCAGGCGCGTTTCGGAGCGCAACCGAGCGGAGCGAGGCTCTTGGCTCAGAGATGAACCGTAGGTCCCTGCCGCACGTTGAGCGGGCGCAGCGAGCGGACAACCCGCCGCAGCGGTCCCCTCAGCCTGCCGAAAAACCTTTTCGGCAGGCTGAGGGGACTTTTCAAAGTCCCCCGGGAGGCGTATAATGGCAGTAGAATGGAGGGGTGGCCATGAAGATTTCAACGAGGGGACGCTACGCCCTGCGGCTCATGCTCGACCTCGCGCTGCACGACACGGGAGAATACGTCTCCCTGCGGGATATTTCGGCGCGGCAGGAGATCTCGGTCAAATACCTCGAACAGATCGTCACGGCGCTCGGCCGGGCGGGGCTGGTGCGCAGCGTGCGCGGCCCGCAGGGGGGCTACCGCCTTGCGAAGGCTCCCGCGGACTACACGGCGGGGGAAATCCTGCGGACGATCGAGGGAAGCCTCGCGCCGGTGGCCTGCCTGGACGACGCCCCAAACGCCTGCCCGCGCGCGGGGGAATGCGCGACGCTCGTGCTGTGGGAGCGGCTCTTCCGCGCGATCAACGAGACGGTGGACGGCATGACGCTGGCCGACCTCGCGGAGATCCAGCGGGCGAAGGCGGGCAGCGACTACGTGATTTGAAAAACTTCCATTCCGGGGTTGACAAACCGAGACTCTCCCGCTATACTTATTTCATATTAAACACATAGGAATTAAATGAATTGTAAATCGAACCTTCAGGAGGGATTACTCATGGCAAAAATCTACCGCAGCATAACAGAACTGGTCGGAAGGACCCCGCTGCTTGAACTGACCAACTACGAACGCGGGGAGAACCTCGGCGCACGGCTGCTTGCAAAGCTGGAATACCTGAACCCGGCGGGTTCGGTCAAGGACCGCATCGCAAAGGCGATGCTCGACGAGGCGGAGCGGGACGGGCGGCTCGGGGAGGGCTCGGTGATCGTCGAGCCGACGAGCGGCAACACGGGCATCGGGCTGGCGGCGGCGGGCGCGGCGCGCGGTTACCGGGTCATCCTGACCATGCCCGAGACGATGAGCGTCGAGCGGCGCAGCCTGCTGAAGGCCTACGGCGCCGAGCTGGTGCTCACCGACGGCGCGCTCGGCATGAATGGGGCGATCGCAAAGGCGAAGG
>NZ_CABUCJ010000179.1 GCF_902490045.1 uncultured Anaerotruncus sp.
GGGGGATTCTCAAGGGGGGCGAGCTTTGCGCCCTGCCTTCTTCAAGTGAGCCCCCTTTGAGCGTCCTTCTTTGGTTCCTTTCTTTGACGTAAAGAAAGGAACTCGCCGCCGGTCGACTACCGGCAGGCCCTCCGTCCACTGGGCGGAATATCTAAAATCGCCGCGCGGCGGAACGCGCTCGTGATTCTTGCCGCCGGCGGGCGGCAATTCCCGCAAAATTCGCGCCGCTTTATGAGCGGCAACCAAAAAGCCACCGCCGCGCAAGCGGCAAAAAAGGAGAACGTCATGGCAATCAAAGTTGGAATGGTATCCCTCGGATGCTCAAAGAACCAGGTGGACGCGGAACTGATGCTCGCGCTGATCGTGCAGGGCGGGTACGAGCTTTGCGCCGACGCGCAGGCATGCGACGTGGTGATCGTCAACACCTGCGGGTTCATCGAGGACGCGAAGCGGGAGAGCATTGAGACGATCCTCGAATTCGCGCAGATGAAGGAAGAGGGCAAAATCAGGGCGGTTGTCGTGACCGGATGCCTTGCCGAGCGGTACCGCGAACAGGTGGCGCTGGAGATTCCCGAGGCGGACGTGGTGCTCGGCATCGGCCGAAACGCGGAGATCATCCGGGCGATCGAGGACGCGCTCGCGGGCAGAAGGACGGTCGCGTTCGGGGAGAAGGACGCCCTGCCGCTCGAGGGGGAGCGCGTCCTTGCCAACGAACCCTTTTACGCCTATCTCAAGGTGGCGGACGGATGCGACAACCGCTGCTCCTACTGCGCCATCCCGCTCATCCGCGGGAATTTCCGCAGCCGCCCGATGGAAAAGATCGTGGAGGAAGCGAAACGGCTTGCCGCGCGCGGCGTGACCGAATTGAACGTCGTGGCGCAGGACACCACGCGCTACGGCGAGGACCTCTACGGACGGCTGGCGTTGCCCGAGCTGCTTGAGGAGCTCTGCAAAATCGACGGGGTCCGGTGGGTGCGCATCCTCTACTGCTATCCCGACCGGATCACCGACCGCCTGCTCGACGTGATGGCGCGGCAAGAGAAGATCGTCAAGTACATGGATGTGCCCATCCAGCATGTGAGCGGCCGGATTTTGAAGCTCATGAACCGGCGCGGCGACGCGGAAGGCCTCGCGGCGCTGATGGAAAGAATCCGCGCGAAGGTGCCGGGGGTGGTGCTGCGCACGACGCTGATCACCGGCTTCCCGACCGAGACGGAGGAGGAATTCACCGAGCTGTGCGAATTTATCCGCGCGGCGCGGTTCGAACGGCTCGGCTGTTTTGCCTATTCCGCCGAGGAGGACACGCCCGCGGGGGAGATGGACGGGCAGATCGACGAAGAGGTCAAAAGACGGCGCGCGCAGGTTGTCATGGAGCAGCAATATGATATAATGGAGGAAGTGAACCGCGCGCAGCTGGGCAAGACGCTGACGGTGGCGGTCGAGGGCCGCGAGGGAAGGCTGTGGTACGGCCGCAGCTATATGGACGCGCCCGACATCGACACGAAGGTCTTTTTCACGAGCGGGCGCGGACACCTGCCGGGCGACTACGTCGAGGTCACGATCGACGGGGTCGAGCAGTATGATTTAAAGGGAAGGGCTCTGGACTGATATGAACCTGCCAAATAAGCTCACCGTCCTGCGCATGGCGCTGATACCGGTGTTTCTGGTCTTCCTGCTGGCGGACGGGATCCCGCACGCCTATCTGTTCGCGGCGGTCATCTTTGCCGTCGCCTCCTTCACCGACTACCTCGACGGACACATCGCCCGCAGGGACGGGCTCGTCACCAATTTCGGCAAGCTCATGGACCCGCTTGCGGATAAGCTGCTTGTCTTTTCGGCGCTCATCTGCTTCATCCCCAAGGGCCGCGCGTCGGCGCTCGCGGTGTTCATCATCCTCGCGCGGGAGCTGCTCGTCACCTCGGTGCGCCTCGTCGCCGCCGAGCAGGGACGCGTCATCGCCGCCGACATCTGGGGCAAGCTGAAAACCGTCTTTCAGATCGTCTGGGTGCTGTATACCCTGCTGGCCATGTGGGTGACGTGGAGCCTGCTGCCCCCCTCGCCGGAGTCCTATTCGATGTGGTTTTTCATCGGGGACGCGGTGTTGCAGTCGCTCGTCGTGCTGCTGACCGTCCTTTCGGGGGTCAACTACGTGTGGAAAAACCGCGACCTGCTCTCCGACGTGAAATAACCCCTTGCAAGTTTCACACAAATATGGTATGGTTTGCATATAGTAGATCGATACTGCGTTGACCGGGAGAAGTACCCGCAACACCCCGCGACAGAGAGAACGCGCCGCCGGCTGCAAGCGCGTTTCGCGGCAGGCTGCGTGGGAAATGCGCCCGCGAGCACGCGGCCTGAACGGGGCTTCCCCAACTAGGGCGGCGCGTATCCCGCGTTAAGGGAAAGGGGTGTAAGCCCTGAGCGAGAAATCGAAGTGGAACCGCGGAATCTCCGCCTTCGTTTGGCCAAGTGCCGGACGGGGCGGTTTTTATTTTTTATTCACGAGTTCATAACAACCTTTCTGGGAGGTATGATAAGGATGTTTGACGCGATCAAAAAGGATGTCCGGGCGGTCAAGGAACGCGATCCGGCAGCACGCAACAGCTTTGAGGTGCTGCTGCTTTCGAGCGGCCTGCACGCCATCATGATGCACCGCCCCGCGCACTGGCTCTATACGCACAGGGCCTACCTGCCCGCGCGCTGCATCAGCCAGCTTTCCCGTTTTCTGACCGGCATCGAGATACACCCCGGCGCGAAGATCGGCCAGGGGGTTTTAATCGACCACGGCATGGGGGTCGTCATCGGCGAGACCGCCGAGGTCGGCGACGGCTGCACGATCTACCAGGGGGTCACTCTGGGCGGCACGGGCAAGGACAAGGGCAAGCGCCACCCGACGCTCGGCAAAAACGTGACGGTCGGCTGCGGGGCCAAAATCCTGGGACCCTTCAAGGTCGGCGACGGCGCGAAGGTCGCCGCCAACGCCGTGCTGCTCGAATCGATCCCGCCCGCTTCGACGGCGGTGGGCGTGCCCGCGCGCATCGCGCGGGTGGGCGGCCGCAAGCCCAACACCCTCGACCACGTCCACCTGCCCGACCCGGTCGCGCAGGAGATCTGCAAGCTGCAATTCGAGCTTGACCGGCTCGAAAGGCGCATCCGCGAGCTCGAAAAGGAGCAGAAGGCGGCCCCGGCGGACGACCGGGTGCGCATTCCGCAGGAATAGACAGGGATTTTCCCGCCGGTCCCGGGCGCGGCGAAACCGCACGGCCGGGCGGCGGGCCAGCC
>NZ_CABUCJ010000180.1 GCF_902490045.1 uncultured Anaerotruncus sp.
CCCCGGCGCGCACCGTCCGTTCGAGCTTCTCGAGGCGTTCGCCCAGCGCTTCCAGGCCGCCGCCCATCTGCTCGTCGCACAGCCGCACGACCGCCATTTCAAGCTCGGTGCGCTTGAAGGCAGTGCGGGAGAGCCTGCCCAGCGTGTCGCCGAGCAGGTCGAGGGAATAGAGGATCCTCGTGAGCGGCAGGTCCTTCGCCTGGGCGCGCAGCCGTTCGAGATCCTCCGGCGTGCCCTGCACAAGGTCGTCCGGCTCGCGGACGGTCTTGACGATCATCAGGTCGCGGTAGTGGCCGACAAGCTGTTCGCAGAGGCGGGAAAAGTCGATGGAGTTCTCGCTGAGCCCGCCGATGACGGCGAGCGCCCCGGAGGGATCGCGGCCGTTTACCGCGTCGGCGAGGTCGAACAGGTGCGACTGCCCGGCAAGCCCGGCGGCCTCTGTGACGGTGGAGAGGGTGATCTCCTTCCCGTAGGAGGCGCACAGGTCGAGCAGCGACAGCGCGTCGCGCATGCCGCCGTCCGACAGCCGCGCGATGAGCAGCGCCGCGTCGTCCGCGAGGGAGAGGCCCTCCTCACCCGCCACATAGAGCAGGCGGTCGGCGATCGTGCGGGATTTGATCCGCTTGAAATCGAACCGCTGGCAGCGGGAGAGGATGGTCGGCAGCACCTTGTGGATTTCAGTGGTGGCGAGGATGAAGATGACGTGCGCGGGCGGCTCCTCGAGAATCTTGAGCAGGGCGTTGACCGCGCCGGGCGAAAGCATGTGGCACTCGTCCAGGATGTAGACGCGGTACCGGACCGACGCCGGGAGGAAATACGCCTCCTCCCGGAGCTGGCGGATGTTGTCCACGCCGTTGTTGCTGGCCGCGTCGATCTCGACCACGTCGAGCACCGAGCCGTCGTCGATTCCACGGCAGGCGGCGCACTCGTTGCAGGGGTTGCCGTCCACCGGACGCTCGCAGTTGACCGCCTTGGCCACGATCTTGGAGCAGGTGGTCTTGCCCGTCCCGCGCGAGCCGGTAAAGAGGTAGGCGTGGGAAAATTTTCCCGCGGCGACCTCGTTTTTGAGGGTCGTGGTGATGTGCTCCTGCCCGACCACCTCGTCGAAGGTCTTCGGCCGCCATTTGCGGTAGAGCGCCTGATACATCGATTCCCACCACCTTTCCGTAAGAAGAAAAAAACGCAAAACTGTGTGCCCACATATGCGGACATGCAGATTACCTGCGGCACACATCACAACCGCTTAATGCTGCTCGGTTCCCCGCCTGACATGGTTCACGGCGCTCTGTCGCACAGGACCCGCATACCCGCATGTCTGGGCACACAATGTCTTGCGTATGCTGAACTAGGATATTATACCACGGTATTGGTAAAATTTCAAGATTGGATTTTACTTGTACTTGGCGTAGAAAAAGAGCGCGACGGTCCCCGGGCCCGAGTGGGCGCCGATGACCGGGCCGACGTAGCTGATCGTATAGTCCTTGAGGCCGAAGCGCCTGCACACCTCGTCGGCCACGAACTGGGCGTCGTCGATGCAGTCTCCGTGGCTGATGGCGAACCGGTCGCACTTCTCCGGGTCCATCTGGCGCGCCATGCCCTCCACCAGCCCGAGCAGGGAGTTGCGGCGGCCGCGCACCTTCCCGGTGGGGATGAGCCTGCCCGCGTCGTCGACGTGGAGGAGCGGCTTGATGCCGAGCATCGTGCCGAACACGGCGGCCGTCTTGGAGACGCGCCCGCCGCGGTGGAGGTGGTTGAGGTCGTCAACGGTGAAGAGGTGCGCCTGGTGGAAAATATCCTCCTTGATCCGCTCGGCGTTCTCGTCGAGGCTGAGGCCCTGCTCCCTGTACATGACGGCGCGCGCCACGAGCATCCCCTGCCCCGCCGAGGCGGCGAGGGAATCAAGCACGATGATCCGCTGGGTGGGATACTGGGGCGCGAGCTCCTCGGCGGCAAGCCGGACGCTGTTGTAGGTGCCGGAGAGCGCGGAGGAAAACATGACGCAGAGCAGGTCGCTGCCCGCGTCGAGCAACGGGGTCAGGGCGCGCACGGCGTCCTCGATGTTGACCTGCGCGGTGATCGGCATTTCGCCCGCCCGCACCATGTCGTAGAAAGCGGGGCGGGAAAGCGACGGATCGTTGCAGGGCCTGGTGACGCCGCCGATCGTGTAGGTCAGTTCCAGCTCCACGATATGGTTCTCGGCCGCAAACCCCGGAATCATATCCGCGCAGGAGTCGGTAACGATGACATAAGGATTCATGTGAGTCCCCTCCCAACAGGAATTGCCAATTTTTCACCATTATACCACAAATCCCGCTCCTGTACCATAAGAAATCATCCACCGGGGGCCATTTTTCTTCGATATCCCGGCACGCCCGCCTATTTCCCCTGCCGCTGCATCTCGGTGACCAGGATGCCGTCCGCGATCTTGCGGAAGATGGGGGCTGCGGCGTCCTCGCCCGATTTGCCGTCCTCCGCCAGCACGACCACCGCGTATTTCGGGGTGTCCGCCGGGAAATAGCCCGCGAACCACGCGTGCACGACTTCGCTCTCCTCCACGCCCGGTTCCAGATAGATGCCCGTCTGGGCGGAGGCCGTCTTGCCGCCCGCGCCCACGCCTGCGACCGTCGGCTTGGCCTTGACGCCGCTTCCCACCTCGACGTTGTTGACCAGCGTCTCCCGCAGGATGTCGGAGGTGCGCTTGGAAAAGACGCGGCTGGGGGCGTAGGCGGCCGTGTGCTCATAGTAGGTTTTCCCGTCGTCGGTGAAGCCCTCGACGAGTCGGGGCGTCACCGCAAAGCCGCCGTTGGCCACTGCGGACATCATCTGCGCGATCTGGATAGGGGTGGCCGTGAGGGAGCCCTGCCCGAAGGAGAGGTTCGCGACAGCCGCGTCGCTCTCCAGCTCGGCGTCGGAGGGCAGGGTCCCGCTCTGGGTGCGGATGTCGTCGGTGAACTGGGCCGCGCGGGTAAAGCCGATCTCCCGCGCCATTGAGACGATGTTCTTGCCCCCCGTCTCAAGCCCGAGATGGATAAAGAAGGGGTTGCAGGAGATTTCGATCGCCTTCTTGAGGTCGATGCTGCCATGCCCGTTGCGCCAGTGGCAGTAGAAGATATGCCCGCCGACGTCCGCGTACCCCTCGCAGGTGTACCGCTCATAGCGGCTGACGCCGCTTTCGAGCGCGGCGGCCGCCACCACCAGCTTGAAGGTCGAACCGACGTTATACTGCGAGAAGGCGCGGTTGAC
>NZ_CABUCJ010000181.1 GCF_902490045.1 uncultured Anaerotruncus sp.
CCCCCTCGCCGCCGTCGACGGTGATCTCCTCCCCGCCGAGGCGCACCTCGGCGCAGACGAGCGCGCCGTCGGTCGCGTCGATGTCGTCGCCCGCGTCCTTGCGCACCGCGCACCGGGCAACCCCCTGCCCCAGCACGCAGCCCTCCACCGGCAGGTCAAGCCGGACGCCCTCCGGCGTCCCGATCTCCACCCGCGCGGGGGCCTCCCCCGTGAGCAGGGCGAGGGCGGCGGCCTTTGCTGCCGCCGCCGCGCAGGAGCCGGTTGTATAGCCGCAGCGCAGGCGTTTCCCGCCGCTCAGCACATATCGGTCGAGGCCCACGGCGCGTCCCCCCTTTTACAATCCGGCCCGAACATCAAAAAAGCCATCCGGCGGCAGCTTGCTTTCGGATGGCAATGGTCCTGCCAACTGGATGCGGTTCGTCGTTTAAATTTTAAAGGAATCCCGGCAAAAAGTCAACTGCATATACTGTACCATGGAAAGGAGCGATCCCTATGCCCACCCAGATTCCCTACGACCGGTCCAAGGCTGCCGCCTACGCCGAAAAATGGGCGTTTTCCCGCAATCCGCGCTACATAAGCTTCGACGGCATGGGCGGCGACTGCACCAGCTTCGTCTCCCAGTGCCTCTACGCGGGCACGGGCGTCATGAACTACACCCGGGATACCGGCTGGTACTACAATTCCGCCGCCGACCGCGCCGCCGCATGGAGCGGCGTGCCCTATCTCCACCGCTTCCTGACGAACAACCGCTCGGTCGGTCCCTACGGCCGTGCGGCGGCGCTCGGGGAGCTGGAACGCGGGGATATCATCCAGCTCGGCGACGCGTCGGACAAATGGTACCACTCCCTCTTTGTGACCGCGGTCACGGAAAACGACATCCTCGTGTCCACCCACACCTTCGACGCCTACCGGCGCCCCCTCTCAAGCTATGTATACGCGCAGGCGCGCGGCATCCGCATCGAGGGGGCGCGCCGCTGGTGAGCGCGTTCCCCTGCGGCCCGCCCCGCGAAAAGCGGGACGGGCCTCTTCTTTTTCCAAATTAGGGGTTGACAAATTGGAAATGGTATCGTATTATTGTGTTAGGTTATTAATACAATTTGTCGGGACAGGAGCTGAACACAATGACGTGGGAGCTGAAAAATGACCGCCCGATCTATGCGCAGCTGATCGAACAGATCAAGCTGCGCATCATCTCCGGATTCTACCGTCCGGGAGAACGCCTGCCCTCCGTTCGGGATATGGCTGCCGAAGCGGCCGTGAATCCCAATACGATGCAGCGGGCGCTATCCGAACTGGAACGGGACGGGCTGCTCTATACCCAGCGCACGAGCGGCCGGTTCATCACGGAGGATTCGGGGCTGATCGAGACGGCAAAAAAAGCCCTCGCACAGGAACAGATCGACGCCTTTTTCCAAAAAATGCGCGCTCTCGGATTCACCACGCCCCAAACGGTGGCGCTTGTGGAATCCGCTGCGGCCGAGGAGGTAAGATAAGTGGACACCATACTGGAATGCCATGGGCTCACCAAGTTCTACGGAAGCGGGGTCTGTGCGCTCAATCAAATCAACCTGAACGTCGGGCGCGGCCGTATCGTCGGCCTGCTCGGACCGAACGGCAGCGGCAAGAGCACCTTCATGAAGCTCGCTAACGGCCTGCTGACCCCCTCCCTCGGGGATCTCACGATCGCGGGCTTCCCGGTCGGGCCGGACACCAAGGAGGTCGTCTCCTACCTGCCGGAACGCACCTACCTCAACGACTGGATGAAGGTCCGCGACCTGATCGCCTTCTTCCGGGATTTCTACGCGAATTTCAACGAGGCCAAGGCGTACGACATGCTCAGCCGCCTGAACATCAATCCCAACGACCGGCTCAAGACGATGTCCAAGGGCACCAAAGAGAAGGTCCAGCTGATCCTCGTCATGAGCCGGGAGGCCCAGCTCTACCTGCTCGACGAGCCGATCGGCGGCGTCGACCCCGCGGCGCGCGACTACATCCTGAACACCATCCTGGGCAACTACAGTGAAAACGCGACGATCATCATCTCCACCCACCTGATCACCGATATCGAGCAGGTGCTGGAGGACGTCATCTTCATCAGCCGCGGCGAGATCGTCATGGTCTCTTCGGTCGATCAGATCCGCGAGGAAAAGGGCGTGTCGGTCGACGCGCTCTTCCGGGAGGTATTCAGATGCTGAAAAAACTGCTGAAATACGAAATCCGCGCCACCGCACGGCTCTTCCTGCCGGTGTTCGGCGCGATCCTGGTCCTCGCGATCCTCAACAACATCTTCTTCAACTTTAACGACATCCCCGACTTCGCGGCCGTCCTGACCATGATGGTCTATGTCATCCTCATCATCGCGCTCTTCGTCCTTGTCTTTGTCGTCATGATCCAGCGTTTTTACAAAAATTTGCTCTGCGACGAGGGGTACCTCATGTTTACCCTTCCGGTAAAAACCTGGCAGCTCATCGCCAGCAAGCTGATTGTCTCGATCATGTGGCTGGCCATCTGCTCCGCCGTCACCGTCCTCTCGATCTTTATCGTGGCGTTCAGCCCCGAGATGCTCCAGGCGATCCCCGAGTTGATGGGCGCATTTTCCGATTTTCTCGCACACTATGTCGGGATCAGCGAGGTCACCCTCCTCTTTGAATTCCTGCTTTCAATGCTCATCGGGACCATCGGCAGCGTGCTCATGATCTATGCCGCAATCTCGGTCGGTCACCTCGTCCACAAGCACCGTGTCCTGACCGCCTTCGGGGCCTACATCGGGCTGAGCATTGTCGAGTCGATCATTACAAATCTCTACTTTACGCTGATCGGCCGCATCTACGACTCCGCGATCCCCTACGGGGCTTACGGTTCCTACCAGTTCGGCTATGGCGCATACGACTTTGCGAGGGAGCTGGTCGTCGCGCTGCACATGGTTATGATCCCGACCCTCATCATCACGGTCATCTTCTCGGCCGCCTACTTTGTCCTTACAAACTACATCCTTTCCCACAGGCTCAACCTCGAATAGATCTCCCCTCTCAAAAGAAGCGCCGCATCCGATGGATGCGGCGCTTCTTCGACCATGACCCGTCCCGCATGGACCCGGCCGCGTCCGAAAGAAGATAAAAACAGCCGGGCGGCTGCTTGACATCCCGCCCGGCTTCTGTTATGATAATCTTTGTTGGATTTTTGACTGAACAACTCTGATTATCTCCAAAAAGCCCGGAAATACGGGCATTTCACGGGATAT
>NZ_CABUCJ010000182.1 GCF_902490045.1 uncultured Anaerotruncus sp.
GGAGCCTGCTGCTCGTCGACCACGACACGGTGGACGAGACGAACCTCAACCGCCAGCTCGTGGCGACCCGTGACGCGGTCGGGATGTGCAAGGCGGACGCCGAGCTGCGCCGCCTCAGGTCGGTCAACCCGGCGGGGGACTTTACCGCCGCGTATGAGTTCTACCTGCCGGACAACAGCGATTTCCTCTTTGACTGGGAGCCCGATTTCGTGCTCGACTGCATCGACACGGTGACCGCCAAGCTGCACCTCGCGGAAGCCTGCGCCCGGCGCGGGGTCCCCCTCTACATGTGTCTGGGCACCGGCAACCGCGTCGACCCCGGCGCGCTGCGCGTCGGCGACATCGCGGACACGGCGGGCTGCGGCTGCGGGCTCGCGCGGGTGATGCGCCGGGAGCTGAAAAGGCGCGGCGTCTCCCGCCAGACGGTGCTCTATTCGGTCGAGGAGCCCGCCAAAGCCGTCTGTCCCGGGGAGCACGGAAGGCACGCGCCGGGAAGCATCGCGTTTGTGCCGCCCGCGGCCGGATTTCTGCTCGCCTCCCGGGCGGTCCGCGACCTGCTGGGGCTCTGATAGGGACAATCAAATAGGGGGCGCGGCCTAAGGCCGCGCCCCCTATTTGTTCCCACGGATCACCGCAGGGAGATCTCGTCGATCCGGTCCAATTCGTCCGCCGTAAAGGATGTGTTTTTCAGCGCGCCGATGTTGTCGATGATCTGGGAGGTCTTGGACGCGCCGATCAGCACGCTGGTCACGGCGCCGTCCCGCAGCAGCCAGCTCAGGGCCATCTCCGCGAGCGTCTGCCCGCGGGCGGCGGCCAGCTCGTTGAGCGCGGAAATCTGGCGCAGGCGGTCCTCCGTCAGGGCGGAATCGTTCAGAAAGCGCCCGTCCGTCCGCATGCGGCTGTCCTGCGGGATGCCGTGCAGGTAGCGGTCGGTCAGCATCCCCTGCGCCAGCGGGCTGAAGATGATGAGCCCCTTTCCAAGCCGCCGCGCGGTCTCCTTGAGGCCGTTCTGCTCGACCGTCCGGTCGAGGATGGAATAGCGGTTCTGGTTGATGACGAAGGGGCAGCGCAGCTCCCGCAGGATCGCCGACGCCTTTTCCAGCGTCGGGCCGTCGTAGTTGGAGAGGCCCGCGTAGAGCGCCTTCCCGCTCGACACGGCCTGCGCCAGCGCGCCCATCGTCTCCTCCAGCGGCGTATTGGGATCCATCCTGTGGTGGTAGAAGATGTCCACATACTCGAGCCCCATCCGCCGCAGGCTCTGGTCCAGGCTGGCGAGCAGGTATTTCCGGCTCCCCCAGTTTCCATAGGGGCCGTCCCACATATCGTAGCCGGCCTTGGTGCTGATGATCAGTTCGTCCCGGTAGGGGAGGAAATTCTCCCGGAGGATGCGGCCGAAGTTCTTTTCGGCGCTGCCGGGCGCGGGCCCGTAGTTGTTGGCGAGGTCGAAGTGGGTGATGCCGTTGTCGAACGCGGTGAAGCAGAGCCGCTCCATGTTCTCGTAGGACGCGGTGTCCCCGAAATTGTGCCACAGGCCCAGCGAGACGGCGGGCAGCAGAAGCCCGCTCTCGCCGCAGCGGCGGTAATCCATCGACTGGTAGCGTGCGGAAGATGCCTGATACATGATAACGCCTCCCGGTTTTTCGTCTTTCCAGGGCATGCCTTCCGGCATGCCCGCCGTCAAAATGCGCGCGGCCGCCGCGCAGGGAAAACGAGCCGCCGGCGTGGCCGGCGGCTCGTTTTTTACATGTAAAAACCCCGCCGTATCGATGTCCTGCCAGCTGTAAACCCCCGTCGTTAGACAAGAGTGGGTACGCCCGATCGCGTGTTTCCAGCTCCCTTCGTCCCATCGTGAGATGGGGAGGTCTGCACTCCGCACGCGGAAAGGAACTCCCAAAGTACAGTTGTTGGAGTATAAAGGGCAGAACTGTCGGGTACGGCAGGGAGTTACGGCTTTAGTTTTCCCCGTCCTCGCCTCCGGTAAACTCGAAACTGTCGGACAGGCGTTCCATGAAGATCGCCGCGACCTGATCGAACTCGGCCTCGTCCTCGATCGCCTCGAGGAACTCCTCCTCGCCCTCCATGACCGATTTGAGGATCACCAGCTCGCCGTCGTCCCCGCAGTCGCAGTCCTCTTCACCGCAGTCCGCGACCAGCGCCACATAGTGCTGCTCGCCGAGCTCGAGGGTGTCGACGATCTCGAATTCATGCTCGTGGCCCTCTTCGTCAACCAGCGTGATCAGATCGGCGCCGAACTCTTCGTTTGCCATAGAAACCGTTCTCCTTTTCCGGGGGTGGATTCCCCCTCAAAAATCGGGCGGAAGGCCCGGTTGTCATCCCTGTTTGATAACATGATAATCCATCGGGAAGCAAATGTCAAATGGTTTTCATTGTGTACAAGTTGTATATATTTTCTTTTGAATCTTGAAAAAATCATATTGACATTCCCCAACAAATTGCTTATAATAAAGACACAGAAGAGAGGAACATGATACCAATACCGATAGAAAGGCGGTGGTTCCGATGTACGATGAAGCACACAGTTTCTCATTTGCATTGAGGGACTGTTCGCCCAGGGTCCGGCTTTCCTAGGAGCAGTTTTCAGGACGGCTGCAATCACAGTTTCTGTCGATTTTCAAAGATGATCCGGAGTAAAATCTGTAAATCTGAAAACAACTCGAATTTGCTACTTGTGAGAGATCCCTTTAAGGAGTCCCGAAAGGAAGATGCTCAATCGTAAGAGGCGAGTTCATTCCGCGCAAGACAAATAATCTGTGATTCCAGGTCCCAATCGTAAAACGGGTTTACCGCACGCATCCTATCAAAGCAACCGCACCAGGCAAAATCCCACCGGCGCCGCGTGAAGGGTCCCCGAAACGCCGGCAATGCGAATGATTCGACCTACAATCAAATAACGTTCAGTCCAGGGAACCCAGGCATTGTTGCAGGCATCCTTTACGGTTGAGCAGCAAAGGGTCATATTCCAGAACTGAGCATGGATTCTACGTCATCGAACTGCATAAGGGCAATCAAAACCGGATCGTAAAGAAGGTCCAAAAGCTGTGATCGTAACCGCAGCAAATGTTTTCGAGTGTTACTTGCATATAGATGTACGAGGTTCCAACAGGAGCGGCAGGCCTCGTCCCGCCGCGGCCGAAAGAGGCTGCGGCCGGGGATCGCGGCAGGCCAATGTCAAAAAAATCAAG
>NZ_CABUCJ010000183.1 GCF_902490045.1 uncultured Anaerotruncus sp.
TGTAAGCCGCCTTTGGCGGCTTTGCGCGGCTGCGCCGCGCGGTGTGGATGTTACACCATAGCCAAAACCGGCGAAGCCGGTTTCGCGCCGCCCTGCGGCGCACAAGCCCAAAGGGCTTGCAGCTGTGGTATAATAGCCGCAGCGGCTATTATACATTTATGGCCAGGCGGATCCGTTGGCTGTGCCAACTCCCCGCCCAATGGCCAATTATACCAGTCCGCTTCGCGGATGTGGTATAATACCTATCATGTTTTTATCGCGGGCGCGGGCCGCGCCCGACCAAAAACGGAATGTGTGGAGAAACGCAATGGATTTATCGCTGAAAGACCGGTACATAGCGGCGCGGCGCCGCATCATCGACGACTTCTTCGCCCGGATGAACCCGATGCAGAGGCAGGCGGTCTACACGCTGGACGGGCCGGTGCTGATCCTGGCGGGCGCGGGCAGCGGAAAGACGACGGTCATCATCAACCGCATCGCGAACATGGTGCTCTTCGGGGACGCCTACCACAGCACCTGGATGCCCGAGCAGGTCACGGCGGAGGACGTCGCCTTCCTCGAGGAGTACGCCGACGGGGAGAGCTGGGATTCCGACCGTGCCTTTTCGCTCATCCGCAGCCGCACCGTCATGCCCTGGAACATCCTCGCAATCACCTTCACCAACAAGGCCGCCGGGGAATTGCGCGAGCGGCTTTCGGCGATGCTCGGGGCGACGGCGGAGGACGTGGGCGCCTCGACCTTCCATTCGGCGTGCGTGCGCATCCTGCGCCGTGAGATCGAGCGCCTCGGTTACGGGCGCAGCTTCGCGATCTACGACACCGACGACTCGCTGCGGGTGATCAAGGGCGCGCTCAAGGAGCTCAACATAGACGACAAGCGGTTCGCGCCCAAGGGGGTGCTGTCGGCGATCGGCCGCGCGAAGGACGAGCTGATGACCCCCCGGGACTACGAGGCCGGGGCGGGGGACGACTACTACAAGCAGGTCGTCGCCAAGGCGTACGCGATCTACCAGAAGCAGCTCCGGGACGCCAACGCGGTCGACTTCGACGACATCATCATGCTGACGGTGCAGCTCTTTAAGGAGTTCCCCGAGGCGCTCGACTACTACCGCAGCCGCTTCCGCTACATCATGGTGGACGAGTACCAGGACACCAACCGCGCGCAGTTCGAGCTGGTGCGCCTGCTCGCCTCTGAGAGCGGCAACCTCTGCGTCGTCGGCGACGACGACCAGAGCATCTATAAATTCCGCGGCGCGACGATCGAAAACATCCTCCAGTTCGAGGACAACTTTCCCGGCGCGCGGGTCTTCCGTCTGGAGCAGAACTACCGCAGCACCGAAACGATCCTCGACGCGGCCAACGCGGTCATCTCGAACAACACCGAGCGCAAGGGCAAGACCCTCTGGACCCAGAACGGGGAGGGGGTCAAGGTGCGGGTGCACCGCGCCGCCGACGAAAACGGGGAAGCGCAGTTCATCTGCGACACGATCCAGGCAAACGTGCAGGCGGGCGCGAAGTATTCCGACCATGTGGTGCTCTACCGCATGAACGCCCAGTCGCAGATGCTCGAGCGCGGCATGGTCAAGGCGGGCATCCCCTACCGGATCATCGGCGGCCTGCGCTTCTACGAGCGCAAGGAGATCAAGGACGTCGTCTCCTATCTGAGCGTCCTGAGCAACCAGGCGGATTCCCTGCGCCTGCGGCGGATCATCAACGAGCCCAAGCGCAAGATCGGCGACAGCACGGTGAACGCGGTGGCGGAGATCGCCGCCGGGACGGGCACGACGATGTTCGAGGTGCTTGAGCACGCGGACGAATACGCCTCCCTTGGGCGCAAGACGGCCGACCTCATGGCGTTCGCGGCGATGATGCGCGGGCTGATCGCGGAGGCGGACACGCTGCCGCTGGGCGAGCTGCTCGACGAGCTGCTCGACAGGACCGGCTACCTCGCGATGCTCCAGTCGGAGGGCTTCGAGGGCCAGACGCGGATTGAGAACATCGAGGAGCTCAAGAGCACGATGAACCGCTATGAGGAGGAGAACGCCGAGTCCTCCCTCTCCGGCTTCCTGGAGGAGATCTCCCTCTACACCGACATCGACAAATACGACCCGAACGACGACGCGGTGGTGCTGATGACGATGCACTCGGCCAAGGGGCTCGAATTCGACAACGTCTTCATCGCGGGCGCGGAGGAGGGGATCTTCCCCGGCGTGCAGGCGATGTACGACCCCGCGCAGGTGGAGGAGGAGCGGCGGCTCGCCTACGTGTCGATCACCCGCGCCAAAAAACAGCTTTACATCTCCGACGCGGCGCAGCGGATGCTCTTCGGGCAGACGATGCGCAACCGTCCCTCGCGGTTTTTGGCGGAGATCCCGCAGGAGCTGTGCGAGGCGGAGGACGAGACGCTGCTCCGCCGCCAGCAGGCGGCCGCCATGCCGGCGAAAAAGCCCCGCTACTCGGAGAGCGACCGGATGCTGGGGGTGGGCCGCCAGCCCGCGCCCGACGAGGGCTTCGACCTGCGTCCGGGGGACGGGGTCACGCACAAGGTGTTCGGCGGCGGCATGGTGATTTCGGTCACGCCGATGGGTAACGACCACCTCGTGGAGGTGGCGTTCGACAGTGTCGGAACCAAGAAGGTTATGGCGAAATTCGCCCGTCTGAAGAAAGTTTAACGGGTTTTTTAGTCGAATGTTCACGATTTGTTAAAAACGCCCTTCTTCGATTCGACAGATTCCGCCAATTACAGTAAGTATAATGTAATTGCAGCGAACGAAAGATAACGCTGTCGAAAAAAGTCAAGGATGGGATAGCAGATGAACACAATCAAAAAGTGGATCCTCGCGGTCCAAATCGAGAACAGGTGGAAGAAGATCGGGGTCAACCGCAGGAAGATGGGCGCCCTGCTGGACAGCGGCGAGCCTTACAGCTCTCCCGCGCTTGTCCGGCTGGACGGGGAGACCGCCCTGCTCGGCTACCAGGCCAGGCAGATGGAACGCCGTTACCGGGAGCTGATGGGCGAGGCGCTGGTGAGCGCCTGAACGGATACATACGACAAAAAAACCGGGGCCGCGCAG
>NZ_CABUCJ010000184.1 GCF_902490045.1 uncultured Anaerotruncus sp.
GGCGACGCGCTCGTGCTCTATGGGGACGCCCCCTTCATCGAGGGAGGCGCGATCACCGCTGCCCTCGCGCAGCACCGCGCCGGGCAAAACGCCGTGACCCTCGTGAGCGCGCGGCCGGCCGACCCGTTCGGCTACGGGCGGATCGTGCGCGGGGAGGACGGCGGCGTGCGCGCCGTCGTGGAGGAGCGCGACTGCGACGAGGCGGAGCGCGCGATCACCGAGATCAACGCGGGCGTCTACTGGTTCGACGCGGCGTTTTTGTCCGGGGCGCTCAAAAAGCTCACCCCCCAGAACGCGCAGGGGGAATACTACCTGACCGACGTGCCGGCCATCGCGGTCGCTGAGGGCCGCCGGGTCGGGGCCTACTTTTGTGAGGACGCGGAGATCGTCCTCGGCGCCAACGACCGCAGGCAGCTGCTCGCGCTCAACAACCTCGCGCGTGAGCGGGTGCTCTTCCGCCACCTGGATAACGGCGTCGACATCCCCTGCGCCGACGGCATCATGATCGGCGCGCAGGTCGAAATCGGCCGCGACACGCGGATTCTGCCGGGAACCGTCCTCGAGGGGAAGACGGTAATCGGTCCGGGCTGCGTCATAGGCCCCAATTCCTACATCAAGGATTCCACGGTGGGGGCGGGCGCCCGCGTGCTCGCCTCCTACCTGACCGATTCGACCGTCGGGGAGGGCACCCGTATCGGGCCGTTCACCCAGCTTCGGCCCAACAGCCATATCGGCAGCGGCGTGAAGATCGGCGACTTTGTGGAGATCAAGAATTCGACGGTTGGCGACAGGACGTCGGTCGCGCACCTGACCTACATCGGCGACAGCGACGTGGGCCGCGACTGCAACTTCGGCTGCGGCGTCGTCACCGCCAACTACGACGGCAAGAAAAAGTTCCGCACCACCGTCGGCGACCGGGCGTTCATCGGCTGCAACACCAACCTGATCCCGCCGGTCCATATCGGCGAGGGCGCGTACACCGCCGCGGGCACCACGGTGGATTCCGACGTGCCCGCCGGGGCGCTCGCGATCGGGCGGGTGCGGCAGGAAATAAAGGAGGGCTGGTCGGACGAGAAGATCGCCTTCAAGGCGGACAAAAAATAAAGGGCATAACGGGAAGGGGAAAGGCGGCATGAATCTTCACGGGAAGGACATCAAAATTTTCGCTGCAAACGCGACGCCAAAAGTGGCGGCGCAGATCGCCCGCAACCTTGGGCTGCCGCTCGGCAAGAGCGAGGTCAGGCACTTTTCCGACGGGGAGATTTCGGTGAACATCGGCGAGTCGGTGCGCGGCTCCGACGTGTTCGTCGTGCAGTCGACCTGCCGGCCGGTCAACGACAACCTGATGGAGCTGCTCATCATGATCGACGCCTTCAAGCGCGCGTCGGCCGGGAGGATTACGGCGGTCGTCCCCTACTACGGCTACGCGCGGCAGGACCGCAAGGTCAAGGCGCGCGAGCCGATCTCCGCGAAGCTGTGCGCCAACCTCATTTCCGTCGCGGGCGCCGACAGGGTGCTCACGATGGACCTGCACGCCTCCCAGATCCAAGGCTTTTTCGACATCCCCGTCGACCACCTCCAGGGCGTGCCCCTGCTCGCCCCCTATTTCGGCTCCCGCTTCTCGGGGGAGCCGCGCGAGGAGATCGTCGTCGTTTCCCCCGACCTCGGCTCGGTCGCCCGGGCGCGCAAGTTCGCCGAGCGGCTCGACGTGTCGCTCGCCATCGTGGACAAACGCCGCCAGCGCGCCAACGTCTCGGAGGTCATGAACATCATCGGCGACGTGCGCGGCAAAAAGGCGATCATCGTCGACGACATGATCGACACCGCGGGCACCCTCTGCAACGGCGCGCAGGCGATCCTCGAGAAGGGCGGCGCGAGCGAGGTGTATGCCTGCGCGACCCACGGGGTGCTCTCCGGGCCCGCGCTCGAGCGGATCGAACAGAGCTGCATCAAGGAGCTCGTCCTGCTCGACACCATCCCCATCCCGCCCGAAAAGATGCTCGACAAGGTTACCATGCTGTCGGTCGCGCCCGTATTCGCGGAGGCGATCGAACGCATCTACGAGGACAAGCCGGTGTCCCCCCTCTTCGTCTGACGCCGGCGCCAAATTGACAATCCAGAGACGGGGTATCCGACGATATCCCGTCCTTTTCCCGTCTGTGGGAAGAAGGAGCGGTTCCATGTTTTTTAAACGCCAGTCAAAACCCCTCTCCGCCCTGCCGCGCGGCCCGGTGGAATGCCTGGTCGTCGGCCTGGGAAATCCCGGCCGCGACTATGAGAACACCCGCCACAACGCGGGCTTTCTGGCCGTCGACGCCCTCGCCGAAAAGCTGGGGACCAAAATCGACCGGCTCAAATTCAAATCCCTCTGCGGCGACGCGATGATCGGCGAGCACCGGGTGCTGCTGATGAAGCCCTCCACCTTCATGAACAATTCGGGCGAGGCGGTGCGCGAGGCGATGCAGTTCCACAAGATTCCCATCGAACAGGTGCTCGTCCTCTTCGACGACGTAAGCCTCGACGTGGGCCGGCTGCGCATCCGGCGGCAGGGCAGCGACGGCGGCCACAACGGCATCAAAAGCATCATCTATCTGACCGGGAAGGACACATTCCCCCGCGTCAAGATCGGCGTGGGCAAAAAGCCCTGCCCAGACTACGACCTGGCCGCGTGGGTGCTCGGCAAATTCCCCGCCGACCAGTCCGAGACGCTCGGCAAGGCGTTTGATACCGCTGCCCGCGCCGCCATGCTCATCGTCGACGGCAAGATCGAGCTTGCGATGAATCGCTACAACTCTTAGGTTTGCCGCTCGGGGAGCGGCGGAGCCCTTTCTGGCTTTTTCGCCCTGCGCCCGGCGGCCCTTCTTGGATTTGCCGCTCATCAGGCGGCGTAGTTTGCCGGTAGTCGACCGGCGGCGAGTTCCTTTCTTGTTCGCCCAAGAAAGGAACCAAAGAAGGGCGCGAGGGGCTTTGCCCCTGCGACCCCGCGCCGCCTCCGGTTGGCCTGCGGCCAAAGTCGGCGGCGCCCGTGACACGGATCAACGGACAAGTGTAC
>NZ_CABUCJ010000185.1 GCF_902490045.1 uncultured Anaerotruncus sp.
GCGGACCCGTGCGCCCCGGGAGGGGCGCCGCGGCCCGCCGGCGGGGGCTGCTGTCAGCATACCTCAAAATTTGAAGGTTTCATTGTAAAAAGCGGACAGGTTCTGCAGATAGGCGCCCGGGGCGACCCCGCAGATGTGCGAAAAATCGTGGATGAAATGGGACTGGTCGTAAAAGCCCGCCTCCTGCGCCAGCGCGGCGAGGGAACCGGGCCCCTGCCGCAGCAGCCGGATGGCGCTGTTGACCCGCACCAGCCGTGCGAAGGTCTTGACGTTCATGCCGACCGTCTCCCCGAAGAGGCGGTTGAGGTGCCGCTGGCTGTAGCCGCTCTGGGCGGCCAGCTCCCCGACGGGCAGCATCCCCGACGATTCCCGCAGACGCCGCATCGCGCCCTGCACCGCGCCGGGAAGGGCCCGTCCGGAAAACCGCGCGAGCAGCAGGCGGTCGGCCTGCTCCGCGATGTCGTCCGCGTCTTCCGCGCGGCCGGCGGCGGCTTCGAGGGCGGCGGCGAGCTCCGCGTCCGCCTCGCCCAGCGCGAACCGGCGGTCGCGCAGCTCCTCCTGCGGGATGCCGGTCAGGACGCCCAGCGCGCCGGGCAGGAACTCGATAAAGAAGCGCATGGGCGACTCGTTGAAATCCCGCCGCACGACGGCGACCCCGGTGGTCGCGCCCCACGCGAGAGCGCGGGATTCCCCGTCGAGCGGGAGGAGGATGCAGCCGCTCGCGTCGGGGATGAGAGCGAGGGTCCCAGTCTCCGGCGGGCCGGACGGGAAGGTGAAGGTATAGTGCGCCACCCAGGGGCGGAGCAGGGGATGGGGCGCGAGATAGAGGTGGTTTTGCGTGCGCGCGATCGCTCGCGCGCTGTCAAGGGAAAATACCCGTTCCATCGTCCGTCCCCCTCATAAAAGCAGTACCTCCATCATACCCCGCGCGGGCGCAAAAGTCCACAGGAAAATAAGAACAAATGTTCTGGTTGTACTTGCTTTTTGGCCTGCGGTCGTGTATAATGCGAATAGTGAGTATCCGCGCGGCCGTCCGCCGCGCGACGATTTTTGATGGCGGAGGCAGGGCTATGGCGGATAAAAAAATGGGACCTGTGAGCGAGCGCAGGCAGAACTTCTCTGTGGAGGACCGGCAGAAGGCGCTGGAGACCGCGCTTGGACAGATTGAAAAGCAGTTTGGCCGCGGCGCGGTCATGAAGCTCGGGCAGGACAGCACCCTCAATGTTGAGGCGATCCCGACCGGTTCGCTCTCGCTGGACATCGCGCTCGGCATCGGCGGCGTCCCCCGCGGGCGCATTATTGAAATCTATGGGCCGGAGAGCTCCGGCAAGACGACCGTCGCGCTGCACGTCGTCGCGCAGGCCCAGAAGATGGGCGGCGAGGCGGTCTTCATCGACGTCGAGCACGCGCTCGACCCCGTCTACGCGCAGGCGCTCGGGGTGGACATCGATTCGCTGCTCGTCTCCCAGCCGGATACCGGCGAGCAGGCGCTTGAGATCGCCGAGGCGCTCGTGCGTTCGGGCGCGATCGATGTGGTCGTCGTCGACTCGGTGGCCGCGATGGTCACCAAGGCGGAGATCGAAGGGGAGATGGGCGACAGCCACGTCGGCCTTCAGGCGCGTCTCATGAGCCAGGCGCTGCGCAAGCTGACCGGCGCGATCGGCAAGTCCAACTGCGTGGTCATCTTCATCAACCAGCTGCGTGAAAAGATCGGCGTCATGTACGGCAACCCCGAGACGACGCCGGGCGGCCGCGCGCTCAAATTCTACGCTTCGGTGCGACTCGACGTGCGCCGCATCGAGGCGCTCAAAAGCGGCACCGAGGTCATCGGCAACCGCACCCGCGTCAAGGTGGTCAAAAACAAGGTCGCGCCCCCCTTCCGCGAGGCGGAATTTGATATCATGTACGGCACCGGCATTTCCCAGGAGGGCGAGGTGCTCGATCTGGCGACCAAGCTGGACATCGTGGTCCGCGGCGGCTCGTGGTTCAACTACGGCGATATCCGCCTGGGGCAGGGCCGTGACAACGCGAAGGAATACCTCAAGGCCAATCCCGAGCTCATGGCGGAGATCGAGGCGAAGGTGCGCGAGAACGCGGATAAGCTGCTCAAATCCCCCCGTGCGGCCGGCGGCAAAAAGCCGGTGAAGGTCGGCGCCGCACCCGCGGAAGCGCCCGCCGCGCCCGCCGCCCGCGTCAATATCGACGTGGAGACGGATGACGAATGAAGCTGACCGCCGTCAGAATGACCAGGCGGGGACGCGTCGCCCTCTATGGGGACGATGAGTTCCTGCTCAGCATGCACCCCGACGTCTTCGCGGCGTCGGGGCTTTCGGTCGGTTCAGAGATCGACGGGGAGCGCCTTGTCGAGCTTGCCGCAGAGGCGGAGCTCAAAAAGGCGAAGGAGCGCGCCTTTTCGATGCTTTCCAGCCGGGAATACACCTCCCAACAGCTGCGGGAGCGCCTTACCCGCCATGTAGACCCTGAGGCCGCGGGACAGGCGGTCGAGCGGATGGAGGAGCTGGGCCTCGTGGATGACGACGGCTATGCCGAACGGTACGCGCGGGAGCTTTGCGAACGCAAGCACTATGGCCTGCTGCGCATCCGGCAGGAGCTGCGGCAGAAGGGCCTTTCCGCCGAGCAGATCGAGTGGGCGGTCTCGCTGCTCGACGCCGATCCCCAGGAGCAGATTTTAGAGGTGCTCGAAAAGAAATATTCCGCAGCTCCGGAAGACGAGGCGGTCAAGCGCCGCGCCTACAACGCCCTGCTGCGGCTGGGTCACCGCCCCTCCGACGTGCGCCGGGCGCTCGCCCGCTTCTGCGGGGACGCCGAGGAATTTTAGGTTTTCCGCCCAGCGGGCGGAGGGTTTGCCGGTGGTCGACCGGCAGCGGCCCCTTAGGCTTACCGCTCAGTGAGCGGCGTAGTTTGTCGGTAATCGACCGACAGCGACCCTATTTCTTGTACGGACAAGAAATAGGGGAAAGAAACCGCAGGGGGCTTAGGCGGCCTGCCCGGGCTGCGC
>NZ_CABUCJ010000186.1 GCF_902490045.1 uncultured Anaerotruncus sp.
GACCGTCACCCATGACGACTTTGAGAGATACCTTTACGGGCGCCTCACCGAACAGCGGGACGCCCTGCACGATTCCGAAGCCTGTTCCCTGCTCGACGAGAAGGTCGAACAGCTTGAGGCCGCCCTGCCCGGCAGGGAAGCCTTCTCCGATTACTGCCGGGTCCTGCGCACCCGCGCAAACTACGAAATCCGCTGGGCCTACTGGCGCGGCTATCTCGACTGCGTCTCCCTGCTCAAGCGCCTCTCCGTCCTCTAACAGGAAGCGGCCACCCGATGGGCGGCCGCTTCTTTTATCCGCATGTCATTCCCACTTGTTGGGGGTTTCGAGATTAGGTTGAGCCCTCAGCTAGTGTACCCGTGGGGAGCGGCGGCAGTTTGCGGGTCTTGGCAAGGTACTCCCGGAGATTCCTAAGAACCCGGCGGAGGGTTCTTAGGCGCCCTTCTTTGGTTCCTTTCTTGGGCGAACAAGAAAGGAACTCGCCGCCGGTCGACTACCGGCAGGCCCTCCGCTCACTGAGCGGAACATCTAAAACCGCCGCGCGGCGGAACGCGCTCGTGTTTCTTGCCGCTTGGAAAGCGGCAATCCCCGATGGCACCATGCCTTCGGGCCGGGGCAGGCCGGAGCGGGCCACCGACAAGCTCCGCCGCTCAATGAGCGGCCAATCTTTTAAAAATCCATTTAAAAAGCACCCTGAGCTCGTGGAAAACGAGCGGCAGCAGCGCGAGCAGCAGCAGGTCGATCCACTCGGTAAAGGAGAGCGCGACGGTGCCGAAGGCGGCCGTCAAAAACGGGACCTCGGTGACGGCGATCTGAAGCCCGACGCCAACGGCGAGGGAAAGGAGCATCGTCCGGTTTTCGAGGTGGTTCATGCGGAAGATCGAGCGGTCGACGTCGCGCATGCCGACGGCGTGGAAGAGCTGGGAGGTGGCGAGCGTCACAAAGGCGTAGGTCTGCGCGTGGATAAGGACGTTGGGATTTTCTAGCAGCGCACGGATGCTGTCGAAGGAGATGGGTGCGCAGGCCGTCGTAAGGAGCCGAATGGGCGAATAGAGGAAGGCGGCCAGCGTCATCCCGGCGATCACCACGCCGTAGAAAAGGGTGAGCGCGAACCCGCCGTGGGCGAAAAGACTCTCCCCCGGGTCGCGGGGCCGCTGCTTCATGATGCCGGGGGCCTTGGTGTCCACGCCGAGCGCGAGCCCGGGGAGGCTGTCGGTGATGAGGTTGACCCAGAGGATGTGAATCGCGCGCAGCGGCGCGGCCAGCCCTGCCGCGATCGATACGAACATCGCGATCACCTCGCCGAAGTTGGAGGAGAGCAGGAAGAGCACCGATTTTTTGATGTTGGCGTAGATGCCGCGCCCCTCGCGCACCGCCTTTTCGATGGTGGCGAAGTTGTCGTCGGTGAGCACCATGTCCGCCGCGCCCTTGGCCACGTCGGTGCCGGTGATCCCCATGGCCACGCCGATGTCGGCGGCCTTGAGGGAGGGCGCGTCATTGACGCCGTCGCCCGTCATCGAGACGATGTGCCCGCGGCTCCTCAGCGCCCTCACGATCATGACCTTGTGCTCGGGGGAGACGCGCGCGAACACCCACAGGTCCTCCACCCGCCCGTCAAGCTCTTCCTGGGACATTTCCGCAAGCTCCGCGCCGGTCAGGCACTGGTCCTCCCGCTCGGCGATGCCCAGCTCCTTCGCGATCGCAAGCGCGGTATCGCGGTGGTCGCCGGTGATCATGACGGTGCGGATGCCCGCGTTTTTGAATTCCTGCACGGCCGCCTTCGCCTCGGGGCGGGGCGGGTCGATCATGCCGGCGAGGCCGACGAAGCAGAGGTCCTCCTCCTCAGCGGCTTCGTTGCCCTCCCGACGGGCGAGCGCCAGCACCCGCAGCGCGAGCTTCGCCATCTCGCCCGCGGCCGCGAGGATCCGTTCCAGGTCGGCGCCGGTCATCGGGCGTTCGGCGCCCTTCTCATAGATGCGCGTGCACCGGGCGAGCAGGATGTCGGTCGCGCCCTTTGTATAGGAGACGGTTCCGGCGGCGGTTTTGTGCACGGTGGTCATCATCTTGCGGTCGGAGTCGAACGCCTGCTCGTTGACGCGCGGCAGGTCGGCCTCGAGCCCCTCCCTGCTCACGCCGAGCGGCGCGCCCATGTCGAGCAGCGCGAGCTCGGTGGGATCGCCCACCCGCGCGCCGCTCTCGGCGGAGGCGTCGTTGCAGAGCACGAACCCGGTGACAAATTCCCGGTCGCGGCCGTAATTGAGCACGCTTACATCGCGCAGCACGCCGTCCAGCCACGCCTTGGTGACGGTCATGCGGTTCTGGGTGAGGGTGCCCGTCTTGTCCGAACAGACGACGCTGACCGCGCCGAGCGTCTCGACCGACGGCAGCCGCCGCACGATCGTGTTGACCCTGACCATCCGCTGGACGCCGAGCGCGAGCACGATCGTCACGACGGCGGGCAGGCCCTCGGGGATCGCCGCGACGGCCAGGGAGATCGCCGTCAGCAGCATTTCGGGGATGTCGCGGCGCTGGAGCACCGCGATGCCGAACATCGCCAGGCAGACCGCGACCGCCACGACGCCCAGAATCTTGCCGAGGTCGGCCAGCCGCTTCTGGAGCGGGGTGAGCTCCTGCTTCTGCCCGGCGAGCATCGCCGCGATCCGACCGATCTCGGTGTCCATGCCGGTGGCGGTCACGACCCCCTCGCCGCGGCCGTAGGCCACGCTTGTCGAGGAGAAGGCCATATTGACCCGGTCGCCGATGCCCGGTTCCCCCTCGGCGATGAAATCAGCGTCCTTTTCGGCGGGCACCGATTCACCGGTGAGGGCGCTCTCCTCCACCTTGAGGTTGACCGACTGGATCAGCCGCAGATCGGCGGG
>NZ_CABUCJ010000187.1 GCF_902490045.1 uncultured Anaerotruncus sp.
GCGTTCTACGAGCGGTGCGGCGTCGCGGTGGATTCCCGCGGCCGCGCGGTCGTCGACCCCGCCACGCTCGAAACAGGCGTTCCCCACGTCTATGTCGCGGGCGACGCGAACCGCGGGCCCGCCACCGTCGTCGAGGCGATTGCCGACGCGGCGAAAGCGGCGAAGGCGATCGCGGGCGTCACGGTCGAAACCTACGCCGCAACCAACGCGAGCCCCGACTACGGCCGCGCGCTCGAAAAGAAGGGGACCCTCTGCACCGACTGCGCGTCCTGCACCGAATCGCAGCGCTGTCTCGAGTGCGCCACCGTCTGCGAGTGCTGCGCGGACGTCTGCCCCAACCGCGCGAACCTCGCCATCCGGGTGCCCGGGCGGCGGATGCGCCAGATCGTGCATGTCGACGGCATGTGCAACGAGTGCGGCAACTGCGCGACCTTCTGTCCCTACGACAGCGCGCCCTACAGGGATAAGTTCACCCTCTTCTGGAGCGAGGCGGACTTCGCGGACAGCGAGAACGAGGGATTCCTCCTGCTCGACGCCGAACGCCAGCTCTACCGCGTGCGCCTCGACGGCCAGGTCGCGGATTACGCGGTAAACGGGGAGGGCTGCGGCCTTCCCGACGAGATCCGCCAGCTGATTCTGGCGGTGTGGGAGGGCTACCGCTATCTCTTCGGCCGCCAGCCGGTCGTGACGGCATAAAAAACCCTCGAAGAGGGGCGGGGCGCAGCCCCGCCCCTTGAACGCTTTTTTGACAGGAGGCTTTCATATGGCACTGCTCATTCAAAACGGCCGGGTGGTGACGCCCGAACGCACCTTTGCGGCGGACGTCCTCGTGCGCGGCGGAAAGATCGCCGCCGTCGGGCCGAACCTGCCCGCCGACGGGTGCGAAATCTTCGACGCGGCGGGCTGTCTCGTCTTTCCCGGGTTTATCGACGCGCACACCCATCTGGACATGGACAACGGCGTCACCGCGACGGCGGACGACTTCGCCACAGGCACGCGGGCGGCGGTCTGCGGCGGAACGACGACGGTTGTCGACTTTGCGACGCAGGACAAGGGGGGCACCCTCGCCCGGGCGCTCGCCGCCTGGCACAAAAAGGCGGACGGAAAATCCTCCTGCGACTATGCCTTCCATATGGCGGTCACCGACTGGAACCCGGCGGTGGCGGAGGAAATCGGGGAGATGGTGAAGGCGGGCGTGACCTCCTTCAAGCTCTATCTCGCCTACGACAACCTGCGCGTCACCGACGGCGAGCTCTACGAGATTTTAAAGAAGGTCGGGCAGGCGCACGGGATCATCGGCACCCACTGCGAAAACGGCGACCTCGTCAACGAGAAGGCGGCCGAGTTTCGCGCTGCGGGCAGGCTCGGGCCGCAGTACCACGCCCCCTCCCGTCCCGGCTATGTCGAGGCGGAGGCGGTCGCGCGCTACTGCTATATCGCAAAGGCTGCGGGCGTGCCGGTCCACATCGTCCACCTGAGCACCCGCATGGGGCTCGAGGAGGCGCGGCGCGCGCGGGCGCGCGGGCAGAAGGTCTACCTCGAGACCTGCCCGCAGTACCTCGTCCTCGATGAGAGCCGGTATGAGGCGCCCGGCTTCGAGGGGGCGAAATACGTCTGCTCGCCGCCGCTCAGGAGCCTTGACGACCAGGCGGCGCTGTGGGAGGCGGTCGGAAACGGAGAGATCGACTCGATCTCGACCGACCATTGCAGCTACAATTTCGTGGGGCAGAAGGATTTGGGCCGGGACGACTTCAGCAGGATTCCCAACGGCCTGCCCGGCATCGAGCACCGGCCCGCGGCGGTCTATACGGCGGGGGTAGCCGCCGGACGGATGACGGAAAACCGGATGGCGGCGCTGCTTTCGGAGCACGCGGCGCGCCTCTTCGGCATGTACCCGCGCAAGGGGACGATCTCGGTGGGCAGCGACGCGGATATCGTGGTCTGGGACCCCGCCGCCCGCTGGACGATATCCGCCGGGACCCAGCACCACAACTGCGACTACACCCCCTATGAGGGGATGGCGGTGCAGGGCCGCGCGAAGGCGGTTTTCCTGCGCGGCGAGCTCGCGGCGGAAAACGGCGAGCCGGTCAGGGAGGGACTGGGAAGCTACGTTGCGCGCGGCGTGAGCGAGTACTATTGAGGACAGAAACAGGCGGAGGCCCCCCGGCCGGGGGCCTCCGCCTGTTTTCGTCTGTTACGGGTCCATCTCCGCGATCGCATCGAGGTCGCCCCGATAGTCCACGTCGAGCAGTTCGCGGCGGTTGGCCGCCTCGACGACGCGCAGCAGCTCCGGGTGCGCGTCGATCACCGCGCCGCCCGACCTGCCGGGGGGCAGCGCCACCAGCTCGCCGAAGAGGGCGCGCGGAAAAAAGACAGGGTTGCCGCGTTTGCCCCGGTGCCCGAGCGCGGCGATCGAATCGGGGTGCGCCAGGAACTCCGCGCGCAGCGTCTGGATGCTCCGCGCGGTGAGCAGCGGCTGGTCGCAGACCGAGAACATGCAGCCGACGGCCTCCGGGTCGACCGCCTCGAGCCCCTTGCGGATGGTGACCGCCATGTCGCCCGTCGTGTCGTCGTTTTCCACCACCGAATAGCCGAGCAGCGCGGCGGACACCGCCACCTGCGGGTAGCGGGTGACGACGATCACCTGCTGAAAAAGCTCGCCGGGGAAGCTGCCAAGCACCGCGTCAACCATCGGGCGGCCGCCGAAATCGGCGAGCAGCTTGTTGTCGCGAAAGCGTGTCGAATGGCCCGAGGCCAGGAAGATGCACGCCAGTTTCCGCGCGTCGCCCATATCGCGCCCTCCTTTTGCCGCCGGCGGTTTTGCCGGCCTCTCTTCTGACAGTATACCACGGCCCCGCCCGCGAAACAAC
>NZ_CABUCJ010000188.1 GCF_902490045.1 uncultured Anaerotruncus sp.
GATGGGGTACCTCTTCATCCCGCTGACCCTCATGGGGCTCTTTGCCGCGCGCTCCCACCGGCTGACCGCCCGGCTGGGGGAGGGGCGGGCCCTCTCGGGCCTCTTTCTGCTCGGCGCGCTCTCCTGCGGGCTGCTTGCCGCGGCCGAAAGCCCCCTGCTTTCGGTCGCGGGCATCCTGGCGCTGCGGCTGTCCGCGTCGGTTTTCGCGCCCATCGGCATGGAAATCCAGAACCGGCAGGTGCGCTCCTGCGGGCGGGCGACGATGCTGTCGGTCTACTCGAGTGTGATGAACCTGGCCGCCGCGGGCGCCGGGCTCATCTTCGGCAGGCTCGCCGAGGGAGGCGTCGAACGGGCGATGGCGGCGGGCGCGGGCTTCTGTACGGCGGGCCTCCTGCTCTGCGCCCTGTGGCGACGTGGCTCGGAAGGGGCGGCCGGTTAGCCCGACGCAATTTTCCGATTCGTCAAACTTTACACACAGAAGCGTCACAAAAGCTCCGCATACTGGAACGGTGGAAAGGCGTGGCCTTTCAAAATGAACGTTGGGACGGTGCCGGAATGGACAGCAAAATATTGATCGCGGAGGACGAAGCGAAGATCCGACAGCTCGTGGCGAGCTATCTCGTGCGGGAGGGCTTTAAGGTGGTGGAGGCCGCTGACGGCCAGCAGGCGGTGGAAAAATTCGAGGACAACGACGACGTCGTGCTGGTGATGCTCGACGTGATGATGCCCCGTAAGGACGGGTACGACGCCTGCCGGGAGATCCGCGGCAGGTCGGACGTGCCGATCCTGATGCTGACCGCGCGCGACAGCGAGCGGGACGAGGTGGCGGGGTTCCATGCGGGGGCGGACGAATACATCGCCAAGCCCTTTTCGCCGACCATCCTCGTGACGCGGGTGAAGAACCTGCTCAAGCGCACGAACGCCAACGACATGAGCGACGCGGAGGTGGGCGGGCTCAAAATCCTCTACCGCGAGCGCACGGTGCTGGTGGACGGGCAAAAGATCATCACGACGCCCAAGGAATTCGACCTGCTCTACTACCTCGTGAAAAACCAGGGGATCGTGCTCACCCGCGACCAGATCATCTGCACGGTGTGGGACATGGACTACAACGGGGACGACCGCACGGTCGACACCCACATCAAATGCCTGCGCGCCAAGCTGGGGAAATACGCCTCCTGCATCACCACCGTGAGGAAGGTGGGCTACAAATTTGAATGGACGGATTAAAAGCGGCATCCGCAAGGAGCTTTTCGGGGTCATCTTTTTCATCCTCGTGGTGAATGTGGTGGTCCTGCTTTTCATGGGCTCCACCCTGTTCGAGCGGTTTTACCAGAGCAACAAGGTCGGCGAGCTGGAGCAGAGCGCGCGGACGATCCGCGCCGCCTACCAGGAGAACAGCGAGGAAATCTACGACGCGATCGGGCGGCTGGAAAACGGCAACGCGATCGTGAGCCTCTTTGAGATCGACGGGGACGGGAAGGCCCAGATGCGCTACCACTCCCGCACCGGCCGGGAGGAGATGCGCCCGTGGGGCGACCGGGAAAACGCCCCCAAGCCGCGAAAGGAGGACGCCGACCGGTTCCAGGAGGAGATGCTCGCGCGGCTTCAGGGGGCGGACGAGAGCTTTGACGTGCGGCTGGAGGAGTCCTTCAACCCGTGGGACGACGACGGGATGCTCACCCTCTCCACCCGGCTGGACGACAACCTCTACCTCTATATCCAGACCCCGCGCGGGTACCTCAAATCCTTCGCCGACCTCGCGGTCAAATACACCGCGCTGACTTCGATCGCGATCCTGCTGGTGGGCGCGGTGATCATCTATTTCGTGGTCGGGCGGATCACGCGGCCGATCCAGGGAATCCAGCGGGCGGCGGGAAAGATTTCGCGGCTCGACTTCTCCGAACGGTGCGAGGCGAAGGGGCACGATGAGATCGCGATGCTCGCCGAGAGCGTCAACCAGATGTCGGACGACCTGCAGGCGGCGGTGAGCCGGCTGATGGAAGCCAACGAGGTGCTCCAGAACGACCTCGTGCGCCAGCAGCAGACCGACCGGCTGCGCCAGCAGTTCGTGGCGAACGTCTCCCACGATTTCAAGACGCCGCTCACCCTCATGATCAGCTACGCCGAGGCGCTCGCGGAGGAGGAGACCGACCCGCGGCGCAGGGAGTCGTGCGAGATCATCATCGCGGAGAGCAACCGGCTCTCGCTGATGGTGGGCAAGCTGCTCGAGCTCTCCCGGCTGGAGAGCGGCGTGGAAAAGGCGCAGCTCTCGATCTTCTGCCTGAGCGAGGTGCTCGACAACGCCGTGCGCAGCCACCGCATCCTCACCGAGCGCAAGCGCCTCACGGTGAAAAAGGAGCTCGAGGAGGAGTACATCGTCTCCGCCGACTACTCGATGATCGAACAGGCGGTGAACAACCTCTTTGAAAACGCGGTCAAATATTCCCCGGAAGAGGGCGTCGTCCGGCTGCGTGTGCAGGACGGCGGGGCGGGCCTCTGCCGCGTGTCGGTGGAGAATTCGAGTCCGCCCATCGCCGAAGACGACCTCGGAAGCCTCTTCGACAGTTTCTACCGCGCCGACAAGTCCCGTTCGCGCGAGGTGCAGGGCTACGGCCTCGGGCTTGCGATCGTCAAGGTCGTCATGGAGGCCCACAGGATGGACTACGGGGTTGAAAACATCGAAGGCGGGGTCCGGTTCTGGTTCTGCCTGCCGCTCGCGGAGATCGGTGACGAGACGGATTTGGGGGAGGACAGCCACGGGACGCCGGAAATTACTGGTCTGTAACCGGAAAGGCGGAAAAGAGATAAGCCAGCGGCGCGGCGGG
>NZ_CABUCJ010000189.1 GCF_902490045.1 uncultured Anaerotruncus sp.
CCGTGTCACGGGCGCCGCCGACTTTGGCCGAAGGCCAACCGGAGGCGGCGCGGGGGTCAAGGGGTTCTCCCCTTGCGGCTTCTTTCCCCTATTTCTTGTCCGTACAAGAAATAGGGCCGCCCGCCGGGGCGGGACCCGGCAACTCCGCCGCTCGATGAGCGGCAAATTTAAAGTCACCGTCGCCGGTCGACCACCGGCAATCTCCGCCGCTCATTGAGCGGAAAATAAAACCCGCCGGCGACGCTCACTCGTCACCGGCGGGTTTGTGCTCCGTGGAGGGAAGATCCGGAATAAGGGTGCAGGCGGGATTCTTCCGCGCGCGGATGGAATAGATCGGCTGGCCGAGATCGGAAAAATACCGCTCATATTCGGTCATGATGTTGCCTTCCGCGTACTCGCTGCGGTGCAGGTCGGCGGTGGAAAAATACCGCTCCATGCACGCGTCGAATTCAAAGGTGGAGAAGTGGTAGAGCATGTAGTTGTCCGTCTTGAACCACACCTCGCCGCCGTCGGCGAGCAGGGCGTTGTAGACGGCGAGACGGCCCCGGTAGGTGAGGCGGCGCTTGAACTGCCGGTGCTTGTGCCAGGGGTCGCAGAAGTTGATATAGATGCGGCCGACCTCGCCGGGCAGAAAGATTTCGGAAAGACGGCCGGCGTCGCCGAGGATGAAGCGCAGATTGGGCAGCCGGGCCTCCATAGCGCGCTCGGTGGCGATGACGGCGACGTTGGCCTCCTTCTCCATCGCGACAAAGTTGATTTCGGGATGCAGGGAAGCAAGCTCGCAGATAAACGCGCCCTTGCCGCAGCCGAGTTCAAGGTGCAGCGGCGCGGCCGGGCTGGGAAACTGCTCCCGAATGCGGCCCTTCTTTTCCTCAGGGCTTTGGATGACGACCGGCGCGCAGGCGGCGAGCCGGGGGGCAAGATTCGTTTTCTTTCTCGGTCTCATGGCGTTTCCTCCCTGATGTCCGGATTGGCGGCGAGCACGTCGGAAGCCAGCCGCACCGCGTCCTCATAGGTGCAGAGCTCGCCCGAACGCCTGCGGAAAGCGGCGGCGCCGCGCATCCCCTTCATATACCAGGCCGCGTGCTTGCGCGCCTCACGCATGCCCTGGCGTTCCCCCTTGTTTTCACAGATAAGCTTCAGGTGGCGGAGCATGACCTCCATGCGTTCCGCAAGCGGCGGCGCGGGCAGAATCGAGCCGTCTTCAAAATAGCGGCCGACCTGCCGGAAGAGCCAGGGGCTTCCGAGCGCCCCGCGGCCGATCATAACGAGATCGCATTTTGTATAATCATACATGTACAATACGGATTGTAGATCAATGCAGTCGCCGTTGCCGATCACAGGGATCGAAACGGCGGCCTTTACCGCGGCGATGATATCCAGATCGACGGGCGGGGAATAGAACTGCTGGCGGGTACGTCCGTGCACGGTGAGCGCGGCCGCGCCGCTCTCCTCCATGACGCGCGCGAACTCCACCGCGTTGACATGCTCGTCGTCCCAGCCCTTGCGGAATTTGACGGTGACCGGCAGGGGAACCGCCCTGACGACCGCCTCGGTGATTCTACCCGCGAGGGCGGGATTTTTCATCAGCGCGCTGCCGCCCCCGTTGCCCGCGATCTTGGGCGCGGGACAGCCCATGTTGAGGTCGATTACATCAGGCCGGTAGGCGAGCGCTTTTTTCGCCGCTTCCGCCAAAATATCCGGTTCGTCCCCGAAGAGCTGCACCGCGACCGGCCGTTCGGCATCCTGCACGCCGAGCAGCTTGGCGGTCTTCCTGTCGGAGTAGTGCATCCCCTTGGCACTCGCCATCTCGCCGACCATATAGGCCGCGCCGAACTCCTTACAGATTTGGCGGAAGGCACTATCCGCCACGCCCGCCATCGGCGCGAGCGCCGCCGTCCGTTTGATTTCGATGTCCCCGATCTTCATGGGAACCTCCCTGTTTAAATCTTTTTCAAATTCCACATGATATCTTAACAGAAATTTGACTGTCAGGCAATGTTTTATGCTATAATATCCAATATGTAAGCGAGAGGGGAGAAGACGAATATGGAGATTCGGACCGCCGTGGAGGTGGACATACCGCGAATCGTGGAGCTTTACGCGCAGCTTTTTGCGCTTTCCGCGCGGATGCAGCCGGAACGTTTTCGCGGCACCCCGCAGGACGGGGCGTTTTTGCGGGAGGTCGTCGCGGCCGGGGACCAGGAGCTTTTTGTGGCGGACGACGCCGGCAACGTCTGCGGGTTCGCGCTGGTGCAGGACCTCGCGACTCCGCCCTACGACTGTGTCATCCCCTATCGCTACGCTTACCTGATGGACCTCTGCGTCGACGAGCGGCACAGGAACAGCGGCGTCGGCGCGCTGCTGATGGAGAGCGTCAAATCGTGGGCGCGCGCCCGGGGACTCCGGTATGTGGAGCTCTGCGCGCTGGCCCAGAACGAGGGCGCGATCCGCTTTTACCGCAGGAATGGGTTCGCCGACCAGCGGAAGATACTGCAGTTTGATTTGTGATTTTGCCGCTCGGGGAGCGGTGCAGCTTTTAGATATGCCGCTCATCGGGCGGCAGAATTGCCGGGTCCCGCCCCGGCAGGCGGGTTCCTTTTCGGACGGACGAAAAGGAACCAAAAGTCCGCCTAAGGGGGCTCCACTGCCCCCTTAGGAATCCCCTGGAGAACCTTGCCAAGACCCGCGAACTACCGTCGCTCCCCAAGGGTACACTAGCTGAGGGCTCAACCTAATCTCGGCGCTCCCAAGGACCGCAACCGGAGAACTCGCTGAAACCACCCGGCGGAAAACAACGCCCGTTC
>NZ_CABUCJ010000190.1 GCF_902490045.1 uncultured Anaerotruncus sp.
CCGGCCGAGCGGGGACAGGTCGAGCCGGTCGAAGCCCGCGAGCAGCTCCCTTACGACCGCGATGAGCCGGTCACAGTCGCCGGGGCGCTCCCCCTCGAGGTTGAGCGGCATGAGCGGGTCGTGCAGCGACAGCCGCAGCAGCACCCAGCCCCGGATTTCCGGGCCGGAAAAGGAGAGGCGCACCCCTTCGTAGGAGTTGGGCGCGACCGCGTAGCCGGCGGCCCGGGCGCGCGCCTCGAACTGGGCGAGCACGTCGAGCCCGTAGGCCTTGAAGTCGTCGCCGCGCAGGTTCATGCGGTATTCCCGCGTTTCAAACGCCGGGGGCAGCTTTTCGATCAGCGCGTCGATCTTTTTGCCCTCCCGCCTGGCGCGCGCCGCCGCGATGAGCAGCTTGACCGCCATGTACGCGCCGTCGTCGAGGTAGTAGTTCTCGCTGAGCGCGCCGTGGCCCGAGGTCTCGATCGCCAGAGGGCAGGAAATTCCCTCGGCGTTAAGGCGCTTTTGCTCGTTGATGACGTTTTTGTAGCCGCGCTTGAAGCGGTGGTGTTTAAGCTGGAGCGTGTTTTCCAAAAAGGCGGTCAGCCGGTCGGAGGTGACCGAATCGGTGACGATCGTCCCGCCCGGGTAGTCGGGCGCGAGGATGGCGGCCATCATCGCGATGATCGCGTCGCGGTTGACCTCCGAGCCGTCGGACAGCACCGCCGACATCCGGTCGACGTCGGTGTCGAAGATGATGCCCAGATCGGCGCGGCTTTCGACCGTCGCGGCGCGCACCGCCTCCATCGCCGCGGCGTTTTCCGGGTTGGGGATGTGGTTGGGGAAGGTGCCGTCCGGGTCGAGGTACCGACTGCCCGTGGTATCCGCGCCGAGCGGGGCGAGCACCTGCTCGGCAAAGAAGCCGCCCGCGCCGTTGCCCGCGTCGACCACCACATGCAGGCCCGCGAGCGGGTTCTCGTAGTCCTCCGCGCCGACGCCGAGGCGGATCTTTTCCCGCAGGCTGTTCGCGTAGAGGGAGAGCAGCGGGGTCTGCTGCACCTTGGAGAGGTCCGCACGGGCGGGCGTGAGGGAGGCGGCGGTGAGCAGCAGATCGGTGATGTCGCGGCTCTCCAATCCGCCGTCCGCGTCAAAAAACTTGAGGCCGTTGCGGTTGTAGGGCAGGTGGCTCGCGGTGATCATGACGGCGCCGTCGTACTGCGTCTCGGGAAAGACGATCGACATGAACATCGACGGGGTGGACGCGAGCCCGCAGTCGTAGGCCGCGGCGCCCTGCCCGGCGAGGCCCTCGAGCACCTGCGCCTTCAGCGCGGGCGCGGAGACGCGCGAGTCGTGCCCCACGCCGATCTTGAGGGCGGAGGGCGCGGCGTTCTTTTTCTGGGCGAGCCACAGGGCGAACGCCTGTGCGATCAGGTTGACGGCCTCTCCCGTCAGGTTGACATGCTGTCCCTCGACCCCCTCCGTGGCGATCCCGCGCACGTCGCTGCCGTTTTGCAGCCTGAGCATTGCTTCCTTTGCGATGGACATGGCTTCTCCTCCAGACACGATAGATTCTTTTCAGCGGGCGGCGGTCCAGACGCGCAGGCCGCGCATGACGCCGCCGTCCCGGCCATAAGCTGATAACAGGCCGCGGGCGCGCACCGTCCCGGCCATAACAGGCGCTCTGCGCCTATTATACCACAGCTGCAAGCCCTTTGGGCTTGTGCGCCGCAGGGCGGCGCGAAACCGGCTTCGCCGGTTTTGGCTATGGTGTAACATCCACACCGCGCGGCGCAGCCGCGCAAAGCCGCCAAAGGCGGCTTACAAACAGCACCGCTGTTTGTTGTGTGAATATTATACCATAAATCTCCCGATTGTCATTGATTGTTTTACGGTTCCCATGATAAAATAGAGGGACTGTAAGGAGGTGCGACATGGACCTGACCATTGTCCGGTGGGCTGCGGAACATCTGCACGGCCCCTTCCTCGATACGGTGATGCCCTATGTCACCGCGCTCGGGGACAGCGGATTCATCTGGGTGGTGATCTGCCTTGTGCTGCTCGCCCGCAAAAAGACCCGCCGCGCGGGCATCTTTTGCGGGCTGGCGCTGCTGATCGCCTATGTCTCGGGCGAGCTCGTGATCAAAAACCTGATCCAGCGGCCGCGCCCCTTCACCCTGCTGCCCGGCGTTTCGCTGCTCATTCCCCCGCCCGGCTCCTTTTCCTTCCCGTCGGGGCACACCGGGTCCTCCTTCGCCGGCGCGACCGCGATCTTCCTGCTCGACAAAAAGTGGGGCGTGCCCGCGCTCGTGCTGGCCGCGCTGATCGCCTTTTCCCGCCTCTACCTGTCGGTCCACTACCCGACCGACCTGCTCGCGGGCGCGCTGCTCGGGGTGGGGAGCGCGCTGCTCGCGCGCCGGCTCTGCCGCGGGCTGCCGCCCCGGACGCCCGGGGAGGGATGAGGCGGTGAAACAGATCTGCGTCACCCTCGGCGATCTGAGGCTTGAGATTCCCTGGGAGGGGCCGGCGCTCCTCTCCGACCTGCTCGCGCCCCACGGGTTTTCGCTGCCCTGCGGCGGCGCGCACACCTGCGGGAGATGCAGAGTGACCGCCTACGGCGAGCTCTCCCCCCTCTCCGCGGAGGAAAAACGGCTGCTCACGACCGAGGAGCAGCTCTCCAACGTGCGGCTCGCCTGCTGCGCGCGGGCGCTCGGGAGCTGCACCGTCTGCGCGCTTCCTCCCCGGCGGCCGCGGGTGCAAAAGGGCGGGACGCTCCCCGCCGCGGCGGGG
>NZ_CABUCJ010000191.1 GCF_902490045.1 uncultured Anaerotruncus sp.
GGCGGGCCAGGAGGGTGCAGGTCTTGCCCGCGCCGATGAAGATCACGTCACCGTCGTCGACGAGCCGCGCGGCGGCCTGCGCGATCCGGTTCTTCTCGTCGTAGCAGGGGTCCTCCTCCCGCGTGTCTTCTGGGCACCCGGCGGCGGGCTGGTCCCGCTTGAGCCGCGCCGCGCCGTGGGTCTTGAGGACAAGCCCACGGCTGCACAGAGCGTTCAGGTCCCTGCGGACGGTCGCGATGGAGGCCCCGGTCACCTCCTGGAGCGCCGCGGTCGGCGTGACGCCGTGCGCCGCGAGGTAGTCCAGGATGCGTTCTTCCCGTTCGGCTGCATACATCATTGATCCCTGCTTTAAAACATGATTGATTGTGTCTATTATAGCACCGGAAAAGAGTGGAATCAATCCAAAACAATCAAAAATTTTCAATAAAATCACAAGCAATCAAAATAAAACAGAAAATCCCCCAACCGCATGGGCGGTCGGGGGATTTTTAGTGTGTCTATAGCTCTTCGGGCTTCGCATCCGCGAGGTCGATATACCCCGTCACGTTCTGCGCGATGGGGGTGCGGCCAACGCGCGCCGCGCTGTTGGTGATCCGCAGCCTGCCGTCCACGGCGATTCCGTCGTAGACCCAGTAGCGTCCGCTGATGGTGGCCGAGCGTGTCTGCGCCGTGGCGCTCGCATAGAGCGGAACGCCGTAGAGCAGCAGCGCCGTCCCGGCGGCCGGGACCTCGGGCGGAACGGGCATACCCTCTTCGTCTCCGTCCTCCGCCGCGTAGTCGCGGAAGGAGACATCGAGGTCGACATACCCGGAGATGCCGTCCACCAGCCCGCGGGAACTGTGCTGCCAGAGGTCCACGCCGCCTTCCAGCGAGGGCTTTTGGCTGCTCCAGTCCGCCACCCACCGCTGATAGGGCTTCAGCTCCCGGAGGTCGAGCATCGTCTCAAACCAGTAGAGGCTCGAGTAGACCGCGGGGATGAGGCCGCCCTGCTCCACCCTGCCGCAGAACGCCAGCGCGAGCTCCGTGCGCTGGTCGGTGGTCAGCGCGTGCTGTCCGGGGCTTTCCATATCCAGTGAGGCAGGATAGACGAGCTGGTAGGGCTTTGCCAGCTCCAGCAGAAACGCGGCTTCCTCTTCGGCCTCGCCCGTTGTGACGGCCCGGCTGTAGAGGTAGGCCCCTACGGGGATTCCCTGCGCGGCAGCTCCCTCCATGTTTCTTTTGAAATTCGGATCGGCCGCGAGGCCGTAGCCCGCGCGGACCATAGCAAAGTTGACGCCGCCGGCCTTTACACGGGCCCAGTCGATCGCTCCCTGCCAGACGGAGACGTCGATTCCATTTATAGCAGTCATTTGAAGACCTTCTCTCGTGGATTCAGATGGGGAAACCTCCCCGGATATCCTATGCTCCGGCGGCGGAAGAGGTTCCCGGACGAAAGAACATGGAGGCATTTTGAGACTTAAAATAGAAAAAATCGATCAGAATTAATAAATTTTGTGACCAAATAAGAGGGGCATTAAAAATCCGTGAACAGAAAAGATTTTTTTAGAGTAGACTGGAAAAATCATATTGCGGCAGCTGGAAAATAATGATATAATCCCAATATATTGGTAACATATTATAATCAAATTTTATAAAATATTTAAATATAAAAATTATTTTTACCGATTTTAGGGGAATTTATTAAAATATGAAAACAATTATTGGATAAATAATTGGTAACAAAATTTTGGAATAACAGAAGATTTTTTCTGAAAAGTCTTCTTTCAGAAATGACCGGCAGGCGTCGGAGGAGGGGCGAAACATGAAATCTTTCGCGTACAATGGGAGAAAAGCATGGAAAAGATCGGTCGCACTGTTACTGACAGCTCTGATACTGATCAGTGCGACGTCGGTTTTTTCATACGCGGAAATGATGGACGGCAGTTCGGACGGAGCGGGGACCACCAGTACCGTTTCCGAACCGGAGAAGCCGTCCGCGCCCACGGAAGAGAGTAAACCGGAAGCGGAAGAGCCCACGGAGAGCGGCTCGACTGGCGGTGAAAGCCCGTCGGAGGAACGGCGGCACAACGAGGACGACAAGGGCAGCACGGACGAATACAGCCTGACGGTGACGCAGGAGGAAATCTTCACGGAGGACGGACTCGCGGTGGAGATCACGGCGGTATCGACCTTCCCGTTCACGCGGAACCTGCATATTGAAGCGAAGGACGGCGGGAAGGCCGAGGGCGCGACCGAGGGCGACGAGAAGGTCACGGGCGACCCGGAGGCGAGCAATTCCGAAGCCAATTCGGAAGCGGACAGCTCGGAAGCCGGCTCGGAAACAAGCTCTGCGGAAAGCAGCGTCCCGGAGGAGCCCGCAAGCTCGGAAGAGGCGGGCTCGGATGTGAGCAGCGTCCCGGAAGAGCCGGCATCGAGCGAAGAGAACAAGCCGGAGGAAGCGCCCGAGAGCGGCCAACCGGAAGAAAACAACAAGCCCGCAGAGGAGGCCCCTTCGGAGAGCCCGGAGGAGGAAACGACAGCCAGCGCGATGAGCAGCCTGGCGGAAGCGGCGGCGATGGCGCGTATCAATCTGGTGCGGGTGCTGTCGGCGGATATCACGGCGGATGAGTTGACGGGAAGCAGCAAGCCGGCGGACGACCCGGCGGCGAATACGAGCACCGAGGAGGAGAAAGCCCCTGCCCC
>NZ_CABUCJ010000192.1 GCF_902490045.1 uncultured Anaerotruncus sp.
CCCGCCCGCCGGGTCGACTACCGGCAAGCTCCGCCGCTCGATGAGCGGCAAATCTAATACCTCCGCTTTATGAGCGGCAAATCCAAACCCGTCCCGCGCACGCGCGGATAAAAATCAGGAGGGAACCCGCTATGGAACTGCTCAAACAGCGCATCCTCAAAGACGGCCGCGTCAAGGCCGGCAACGTCCTCAAGGTGGACAATTTTCTCAACCACCAGATGGATGTGGCCCTCTTTGCCGAGATCGGCAGGGAGTTCAAGCGCCGCTTCGACGGCTGCGGCGTCACCAAAATCCTGACCATCGAGGCCTCCGGCATCGGCATCGCCTGCCTCACCGCCGAACAGTTCGGCGTGCCTGTCGTCTTCGCCAAAAAGAGCCAGTCGAAAAACATCGACGGCGAGGTCTACACCACCCGGGTGGAGTCCTTCACCCACGGGCGGGTTTACGACATCATCGTCTCCAAAAAGTTCCTCTCGCCCGGGGACCGCGTGCTGCTCATCGACGACTTCCTGGCCAAGGGGAGCGCGCTCAACGGGCTTTGCCAGCTTGTCGAGGACTCGGGCGCGACGCTCGTTGGCGCGGGCATCGTCATCGAGAAGGGCTTCCAAGAGGGCGGCGAGCTCATCCGCGGACGGGGCGTGCGCGTCGAATCGCTCGCCATCGTCGACGCGATGGACCCGGAAACCGGGTCGGTTACTTTCAGGAATTAGCTGAAAACCAGGCGTTTTGCCCGCCCTTCAACGGGCAGTAAAAACGGGGCCTGCCGCGGGGCGTCAAGGTGCGTTCGCGGCGGGCCCGAATTCCTTTCGGAAGGGGGATTTTCATGCCCGCCGCCACATTCCCGGCGCTCGCGCTCAACGACGAACAGCGCGCCGCCGCCGAAAACTTTTCGGAAAACCTGCTGGTGCTCGCGGGCGCGGGCACCGGCAAGACGAACACCCTCGCCTGCCGGGTGGCCAACCTGCTTTCCGGGGGGCTGGCAAAGCCGGAGGAAATCCTCTGCCTCACCTTCACCAACCGCGCCTGCCGGGAGATGACCGAGCGGGTGGAGCGGATGGCGGGGGAGCTTTCGCGCGGCGTGACGGTCAAGACGGTCCACAGCTTTTGCGCGTGGATGCTGCGCGGCACGCCCGGCGTCTTTACCGACGTGGGGGCGGATTTCGCCGTCTGCGACGCGGACGACGCGCGGGAGATCATCCGGGAGGTCGTCTTCGAGGTGGTGGGACGCGAGCCGGGCGACCAGGCGCTGCGGGTTTTGCAGGAGTTCATCGGGCTGGTCAAGGACTGCTGGCTTTCCCGTCCGCAGGAGGACTGCTCCGCCGCCGCGGCGTGGGCGCTCGTCCACCGGCGGGAGGACCTTGAACGGATCTGCGTCGGCCCCGACCGCCGGTTCGACCCCAAGTTCCACCGCTTCCTCGTCAAATACGGCGCGTCAATCGCGCGCCTCTACAATTTGAAGCTCCTGTCGAGCGGTCTGCTCGACTTCTCCGACCTGCTCATCCGCGCCTCCGAGCTGCTCGCGGACCCGCGCGCCGCCGCCCTCTGGCAGGAGCGGTTCCGCTTCGTGCACGTCGACGAGGTGCAGGACGTGAGCCTCGCGGAATACGGACTTCTCTCCAGGCTCTGCGGGAACGCCCGGGTGCTCCTCTGCGGCGACTTCAACCAGACGATCTACCAGTGGCGCGGTTCCGACCCCGGCGCGCTCATCGCGCGCTACACCGGGGAATTCCACCCGCGCGTGATCGAATTCACCGTCAACTACCGCAGCCGCCCCGGCCTGCTCGCCGCCGGGAACGCCTTCCTCGCGAACGCCTTTGGGCGGGGGCCGGGCGGCGGGGGGCGCGCGGATTTCGGCGGAGACGTGGTCATCCGCTCCTTCGACACCCCGGCCGATGAAATCCACTGGATTTACGGGCAGATCGCCTCCCTCGGGCTCACCGACTTTTCCCGCGCGGCGATCATCACCCGCACGAACAAGGTCTGCGCCGACGTGTGCGGCATCCTGCGCGCCAGCCGCCTCGACGACAGCCTGCCGCCCGTGCGGTTCATGCTCGCGGACGAACTGCGGCTGCTCAAGCGCGCCGAGGTGAAGGACGCGCTCGCCTGCGTCTCCCTCGCCGCGAACCCCCGGGACGGGGAGGCGCTTTCCCGCGTGCTCAAGCGGCTCGTCAAGGGGGTCGGCCCCGCGACGGTGGGCGCGATTGCCGCCAACTACCGCGAGGGCGGCGGAGCCGCGCTCGCGGACTTTTTCGACCCGCGCACCAGAAACACCGGCGACTTTTTTGCGCCGCTGCTCGACGCGCTCGCGGAGGGCCGCGTCGTCGTCTATGACGTGGAATCCACCGGCACCGACGTCTGCGCCGACGAGATCGTGCAGATGGCCGCCGTGCGCCTCGGCCCGGATGGGAAGGAGGCGGCGCGGTTCGAGCAGTTTTTGCGGCCGGCCAGGCCGGTCGGGGACTCTGAAAAGGTTCACGGCTTTACCGACGAATTTTTGGAAGAACATGGGGAGGACCCCGCGAAGGCCCTCGCCGCTTTCCTCGATTTCTGCGAAGGGTGTGTGATCGTCGGGCACAACGTCGCCTTCGACGTCGGGATCACCCGCCGGAACCTCGCGCGCAGCGGCGCGCCGGGGGCCTTCGGCAACGTCTGGTACGACACCCTCGACCTCT
>NZ_CABUCJ010000193.1 GCF_902490045.1 uncultured Anaerotruncus sp.
ATCGAAGTTTACACCGCGCTAATATCTATCCGACAAGCCATGCCGCAGGAACGCCCAGCGCCCTTGCAATGGCCTCTATGACATCTGCCGTAGGGTTGGCGTTCCCACACTCGATCGCGCTGACCGTGCGCACACTCAACCCGGATTCATACGCAAACCGCTCCTGCGACCAACTCAATTCCAGTCTTCGCTTTCTGACATTTACTCCTATTGTCGTGGATAACATGACGCGCTCCCTTTCTGCGGGCCGCCAAAAACCATCATCACATAATTTGGATGTGGATACAAGCGCGGATTATCCAACACTTTCCGCTTGTTTTCGCGGTTCCCCAGCTTTACAATAAGAACATACGTTCTAAGGAGGTGAGGCCGGTGGACCGCTCAATTTTACATTGCGACTGTAATTCCTTTTATGCATCCGTGGAGGCGCTGCACCGGCCCTCGTTGCGGGATAAGCCCCTCGCGGTCGGCGGGGACGTCGAGCAGCGTCACGGGATTATCCTCGCCAAAAACGATATCGCCAAGCGGTACCAGATCAAGACCGGAGAGGCCCTTTGGCAGGCGCGGCAGAAATGTCCCGACCTCGTCATCGTTCCGCCCAACTACCCGCTGTACCTGCGATACAGTAAGCTCTGCCGGGAAATCTTCATGGAGTACACCCCGCAGGTGGAGCCGTTCGGCATCGACGAGGCATGGCTTGACGTGACGGGCAGCACCGGTATTTTCGGCGGCGGGCCGCAGATCGCGGAAGAAATCCGCCGCCGCATCCGTTACGAGCTGGGGATCACCGTCAGCATTGGCGTCTCCTTCAACAAGATTTTCGCCAAGCTCGGCAGCGACTACAAAAAGCCCGACGCGGTGACGGTCATCAGCCGCGACAACTACAAGGACGTCGCGTGGCCCCTTCCCGCCTCCGACCTGCTGTATGTCGGCCCGGCTACCCGGCGCAAGCTGGCCTCCCGGTATATCACCACGATCGGCAAGCTCGCCAGCACCAACCCGGCGAACCTGCGCCGGTGGTTCGGGAAATGGGGCGACGTCCTCTGGGCGTTTGCCAACGGCGAGGACCGCGCCGCCGTCGCGGAGTTCGACGAGCTGGCCGTCATCAAGAGTATCGGCAACAGCTGCACCACGCCCCGCGACCTCGAGGACGACGAGGACGTCAAGATGGTCCTGTGGGTGCTGGCGGAGAGCGTCGCCGCCCGGATGCGTGAGCAGGGCTTTGTCGGCCGGACGGTTTGCATCAGCGTCCGAGACTGTAATCTTCAGAGCTTCACCCGCCAGCGCAAGCTGCCCCGCCCGACCGGCCTGTCGTCGGAGATCGTCAGCGCGGCGATGGACATATTTCGGGCAAACTATCGATGGGACGAGCCGATCAGGAGCATCGGCGTATCAATGACCGACTTCTCCCACGACGACATCCCCGTGCAGCTCGATATGTACGACGATCACGCCCGGCGGGAAAACCTGATGCAGATTGAACAGGCGGTGGACGGTCTGCGGCGGCGGTTCGGCAATGGATGCGTGCGGCGGGCGACGCTGCTCCGGGATACCGCCCTGACAGGATTCGACCCCAAGGCGGACCATATCATCCATCCGGTCGGATATTTTTAGGAGGCGTATAGGCAATGAGCGATTTGACGCGTAAGGTGTATGTGCGCGTCCACGCCGCCTTTGGCACTGACGGCAGCATCTCACCGGAGGTTATTGAGTGGGAGGACGGGACAAAATACCGGATAGACCGCGTCCTCGACGTGCGCCGCGCCGCGTCCATGCGGGCGGGCGGCAGCGGCATCCGGTACCGGGTGCGGGTCGTGTGGGATACCCCGGAGGGGCAGCCCGCGCAGGCCGTCAGCTATATCTGGCGCGAGGACGACAACAAATGGTTTGTGGAGGCGAAGAGCTGATATGTGCGGACGCTACAATTTCAGCCAGGAAGAGAGCGACGAAATCCGGGAGATCGTCCGGGAGGTCGAGCGGCAGCAGCGCGGCGAATTCAAGATGGGGGAAATCTACCCGACCAACGTTGCCCCCGTGCTCGTCGCCGGGGACGACCGCCCCGTCCCAGAACTGCTGACATGGGGATTCCCCGGCTTTAAGGGGCAGCGGACGATTATCAACGCCCGCGCCGAGACGGCCCCCGACAAGCCGATGTTCCGCAAATGCCTGGAACAGCGCCGCTGTGTGATTCCCTCCACCGGCTTCTACGAGTGGGACGAAGGCAAGCAAAAGATTCGGTTCAACCTGCCGGGAGACCGGGCGTTGTATATGGCGGGGCTCTACAATGAGTTTGCCGGGGAACCCCGTTACGTCATCCTGACCACAGCGGCCAACGAATCCATTGCCGACGTCCACAACCGGATGCCGGTGGTGCTCCCCCGTGAGCGGATCGCCGAATGGATTGGCGACCTCGCATCCGCGATGGACATCCTAAAGTCCGTGCCGCCAATGCTTGACCGGCAGCCCGTATCATGAAAAAGCCGCCCCGAAGGGCGGCTCCCGGAATTGGGACGAATGAAAAAAGCGGGCCCACCGGAACACCCGGAGGCCCGCTTTTCCTATCTGAAAATCATGCTCGCCGCCAGCAGCCCGAGAACCGCCCACTGCATCA
>NZ_CABUCJ010000194.1 GCF_902490045.1 uncultured Anaerotruncus sp.
CCTTCCCCGGCGGCCTTTCGGCCGCGCGATTCCATGAATCCACTGTAACGCACCCGCCGCCGGATGTCAACCCAAAACCGGGGCCGGGCGGACGCCAAACAAAATTTCCTCCCGCAAAGGGGGCGGGCCGCCGCGCGGGGGGCCCCGCTTTTCTCCGCTTTCCCGCTAAACGCCCAAAAGCGGCAGGGCACGGCGGCGCGCCGCCAGTCGCCCCCCGCCGCCGCGCCGCATAGTATGGCAGTGTGAGCAACAACAAGCGGCGGCAGTATAAGGGTGGCGACAGCCCTCAGAAGAGCCTGCGTATGACGACCTGCTGCTTCACATAAAGGGAGGGCGGATTTGATCCGCCCTCCCTTTTTCGTACCCTTCCTCACGGGGGCGCTCAACAGCCGGCAGACGCGGCCCGCCCGATGCGCGTCCTCCCCGTCCTCCCCCGCTACCCCGTCAGCTCGCGGCGCAGGGCGGTCAGGATCTTTTTTTCGCGGCGGGAAACCTGCACCTGCGTCATACCCAGACGCGCGGCGGTCTGCACCTGCGTCATGCCGGAGAAATACCGCAGCACGATCAGCTTGCGGTCGTTCGGCTCGAGGCTCCCCACCACCTGCTTGAGGGAGATCACGTCGGAGAGCATGTCCTCGGGCGACGCGACCGGCAGATCGATCTGCCCGCCGTCGTCGTCGCTTTCGGTGAGGGAGAGGGGCGGCGCGGCGGCGCAGAGCGCCTCGACCACCTGTTCCTCCGGCAGGTCCATCGACTGCGCGAGGTCGACCACCGTCGGGTCCCGGCCGAGGATATTCGCGAGGCGCTCCCGCTCCCGGGAGATGCGCATCGACAGCTCCTTGAGGGTACGGGAGACCTTGACCGCGCCGCCGTCCCGAAAGAGGCGGCGCATCTCGCCGAGGATGACGGGCACCGCGTAGGTGGAGAACCGCACGCCGCGCGTCTCGTCGAACGCGTCGGCGGCCTTGCACAGCCCCATGCAGCCCGCCTGGAAGAGATCGTCATATTCGATCCCGCGCCCCTTGAACCGGTGGGCGCAGGCGTGTACCAGGCCGATATTCTGGGAGATTGTCTGTTCACGTTTGCCTTCGGCACATTCGATCACAGGATTCATGCCTCCTTGCTGCGAATGTCCCTCTCCAGAACCACCGTCGTCCCCTTTCCTTCCTTGGACGTCACCTTGACGCGGTCCATGAGGCTCTGCATGACCGCAAAGCCCAGGCCCGCGCGTTCCTCCTCCGGCGCGGTCGTATACATCGGTTCCATCGCCTTTTTGATGTCGGGGATGCCGCAGCCCTTGTCGCGCACCTTGATGACGACGCGGTGGTCGGGCAGGATATTCGCGGTTATGTACACAATCCCCAGCCGGTCGCGGTAGGCGTGGACGATGCAGTTGGTCACCGCCTCGCTGACGGCGGTCTTGACGTCGGAAAGCTCCTCCACGGTCGGGTCGAGCTGCGCGACGAACGCCGCCACGGCGGTGCGGGAGAACGCCTCGTTGACCGAGCGGCCCTCGAATTGCAGCTTCATCGAATTAATTGCTTTCATCTTCCATTCCTCCGGCTTTCGCAGACTTGTCGGGTACGGGGCGGCGCTCGGACCTGTCCAGAACCGCGAGGCGGTCGAGCCCCGCGAGGACCATCACCTTTTTCAGATGGCTCGCCACGTTGACCAGGTGCAGCGTCCCGCCCAGCTCCTGCATGAGCTTGTAACGCCCCATCACCAGCCCGATGCCGGACGAATCCATGAATGTGACGTCGCGGAAGTCGATCTCCAGTTCGCGGACCTGCCCCTTGAGCACCGCGCCGTCGATCGTCTCGCGCATCTCCTTGGCGCTGTGGTGGTCGATGTCGCCGATAATCCGCGCGGTCAACAGCTCGTCCGCCAGATCGATTTGAACAGCCATAATCTTCTACGTCCTTTCCTGGGAAGGCGTTTCGCCCCGCTTTCGCGCAGCAAAAAAGCCCTATCCAAAGGATAGAGCTTTTTTGCTGAAAATGCTGTCGAAGCATGTCCCTATTCCAATTTCATCCCGGGGAAAAAGAGGGCGCGCACCTCCGCCGCCAGATAGAGCGACCCGCAGACGGCCACCACGCCGCCCTCCGCGGCGGCGACCGCCCGCGCCAGCTCGACCGCCTCTTCGGCGCTGTGGGCCGCGGAGGCCCGCAGCCCGAGCGCGTCGGCGCGCTCGGCGAGCAGGTGCGCGTCGAGCGCGCGGGGGCTCTTCGGGGTCGCGCAGATGAGACGCTTAAAGCGCGGGGCGAGCGCGGCGAGCGCGCCGCCCCCGTCCTTGTCCGCGAGGACGCCCATCACGCCGGTGACCGGACGGTCCCCGGCGAGGGAAAGCGCGTCCGCGAGCGCGCGGGCCGCCTGCGGGTTGTGCGCGCCGTCGAGGATGACGAGCGGGTCCCGCCCGACGATCTCGAACCGTGCGGGGATCCGCGCCGACGCGATCCCGCGCGGGATCGCGTCCCCCCGCAGGATTTTGCCGAACCCCGGCATCCGCCCCAGCTCGTCCGCCACCGTGAAGGCGGTCATCGCGTTGTCCACCTGGTGCCGCCCCGCCA
>NZ_CABUCJ010000195.1 GCF_902490045.1 uncultured Anaerotruncus sp.
CCCCCGGCGTGCCCCGACAGCAGCGCCACGGCGTACCGTCCCCGCTCGTCGACCGCGACGACCGCCGGGTCGGTGAATTTATCCCTGACAAAGGGCGCGACCGCACGCACCGCGATGCCGCACGCGCCGACAAAAATGATCCCATCCCGGGAAAAGGCGGCCTCCGTCCAGTCGCGCAGGCTTGCCCCGGAATCCCCCGCGCGCCCGAAAACCGCGACCTCGGGCGGAGAGCCTCCCTCTTCCGCGAGGGCGTCCGCCAGCCGGAAGGCCAGCTCCGCGCCCCGCCCGGTAAACGCCGCGATCGAAAGCCTCATTGCTCCGCCTCCCGGTAGCCGTGGGAAAAGGCGGGGTCGTAGAGCTTCGAGCGGTCGTACTGCTCGCCGAGGAATTCCCCAACCAGGATGAGCGCCGTGCGGACAATGCCGTTTTCCTCCGCCATCGCGGGCAGGCGCCCGACCGTTCCGACCACGCATTTTTCATCCGGCCACGACACCTTATAGACGATCGCGGCGGGCGTCTCCTCCGGGTATCCGCCCGCAAGCAGCCGCTCCCGCAGCGCGGGCAGCAGGCCGGTACTCAAAAAGATCACCATCGTCGCGCCGTGGGCGGCGAAGGAGGCGACCTCCTCCCGCTCAGGCACCGGCGTGCGGCCCGCCATCCGGGTGATGACGACCGACTGGGAAACGCCGGGCAGCGTGTATTCTACGCCGAGCGCCGCCGCCGCGCCGCTGAAGGCGCTGACCCCCGGCGTCACGTCGTAGGGAATGCCCGCTTCCTTCAGCAAATCGATCTGTTCGCGGATCGCGCCGTAGAGCGCGGGGTCGCCTGTGTGGAGGCGCACCGTCATCTTACCGGCGGCCCGCATGACCGCGAACACCTCCTCGAGGGTCATCCCGGCGCTGTCATGGATTTCACAGTCCGGCCTGGCAGCCTCGAGCAGCGCGGGATTTACAAGGGAGCCCGCGTAGATCACGACGTCCGCACCGGCCAGCAGCCGATGGCCCCGCAGGGTGATCAGATCGGGCGCGCCGCACCCCGCTCCCACAAAATGCACCATCAGGCGGTCACTCCTTTACCACGATGATCGAGAGGTAGCCCGCGTCGTCGGGCGCTTCCCCGAGCGAGGGGAATACCCGCTCGCCCGGCAGGCCGCACCGTTCGACGAGCTTGGCATCCTGGCCGCGCTTCGCGAGCAGGCGGCGGACCTCCCCGAAACATTTCCCTGATTTCATCAGCACCTTGGTACCCGGCAGGCTGAGCGCCTCCTCCAGCCCCTCGTAGGGCGCCGGGACGATGTGCAGGGGCTTGGCCGCGTCGGTAAGCGGCTCCCCCAGACGGGCGGCCGCCGCGCAGAAGGAGGGCACCCCGGCCACCATCTCCGCCGAAAAGCCCATGGCCTTTACGCGCCCATGCAGGTAGCCATAGGTGGAATAGACGGTCACATCCCCGATCGTCAGGAAGGCGACGTCCTTTCCCGCCCGCAGATAACCCGCAAGCGTCTCCACGGCGGCGGCGCGTGCGGTTTCGAGCCTATCCGGGTCGCGCGTCATCGGCAGCGAAAGCTCGACAAGCTCCTTCCGGTCGAGCTCGGGCACCGCGTTTCCCGCAATCCCGAGCGCGATCCGCTCCGCTCCGTCCGACGAGCGCGGCACCGCGATCACATCGCAGGCGCGGATCACCTCCACCGCCCGGACGGTGATAAGCCCCGGGTCGCCCGGCCCGACGCTCACGCCGTAGAGTGTCCCCTTCATGTCGCCGCCTCCGATTTCTTCAGCTGTTTCAGCATCTCCCGCGCGCCCCCGCTCTGCCCTAGGACGCCGCGCGCGTTGGTATAGATCACCAGTTCCGCCGGAAGCTCCCCGGCGCGCCGTTTGACCTGCTTTTCCGCCCGTTCCGTCACCGAACGCATCACCGGGGACAGCAGTCCCGCCGCTTCCAGCAGGTCGGCCGCCGCGTCGGTCGTCGCGCAGTCGAGCAGTTCTCCGACCAGCGTGGAATCCGCGCCGGCCAGCGCGGCATACGCCGCCAAAATCTCCATGCGCGCGTCCGCGACGCGCGAGTGCGTCTGGAAGACGCCGCCCGCGAGCTTTACAAACTTGCCGAGATGCCCGACGAGAAGCACCCCCCTAAAGCCGAGGGAGGCAGCGCAGTCGAGCGTCTCGCCGACATAGTTGCTGCAGAGCACCGCGCGGGACGCCGACAGGCCGAGCGCCTCCCGCGAGAAGGTCTCCCCGTAGCTGCCGGGAGTCACGAGCACCGGCCCGCTCCCTGACGCGCGCAGCACCTTCAGCTCTGCCCGGATCGTGTCCACAAGCGCCGTCTCGCTCATCGGCTCGACGATGCCCGTCGTCCCAAGGATCGAGATTCCCCCTTCGATCCCCAGCCGCGGATTGTAGGTCCGCGCCGCGATTTCGGCCCCGCCGGGGAC
>NZ_CABUCJ010000196.1 GCF_902490045.1 uncultured Anaerotruncus sp.
GGCGGCCGCGTCGCGTCGCGCCGCGCGCAGGCGCTCGCGCCCTTCGGCTGCTCCCTCACGGTGATCGCGCCGGATATTTCCCCGGAGATCGAGGCGCTCGGCGCGCGGCTCATCCGCCGGGCCTTCCGTCCGGGCGACTGCGCGGGCTGTGATCTGGTGCTCGCGGCGACCGGAGACCGGGAAACCAACCGCATGGTTGGGGAGGAGGCGCGGCGGATGGGCATCCCGGCGAACGTCTGCGACGCGCCGGAGGAGTGCGACTTCTTTTTCCCGGCAGTGGTGAGGCGGGACGCGCTCGTCGTCGGCGTGACCGCCAGCGGGACGAACCACGCGCTGGCAAAGGCGGCGGCAGACAGCCTGCGCGCGCGGATGGAGGAATGGGTTCCAAAGGAGGTGACGGCGGATGCGGCGACGTAAAATCCGCTTTGGCAGCAGGGAGAGCAGACTCGCGGTCATCCAGAGCGAACTGGTGATGGACGCGGTCCGCCGGGCGCATCCCGACTGGGAGCTGGAGCTTGTGACGATGAAGACGACGGGCGACGTGATTCTCGACCGCCCGCTCGACCGGGTCGGCGGCAAGGGCCTCTTTGTGAAGGAGCTCGACCGCGCGCTTCTGGAGGGCCGCATCGATTTTGCGGTGCACAGCCTCAAGGATCTGCCAATGGAGCAGCCGGAGGGACTGCCCATCCTGGCCTATTTCCGCCGCGCCGACCCGCGCGACGTGCTGATTTTGCCGGAGGGCGCGGACCGCCTGGACCCGGAAAAGCCGCTCGGCTCGTCGAGCCCGCGAAGGGCGCTCCAGCTGAGGGCCCTCTTTCCCGGGATGCGGGTGGAGAGCGTGCGCGGCAACGTCCAGACCCGCCTTTCCAAGCTGGACGGCGGGCAGTTTTCCGCGCTGGTGCTGGCCTGTTCGGGCATCCTGCGCCTCGGACTGGAGAACCGCGTCAGCCGGGTCTTTTCCACCGATGAAATGCTCCCCGCTGCGGGACAGGGAATTCTGGCGGTGCAGGGAAGGGCGGGGGAGGACGCCGCCTTCCTCGGCTGCGCCGACGACGCGGACGCGCGGGCGGCGGCGCTGGCGGAGCGCGCCTTCGTGCGCGTGCTCGACGGGGGCTGTTCCTCCCCCATCGCCGCCTATGCGGAGCTTTCCGGAGAGGAGCTTCGGCTGACCGGCCTCTACTGCCGGGAGACGGACGGGAACCACACGATTGGGCGCATGGCCGGAAGCCGGTCGGACGCGGAAAAGCTCGGCGTCCTGCTGGCCGAACGGATGAGGAGGCAGGCATGAGCGGAAAGGTCTATCTGGTCGGCGCGGGTCCGTCCGACGCGGGGCTGCTGACCCTCAAGGGCTATGAACTGCTGCAATCCGCCGACGTGGTCGTACACGACGCGCTGGTGGGCGGGGAGGTGCTGGGGATGATCCCGTCCGAAACCCGCCGCATTGATGTTGGCAAGCACGCGGGGAACCATCCGGTGCCGCAGGAGGAGATCAACCGCATCCTGCTGCGGGAGGCGCTCGAGGGGCACACCGTCGTGCGGCTCAAGGGCGGGGACCCCTTCCTCTTCGGGCGGGGCGGCGAGGAGCTCGAGCTGCTCGCGGAGCGAGGCGTCCCTTTCGAGGTGGTGCCGGGCGTGACTTCGGCCGTCGCAGTGCCCGCCTATGCGGGAATACCCGTGACCCACCGGGACTGCTGCTCGTCGGTGCACATCGTCGCCGGGCACACGAAAAAATCGCCGGGTGCGCGGATCGATTATGAGGCGCTCGCGCGTCTCGGCGGGACGCTCGTCTTCCTGATGGGGGTCGCCGCGCTGGAGGAGCTCTGCGCGGGGCTGCTCGGCGGAGGAATCGACCCCGCCACGCCCGCCGCGGTTTTGGAGCGGGGGACCACGGCCCGCCAGCGGCGGATTTCCGGGACGGTCGAAACCCTGCCCCGAAGGGCGCGGGAATCGGGAATCGGGACCCCGGCGGTCATCGTCGTGGGGAGGGTCTGCGCGCTGGCGGAGCGGTTTTCCTGGGCGGAGAAGCGCCCGCTCGGCGGCAGGCGGGTGATCATCACCCGCCCGCGAAAGCTCGCCTCCCGCATGACCGCGAAGCTGCGCGCGCTGGGGGCCGAGGTCTTTGAGCTGCCGTCGATCGTGACGGAGCCGGTCGCGCCGAATCCGGCGCTTGATCATGCGCTCGCGCGGATTGCCAAATATGGCTGGCTCGTCTTCACGAGCCCGACGGGGGTGCGCGTCTTCCTGGAGCACCTGCGCGAGACCCGCTTCGACCTGCGGCGGCTGGGCGGGGTGCGGCTGGCCGCGATCGGGCCGTCGACCGCCGGGGCGCTCGAGGAGCGCGGGCTGCTGCCCGCGCTCCTGCCCGAACGCGCCTACGCCGCCGCGCTCGGCGCGGCGCTGGCGGGACGCGCCGCGGG
>NZ_CABUCJ010000197.1 GCF_902490045.1 uncultured Anaerotruncus sp.
TGCTGCATCTCTATGAGAAGATGATCGAACTTGGTCATGGGGAGCAGGGAACGCAGGCACTGATTGAGTACTACGAAAAACAGATATGAATGTCCCGTCTCAAAAAGGGTCGGCCCATTTGGGCTGACCCTTTTTTGCGCCCTGCTTTAGCAGGTATGTTAGGCGTCTTGCCGTCTAACATACAAAAAGCCACCCGCTATGCGGGTGAGATTAAGAGCTTAAGCAAGAGCAACACCTTTCTGGTAAAATGATGAGTGTTCAAGCCATCAAAAAACCGAAAGAAAGGTGTTGCTCTATGGCAGAAAGTCTAGCACATACAAAATGGATATGCAAGTATCATATCGTATTTACGCCCAAGTACCGCAGAAAGATCATCTACCACCAACTAAGGGAAGATATACGGGAAATCATCCGGGACTTATGCAAATGGAAAGGTGTGCAAATCATAGAAGGGCATATGATGCCGGATCATATTCATCTTCTCGTTTCAATCCCGCCAAAAATGAGCATCTCAAGTTTCATGGGATATCTCAAGGGAAAGAGCGCGATGATGATCTTCGATCGGCACAGCAACCTGAAATACAAATTTGGCAACCGAAACTTTTGGGCAACCGGATATTACGTGAGTACGGTAGGGCTTAATGAAGCGACGATCGCCAAGTACATCAGGGAGCAGGAAAAAGCTGACCAGATTACAGATAGGCTAACGACTAAGGAGTACGCAGACCCTTTTAAGGGTTCGGTCGCCAAGCAATCAATGCACATGGCTTGAACAAAGTGAAAGCCAGCGTCATTTAGGCGCTGGCTTCGCATTCAGCCCTTATAGGGCTTTTTCAAGCCACGCTTTTTAAGCGTGGTCTTGACTTGCCGTCAGCCGTCCGCTTCCCGCCCGGCGTTTACGGCGGGCAGGCTTTCGAGCAGGCCAAAGAGCGCGAGCGCGTCGATGTTGCGCGCCATGACGCGGACCGTAAGGCCGCCCTCGCAGAGCACCGAGAAGTCGGCGGCCACATGCTCGTCCCCCGGCTCCCGGTGGTCGTACACCCGCCGCGCGAGCACCTGCGGGGAGAGGTCCTCCGCGAAAAAAAGCGGGTGGTCGAAGGTTTCCCTGTATTCCGCGGGCACGCTGTCCGCCCAGGGGATTTCGTAGAGGTGCACGTCGTAGCTCTCGACCGCTCCGATGTCGACGGCACGCCCCTCGTCGCCCGGCTCCGCGCGGGAGATCGAAAGGACGAGCTCGCGGTATTCGGCGCTGCCGACCGCCTGCTCAAAGCTGATGAAGAGGAAGTCCACGCCGCGGCTGGCCTCCCGCATGGCAACCCCCTCGGCGAGCTCCTGCGGGACGCAGCCGCCGAAATCGGGGTCTCCGAGCGCCTCGGCGTAGGTGAGGTCCCGGACGCCGGAGGGGAGAAAGTCCCTGTCGGCCTCCGCCGGCGGCGCGGACGCCTCGCGGGCCGGGGCCGCGCCGTCCGTTTCGGAGGCGGTTTCGGGCGCCTTTGGCTCGGGCGGCGTTGAGGACGCGGCGGATACGGCGGACTCCGGCGCGGAGGAGGCGGCCGGCGCATGCGCGGGCGCGACGCAGCTGGTCAAAAAAAGCGACAGCGCGAGCAAAACAGCAATGGTCCGGTTCATCAGATCAGCCCCTTTTCATCCTTCTGACACAGAAGTGCCGGGAAAAACCCGTTTTTCTGCGCCGCGCCGGGAATTTTCCCGCGCGGTCGCGGCGCGTATAAAATCCGCCCTCCCGCGCCAACAATAGAGGTAACGAAACGGCAAAGGAGACGGCTTATGGGAAGACGGGCGGTCGGCGTCTATGTGGCGCTGGTGCTGATTTTTACGGGGATGATCTGCCGCGTGTACGCGCTTTCGATGGGAGGGACGCTCGCTTCGGCGGCGAACACCCAGAGCGCGTTCCTGCTCGATGTAGACAACACGCGCGGCATCATCTACGACTGCAACTTAAAGCCCCTGGTGGGCACGGAGGTGCGCAAACTGGCGGCCGTGCAGCCCTCGCCCGAGGCGTTCACCGCGCTCGCCGAGGCGGGGGAGCAGGTGCCCGCGGGCGCTTCGCAGACAAAGCCCTACCTGCTTCCGGTGGAGGAGGAGGTCTACGCCAAGGGGATCGAGATGTTCGACGCGGTGCGGCGGTACGGGGACGAACAGCTCGCGCCCCACATCGTCGGCTATCTCAACCCCGAAAAGACGAACGGTGCGGCGGGCATCGAAATGGCGTATGACAGCCTGCTGGGGCAGTACGACGGCAGCCTCAGGCTGCGCTACACCCTCGACGCGGCGGGCCACACCCTCACCCTCAACCCGCCCGAGGTGCTGCGGGACAACTACAGGAGCGAGGGGGGCGTTGCGCTCACCCTCGACGCGGACTTCCAGCGGATCGCCCAGCGGGCG
>NZ_CABUCJ010000198.1 GCF_902490045.1 uncultured Anaerotruncus sp.
GGGGTCATCATCGCGCGCGACCTCGCCGAGGCGAAGGACGCGGTCCGCTCGATCATGGAGGACAAGCTCTTCGGCGCGTCGGGCAACCGCATCGTCGTCGAGGAATTCCTGACCGGTCCCGAGGTGAGCGTGCTCGCCTTCTGCGACGGGGACACGGTGGCGCCGATGGTCTCGTCGATGGACCACAAGCGCGCCTATGACGGGGACGAGGGTCCCAACACGGGCGGCATGGGCACCGTCGCGCCCAACGCCTGCTACACCCCGGAGATCGCCGCCGAGTGCATGGAGCGTATCTTCAAGCCCACCCTCGCAGCGATGCGGGCGGAGGGCTGCCCCTTCTCGGGATGCCTCTATTTCGGGCTCATGCTCACGCCGGACGGCCCGAAGGTGATCGAGTACAACTGCCGCTTCGGCGATCCCGAGACGCAGGTGGTGCTGCCGCTGCTCAAAACCGACCTGCTGGAGATCATGCTGGCGATCGACGAACACCGGCTCGGGGAGCTTCCGGTGGAATTTTCCGGTAAAAACGCGGCGTGCGTCGTGCTCGCGAGCGGCGGCTACCCGCTCAAGTACCGGACAGGTCTGGCGATCGAAGGGCTCGGCGCGGACGGGCAGGTCCCGGGCGCGACCGTCTACCACGCGGGCACCCGGCTTGAGGACGGTGTCTACAGGACGGCGGGCGGCCGTGTGCTGGGGATCACCTGCACGGCCCCGACCGCCGAAGAGGCGCTGCAAAACGCCTACCGCGCGGCGGAGGGCGTCCGGTTCGAGGGCGTGCATTTCCGCCGGGACATCGGCGCGCGCAACCACAGGTAACAAAAAAAGGAAGGCCGCAAGCGGCCTTCCTTTTTTGGCGCGCGGCCGCCCGCCCGCATAGACTGTAGGGGAGGTGGTGCGCATGGCGACAGGTTCGGAAGGCGTGGTCGGAGCCGCGGGGATCGAAGGGGTGTTCGTCTCGGACGCGCAGGCCAACCGCGCCGCGCAGGCGGCGGCGGAAGCCGCGGGGCAGGCCTCCCCGGCGGGGCCGCTCTCCGCCACGGGCCCAACGGGCTCCACCGGTTCCACGCGGCCCACCGGGCCGCAGGCCCAGAGCGGCCAGGGCGCGCAGTTCGTCTATGCGGCGGCGACCGTCGCGAACGTGCTCTGCGACAACCTGACGCAGACGCAGATCAACCTGCTGGCGAACTTTCTGTCGGTGGTGACCACCTGCGTCTACGCGATCCTGACGGTGGAGAACCCGACCGACGTGCTCGAGGCGTGACGAATGTTGCACTTTTCCGCGATGCTTGTTATAATGTGTGCATTGGCTTTGCCGACGCACACATTCTTTTTTGGATTCTTTCCAAATCATGTGCAGTAAATTGCAGCTTTCCCTTCACTATATCAGTGAACCGTTTGCAAGAAAATGGTGGTAAATGAAGATGGTTGTTGACGTTACGGCGGTGCGTGAGGCCCGCCTCGGAGACAAGGATAGTTTTGCAAGGGTTTATCAGCAGATCGCTGATGACCTTTATCGTGTTGCGCTCTATTCGCTGGGCAATGCCCATGACGCGCAGGACGTGGTAAGCGAAACCTTTATCGAGGCGTTCAAGGGCATCAAGAACCTGCGGGACGACAACAGCTTCCGGCCGTGGATTATGCGGATCCTCTCGATCCGCTGCAAGCGGAAGATCGGACAGTATATCTCGGGGCGCAGCGAGCTGGATATCGACGATTTCCTCGACCTCACCGAGGAAGGAGAGGGCGTGGAGGAGCACTCCACCCAGAAGCTCGCGCTCGTGGCCGCGCTGGAGACCCTCACGCCGCAGGAGCGCCAGATCATCGCGCTGGCGGTGGTGCAGGGTTACACGGTGCGCGAGACTGCCGAAATCCTGGGAGCGCCGCAGGGCACCGTGAGCTCCAAGCTGCACCGGACGCTCAAAAAACTGCGCGCCCAGCTGGAAAAATAACCCGAAAGGAGTGAATGTGCGTGAAGCCCGACAGACAGGAAGAGCTGCAGGAATCGCTGGATTTTCTGCGCGGCAGGTTCGAGGAACTGAATCGTGACATCAAGCTGCCACATTCACTCGACGCGGAGGTGCTGCGCGCGCGGCTGGAGGAGATCGGGGAGGCCCCGGAGGAAAAATCCGGGAAGGTTCTCCGGTGGCGCGCGGCCGCGAGCGTCGCGGCCTGCCTTGTGGTGGTGCTTGGCGCGGTCTGGTTTTTGAATTCGGGCGCGGCGAAATCCGCCGACCTGCTCGGCGGCCCCGCTTCGACAGAGACGGCCCCGGCGGAGACGGCGGCGGCCAACATGGCCCCGGCCCCGGCTGCGGCCGCGCCGTCCGAGGAGGCCGTGCCGATGCTGGCGTCCGCGGCTTACGGCGGGG
>NZ_CABUCJ010000199.1 GCF_902490045.1 uncultured Anaerotruncus sp.
TTCGAGCCGCTCTACGGCGGCTTCCTCATCGAGGCCTCCGAACCGCTCGACGGCCTGCCCTGCATCGGTTCCGTCTCCCCCGCCTATGCCATCCGCTACGGCTTCGACCTCATTTCGCTTGATGACATCCAGGATAGCTGGGAGGGTAAATTACAAAAAGTATTCCCCTATCTCTCTCCGAGCAGCGACGAGCCGGCGCCTGCATACAACTATGAATCCCAGGGCAAACTTACCGCGTCGGTGAAAGCCGCCCGTCCGCGGGTTCTCATCCCCGTCTTCCCCGGCACCAACTGCGAATACGACACCGCCCGCGCCTTTGCGCGCGCCGGCGCCGAATCGGAGATCTTCGTCGTGCGCAACCTCTCCGCCGCCGACATCGCCGAAAGCGTCGCGGCCTTCGCGGACGCGGCCGCGCGGTCGCAGATCATCGCGCTGCCGGGCGGCTTCTCGGGCGGCGACGAACCGGACGGCTCGGCCAAGTTCATCATCTCCTTCCTGCGCAACCCGCGCATCCGCGACGCGGTGCACGAGCTGCTCAAAAACCGCGACGGCCTTATGCTCGGCATCTGCAACGGCTTCCAGGCGCTTGTCAAGCTCGGGCTCGTCCCCTATGGCGAAATCCGCGACATGGACGAAAGCTGCGCGACCCTCACCTATAACTCGATCGGCCGCCACCAGAGCATGCTGGTACGCACCCGCGTCGCCTCCAACAAGTCCCCTTGGCTCGCCGATATGAAGCCGGGCGACATCCATACGATCGCGATTTCCCACGGCGAGGGGCGGTTCGTCGCGCCGCAGGCGCTCATCGACCGGCTCGCCGAAAACGGCCAGATCGCCACCCAGTATGTCGACCTCGACGGCTGCCCGACCCGTAATATCCGCTTTAATCCCAACAACTCCTACTGCGCCATCGAGGGTATCACCTCTCCCGACGGCCGCGTCCTCGGCAAGATGGGGCACACCGAGCGGTATGTCGACGGACTCTATAAGAATGTCGGCGGCAGCTGCTTCCAGGACCTCTTCGGCAACGCGGTGAACTACTTTAAATGATTTGCCGCCCGGGGCGGCGGAATATGAAGCCCGCGCCAAATTACCGGAAAGGATGCGAACCGCGATGGCCGAGCAGAAAAAGCGCCGCTGGAAGTGGCTGCTCACGGCGGTCATCACCGTGGCCGTCGTGGGCGCGCTCCTCTATATGACCTGGCGGTACTACCCGGTGATCAAGGGGCTTATGGAACCGGAAAACATGGCCCGCTTCCAGGAGAAGCTGCAATCCTTCGGCATGCTCGGCGTGCTGGCGCTCATCGGGATCCAGACGGTGCAGGTGGTCTCGGGCGTCATCCCCGCCCTGCCCATCCAGCTTGCGGCCGGGCTCACCTACGGGGCGTTCGGCGGCCTGTTCGTCTGTCTGGCCGGGATATTCATCGGCAGCACGATCGTTTTTCTCGCCGTCAAGCGGTACGGCCAGCCCGTCGTCGACCGGATGTTCCCAAGGGAAAAGCAGGAGAAGCTCTCCTTCCTCCGGGACGCCGACAAGCTGGGAAATATCGTCTTTATCCTCTACCTCATCCCCGCCATGCCAAAGGATGTGTTCACCTATCTTGCCGCCCTTACGCCGCTCGATTTCAAACGCTTCATCCTGATTTCAATGGCGGCGCGCGTCCCGATGATTCTCTGCGACACCTTCGCGAGCGGCACGCTCATCGAGGGGGATTACCGAAAGTCCATCGTTATCTTCTGCATCGCCTCCGCGATCGGCGTCTGCGGCATGATCTTCAGCCCCAAAATTTTGAAAAAGCTCCGTGAGCGAAAACAAAATTAGCGAAAGGCCCGCCAAAATGGCGGGCCTTTTGAAATAGGTCGCTTTTCCCCTAACGGAGCGGAAGGAATCCATTACAATAATTTCAGAGGTGATGGTTATGGACCGCGACCGTATCCAAGGACGGATTTCCTGCAACACACAGCTGCTTCGGCAGACACTTGATAAGCCCCGCAGGAAACTGCTTCTGCGTATCATCGACGACCTCGGGCTTCTGGCCGAGCTGGACAGCGAAAGCTCCTTTCGCAAAGGTATGCGCCAAGGCGTACAGCTTATGTCCGACGAGGACGATTCATGATCTGAAGGGCTTTTGCGCGTCCCTCCAGAGCGCCCCATTGGATTTGCCGCTCATCGGGCGGCAGGGCTTGTCGGTAGTCGACCGACAGCGACCCTATTTCTTGTACGGACAAGAAATAGGGGAAAGAAACCGCAGGGGGCTGCGCCCCCTTGACCCCCGCGCCGCCTCCGGTTGGCCTTCGGCCAAAGTCGGCGGCGCC
>NZ_CABUCJ010000200.1 GCF_902490045.1 uncultured Anaerotruncus sp.
GCGGCAGGGCGGCAAGCCGGAACCGCGACCACCACTGCGCCGTCTCGGTGACCGCCCGGACGGACACGCCGCCGACGAGTCCGAAAAGGCGCGCTGGGACCGCGAGCGCCGGAATGAACCCCGCAAACCCGCAGAGCAGTCCGCCCGCGAGGGCGACGGGGACCACCGGCGCGACGATCAGATTGACGAGCGGCGACACCAGAGAGATCTGGCCGAAACGCCAGCAGAGCACCGGCGCGGTGAAGAGCTGGGCGCAGAGGGTCGCGGACAGCATCGAGAGGAGCGCGTGGGCCCTTGGCCGGGTCTCCTCGAGCGTGAAGCCGCCGACCCCGCACAGACGCTTGGAGAACCATCCGGTCATCGGGCCGGAGGCGGCGGCGATGCCCATCGTGGCGAGATAGGAGAGCTGAAGTCCCGTGCTGAAAGCGGCGTAGGGATTCCAGAGCAGCATCAGGATGACGGCAAATCCGAGGGAATTGAGCGTGTCGGAATCGCGGCCGAAGAGCAGCGCGGCGCGGCAGACGATCAGCATGATGCCCGCGCGCACGACCGAATGGGAAAATCCGGTGAGTCCCATGAGGAAGAGGACGGCCGCGATCTCCGCGATCCCCCGCTGCCGCCGCGAGAGGAAGCAGGCGGCGAGCAGCGCGTCGACGAACGCGACGAAAACAGAAAGGTGCAGGCCGGACACCGCCAGCAGGTGTGAAATCCCCGCGCGGGAATAGTCGTAGCGCAGTTCGGGGGAAAGCCCCTCGGCGCGGCCCGTCACGAGCGCGGCGAGCAGCTCGCCATATTCATTGGGGAGCTCATGCAGGATATTTTGGCGGATGCCCGCGCGGTATCCCGCGAGCGCCACCCGTGGGTCGCCGGGCCGCGTTCCCGTCACGGCGGGCGCGCCGGAGACCGTCCCACGAAAGCGGAAGCCCTCCGCCCACAGGCGCGTCCGTTCCCCTTCGGGGACCTCCAGCTTTAACTCCCATTCTACCACATCGCCGGGGGCTACCGCAAGCGCGGCGGGCGCGCTCACCTGAATCCGCGCGCCCGCGAGCCCCGCCGGCATCCCCTCGCGGTCCGCCGTGAGGGACAGCCGGGCATAGCTGCCGTAATCCGCGCGGTCGGTGACCACCGCCCGCACCAGCCGCGTCCCCTCCCACCGCGCGGCGGGCCCCACGGCCAGCGCGTGGCAGGCCGCCAACGAAAGCATACAGGCGCAAAAGGCCGCCGCCGCGGAATAGATCCACAGCGGCAGCCTGCCCTTCAGAAGCAGCACGGCAAAGACGACGGCTCCGATTCCCGCGCAGAAAAGCGGGTTCCAGCCGAACGTCCCGGCCAAGAGGGTGGCGGCGAACCACACAAGCCCGCCGATGTGGAACGCCCGGTTCATTTCCGCGGGGCGGGGGTCCGCCGGTCAATGCCCAGTATCCCTGCAATCTCTGCCTGTCCCACACCGGATTCCTCCCGCAGTGCGCACAGCCTTGGACAGCACATGGCGATCACCTCGACGGTATCACAGCACAATGCTTTCCAAAAGCGCGGTTTTATGAGTATTACTCGTAAGGTTTTGGTCTGCCGCCCATCGGGGCTTTCACGGGAATTGCCGCTTTCCAAGCGGCAAGAATTACGAGCGCGTTCCGCCGCACGCCTGTTTTGGATATCCCGCCCAGTGAGCGGAGGGCCTGCCGGTAGTCGACCGGCGGCGAGTTCCTTTCTTTACGTCAAAGAAAGGAACCAAAGAAGGACGCTCAAGGGGACTTCCGCCAGTCCCCTTGAGAAACCCCCGGGAGTACCTTGCCATAACCCGCGAGCTACCGCCGCACCCCATAGGTACACTAGCTGAAGGCTCAATTCAGGTTGCGGGCGCTCCCAATGATCGAAGCCGGAAGGCTCGGTGAAACCCACGGCGGAAAACAACGCCCGGAACGGGCGTTCGCGCGCCCTGCGCGCGGGCGGCGAAGCCGACCAGTTTTCCACCTCTCCACGTTAAAATCGAGCGAAGCAAAAACGACCGTGCCTCCCCGCAAGCATTTCCTGATACGGTTCCGGGGACTTGCCGGCAGAGGCATTGCGCCCGCGGCGCGGCGGCTGGCGGGTTACTGTACGCTCGCCCCTTGATCCGTGTCACGGGCGCCGCCGACTTTGGCCGCAGGCCAACC
>NZ_CABUCJ010000201.1 GCF_902490045.1 uncultured Anaerotruncus sp.
GGGGCGGACGGCAGGGCACGGGCCGCGGGCGAAAGCGCCCGGAGGGACGCGGCGCCCGCGGGGGCGGCGGCAGCGTGCGCCCCCGCGCGGAGCGCCGGGGACGCCGCCGGGTCCCGGCCGAAATCCTCCGGGAAGGGCACGCCGAAGAGCTCGCACGCCTTTTTCACCTGGCGCGGGAAGCTGTCGCAGTCGGGGTAGTCCATCCGGATGACGTCGAAGAGGTCGTAGGTGGCCCCGCAGCCGAAGCAGTGGAGCTTTTGGGTCTTGGGATAGTAGGACATGCTGGGCGTGGAGTCGCTGTGCTGCGGGTTGATGCAGCGGATGAGCTTTTTGCCGCGCCCCACCACCATGCGCTTCTGGGCCATGTATTCGGGCAGGAAGCCGCGCAGCTCGTCGAGCAGCCGGTCGTTTCGGTTCATTTCAATTCCCCCATTTTCCCTCGTATTTTACCACAGGCGGCGCGCGCCCGCAAGGCTTTTCTATTCGCTAATCTATTAGAAAATCTATTCGCTCAATTGTTTATCTATTCGTTAATGCATAAGACAATATATTTCCAAATATCTTTATTAATCAAAAAATGAATCTATTGTTTAATAAGTAACTTAATCTGTTTTCAGATATATTTTTTTACAGATGCTTGCATTGATTCGCAAATCTATGCTATAATGTATTCATCAATCGAATCGCAAATCTGTTCGCGCATCGAATCGCGAATCTACGGGAGGCTTCCTCATGGGAAAGATCATCACCTTCGGGACCCTCAAGGGCGGCGTCGGCAAGACGATGCTCTGCTTCAACATCGGCGGCATCCTCTCCCAGCTCGGCTACCGCGTGCTGGTCGTCGACTCGGATCTGCAGGGCAACCTCACCAACAACATGGGCATCGACCGCACTCAGCCCGACCTGCTCACCACCTACGACCTCTACAACCTCGAGGAGGCGCAGCCCGAGCCGGAGCAGCTCGTCATCAAAAGCCCCATCGACCGCCTGCCGCTGCTCGACATGATCGCCGGGTCGATCTTCCTGCACAAATCCGAGCTCAAGATCGCCTCGGTCGCCGGGCGGGAGCAGATCCTCTCGAACTACCTGGGCGACCACAGGGAATTTTTCGACCAGTACGACTACATCCTCATCGACACCAACCCCAGCATGTCGATCGTCAACCAGAACGCCTTCCTCGCCTCCGACGCCATCCTGCTCGTGAGCGACGTTTCGATGAACGCGATCGAGGGCGCGCAGCTCTTCATCGCGCTGTGGGAGGAGGCCCGCAAGCGCCTGCGGCGGGAGGACAACATCAAGGGCTTCATCGTCAACGACTTCGACAGCCGCAACAAGCTCTCCGCCGACTACCTCGAATACCTGCGCACCTCGCCAGACACCGAGGACCTGCGCCCCATCCTCTTCGAGACGGTCATCCCGCGCAACGTCCGCATCACCGAGAGCGAGCTGGCCGCCGTGCCGATCTCGATCTACGACCTGCGCTCCAAGGGCTGCGACGCGATTGCGTCCCTTGTCGACGAAATGCTTGCGCGCGGCGTGCTATAATCGTTCCTGCACGCGAAGTTCCATTCATTCTTATATTCGCGAATAGAACTTCCAATAGAAAAACGATGCGGCCGGGGATCCCGGGAAAACGCGCCCGGAGGGAATAATCCCCGGCAGGGAGGTCATACTCATGGCAAACAAGTTTACCAAGAGCGTTCTCGAACGTCAGGCAAAGGAGATGCGGCAGCATCCGGTCCGCGCGGCGAAGCCCGCCGGGGAAGGGGAGAGCGACCGCAACGCACTGGTGATGGACCATGTGCGCAAGTATATGGAAGATAACTATATGGCCGACCTCTCGCTGGACAGCGTGAGCGAAATTTTGCACATCAGCCCGGCGTACCTTTCGGCGCAGTTCAAAAAATACCAGAAGATGAATTTTCTGGACTGTCTGACCGAGCTGCGCATCAACGCAGCTAAAGAACTGCTGGCCGACCCCTTCCGCTCCGCAGCGGAGGTGGCCTCCATGGTGGGCTACGAGGACGCCAGCTACTTTGCCCGCGCCTTTAAAAAGCGCACCGGTATGACCCCCACCCAGTACCGGAAGGAAGCGGCAAAGGCAGCCCGGGAGGTGCGG
>NZ_CABUCJ010000202.1 GCF_902490045.1 uncultured Anaerotruncus sp.
CCGCCGTGTAGAGCTGCTTCGCGTCCGCCGCGTCCGGCGTCACGCCGAAGTCGAGCCGCAGAAGCTCGCCGATCTTTTCTTCAAAACGGTCCATACGGTCCCTCCTGTTATCGCCCGTAGAGCTCGGCGAGCTCCCGGAGTTTGTGCGCCATCCCGGGCGTCAGCCGCCCTTCGTCGAGCCGCCAGCGCCAGTTGTCCCCGATCGTCGAGGGGGTGTTCATGCGGGCCTCGTTGCCGAGCCCGAGCAGGTCCTGCATCTGGAAGACGGCGGTGTCCGCGCTGCTCGCGTAGCCCGCGCGGATGAGCGCCCACGGGATCTCCCGGCTGCGCCGCACCCCCAGGTAGGCGCGCGCGAATCGCAGCACCTTTCGCGGCTGGTGGGCGAAAAAGCCCGCCAGCGTCTCGTTGTCGTGGGTGCCGCCGTAGACGACGACGTTCTTGTCGTAGTGGCAGGGGAGGTACTCGTTGTCCGGGCCGGAATCGAACCCGAACTGCATGAGCTTCATGCCGGGATAGCCGCTTTTGCGGAGCATGCGGCCGACCTCGGGGATGACGATGCCCAAATCCTCGGCGATGACCCGCCTGCCCCCCATGACGCTTGAAATCGCCGCGAGGAGCCCCTCGCCCGGGCCGTCGACCCACACGCCGTTTTTGGCGGTGTCCTCCCCGGCGGGAATCGAATAGTAGTGGGCGATGCCCACGAAGTGGTCGATGCGCACGACGTCGTAGAGCTCGGAGGAAAACTTCATCCGCAGCTTCCACCAGGCGTAGTCCTCCCGCGCCATCCGCTCCCAGTCGTAGAGCGGGTTGCCCCACAGCTGGCCGTCGGAGGAGAACATGTCGGGCGGCACCCCTGCCACCCTGCTGGGGCGGCGCTGCCCGTCGAGCTGGAACTGCTCGGGGTGCGCCCACACGTCGGCGCTGTCAAGCGCGACATAGATGGGGATGTCCCCGATGATCTCGACGCCGAGCCCGTTGGCGTAGGACTTGAGCGCCCGCCACTGCTCGAAGAACTTGAACTGGCAGAACTTCCAGAAGGCGGTCTCCTCCGCGAGCTCCCGCCCGCAGCGCGCGAGGGCCTCCGGCTCCCGCATGCGGATATCCTCCGGCCACCGCAGCCACTCGTGCCCGCCGAAGTGCATCTTGACCGCCATGTAGAGGCTGTAGTCCTCCAGCCAGACGGCGTTTTCCCCGCAGAACGCCCGGTAGGCGGGGGTATCCGCGTGGCGGCTGCGCCGGAAGGCGGCGTGCAGCACGTTGAAGCGGTGCCTGTAGATTTTGGCGTAGTCGACCGCGGCGGGGTCGTCCCCCCAATCGCAGGCGGCGATCTCCCCGCCGGTCAGCAGCCCCTCCCGCTCGAGCAGGTCGAGGTCGATGAAATAGGGGTTTCCCGCGAAGGCGGAAAAGCTCTGGTAGGGGCTGTCGCCATAGCTGGTCGGCCCGAGCGGCAGCACCTGCCAGTAGCGCTGGCCGGCGTCGCGCAGGAAGTCGACGAACGCGTAAGCCGCGCGGCCGAAGGTGCCGATCCCATGGGGGGAGGGCAGGCTCGTCACCGGCAGCAGGACGCCCGCGCCGCGGCGCATGGGCTTTTGTCTTCGGATGTTCAATCGTTCCGCCTCCGTTTGGTGGATTGCTTTCGCCCGGTCAGAGCGTCCGGACGCTCTCCCCCTCGATCAGCTCAAAGGGGGCGGTCTCGTGGACGGCGTCGCCGCCGTTCTCGATGCTGTTGATGAGGATTTCCACGCCGCGCACCGCCAGCCGCTCCTGCGACTGCTTGACAGTGGCGAGCTTGGGGTTGTAGTATTCCGCCAGCTCCACGCCGTCGAACCCGACGACCGAAAGGTCGCGCGGGACCTCGAGCCCCCGGTCCCGGAGGGCGCGGATGGCGCCCACAGCCATCACGTCGCTCATCGCGAAGACGGCGGTGAGCCCGGACGCCCGGTCGAGCAGCCGGCCCATTGCGCGGTAGGCGCTCGCGTAGGCGAAGCGCGCCTTCTCGTACTGTCTTTCGCGGTCGAAGGAGATCCCGCGCGCCGCGAAGCTGTGCAGACA
>NZ_CABUCJ010000203.1 GCF_902490045.1 uncultured Anaerotruncus sp.
GCGCGCCGCAGACGGCGCGCAGCACCCGCACGGCTTCCTTGACAATCTCGGGGCCGATGCCGTCGCCCTCGAGCACGCAGAGGTTCAGATTCATAGCGTACCTTCTCCTTGTAACGATATTATGTACATTCTAGCACGAAAATGTAAAATGTCCACCAAAAAACGGCTTGCCTATTCGTCGGAATTGTCCCCCTGCTCGGGCGGATAGGGGATCTGCTCGTAGACCTCGAACTTCCGGTCGCGCATCCACATCTGCGCGGAAAGCAGCAGAGTGTAGCCCTCGCCGGGGCCCGCGTTCCAGCGCACCGCCTCCCGCTCGGGCAGGCCCATCGCGGCCAGCAGGTTCATGATGAGCGCGCCGTGGGTCACGACCGCCACAGAGGTCACGCGCTCCTCCATCATTCGGGCGAAGATGTACGCCACCGCCTCGACGGCGCGCCCCAGAAGCGCCGCCGCGCTCTCCCCGCGCGGCGGCGGCCGGGGCCGCGATCCACGCCCGGAAGGCGGGGTCCTGTTCAAGGTCGGTGATCGTCCGGTTCTCGAACGCTCCGAAGTCGAGCTCCCGCAGCTTGTCCAGCGGTTCGAGCGGGCGGCCCGGGTAGAGCAGCTCCGCCGTCTGCCGTGCGCGCAGCAGCGGGCTTGTATACACCCGCTCGACCCACGGGTATTCGCAGGCGTCCCGCAGCTTTTCCAGCCGCGCCCGTCCCTCGGGGCAGAGCGGCAGGTCGGTGCGCCCGATATACCGCCCGTCAAGGTTTGCCTGGGTCAGGCCGTGCCGGAGCAGGTGGATTTTGTATGTTAGCATAAACGAAACGCCCCTTTTTGACTTTTTTTCACAAATCTTTCATTTTCTCGACATGCCCTATTTACAAAAGGTTTTGGTTATTATATAATTTACAGTACGTAAAAGGCCTTTTCCGGGACCTCCACGGGTCCTGAGAGATAGATAAAAAAGGTTCTTGAGGGGTATTGACAAATGAACGCTGACTTTCCAAGGGTCCTGACCTTACTGCGCAAAGAGCGCGGCATCAGCCAGAAGCTCGCGGCTTCCAAGCTCGGGATTTCGCAGGCGCTGCTCTCCCATTACGAGAAGGGCATCCGCGAGTGCGGGCTGGATTTTCTCATCCGCTGCGCCGATTTTTACGGCGTCTCCTGCGACTATATGCTCGGCCGCTCCCCCGACCGCACCGGCTCCAAGCTGACGGTTGAGGATATCCCGGAGCCCGACAGCGTCGGCAAGGAGAACGTCTTCAAATCGGGCGTGCTCCCCGTCCTCAACAAAAAGCTGATCGCCAATTCGCTCAACATCCTCTTCGACATGCTTTCACGCAGCGCGTGCAAGCCGCTCGTCAACGAGGTGTCCTCTTTCCTCATGCTGGCGGTCTACCGGATGTTCCGGCTGGTCTACGGGGCCAATCCGCGTAACCAGAGCGCGATGTTCACCGTGCCCGACACCGTCGCCCAGCAGTATGCCGACGCCGCCATGCACGTGTGCAGCGCGAACGCCTATTCGATCGCCAAGGGCGATCCCGCCGCGGACATGGAGCGCATCCCCAACGTGGACCCGCTCTACGTCACCACCGAGGCGCTCTCGCGGGATTACCCGCTCTTCGCCTCCTCGCTGCTCAACCTCATCCAGAATTCCGAGGCCCGCATCGCCTATCCGGCCGCCGGGAAAAAATAGGCGCGGACTTTTTCCGCCCGGGATTGGCCGCGGAACAGCCATGGGGCTATTTTACCATTTTTTGCGGCGCGGCGCAATCGCGCGGTGAAAAACCGGACCGTTTTTGCACTGTAGGGCCCGTCCTGCCGGACGGGCCCTTTTTTGCGCGGCGAAAAACGCTGGGACGGGGCGGGGCCCCGGGCCTGCGGCCCGGCGGCGGGGGGCTTCGCCCCCGCCGGCACCGTCCTTTGGACG
>NZ_CABUCJ010000204.1 GCF_902490045.1 uncultured Anaerotruncus sp.
GGTACCCGCGGCGGCGGGGGAGACGAGCCGCATCGAGCTGCGCTCCCCCGACCCGGCCTGCAATCCCTACCTCGCCTTCACGCTGCTGATGGAGGCGGGGCTCGAGGGGGTGCGGGAGCGGCTGGAGCTCTGCCCGCCCGCCGACCTCGACCTCTACAGCGCGGATGCGCGGGCGCTCGCGGGGTATGAGCGCCTGCCCGCCTCGCTCGGCGAGGCGCTCGCGCTCGCGTCGGAGAGCGGCTTCATCCGCCGGGCGCTGCCCGGGCGGATCGTCGAAAACTTCCTCGCCCACAAGCGGCGGGAGTTCGAGGAATGGGAAGCGGCCGGGGACAAATTCGGCTTCGAGCTCAAGCGGTATTTCGGGCGTACCTGAGGGGCCGGCGGGCCGTTTTGACGGAAGGGGGGTGTCGGGTTTGGAGGAGCGGATGCTCTTGGTCTCCGGGGAGCGCGGCCGCGCCGCGCTCGAGGGGCTCGTGCGCGAATTCGGCTTTACGGCCGTGCGCGCCGCCGGGAGCGGCGGCGAGGCGCGCAGGCTGCTCGCGGAGGGCGGATTCGAGCTGGTGCTCGTCAATACCCCGCTGCCCGACGAGTTCGGCAGCGGCCTGGCGCTCGAATCCGCCCGCGGGAGCGACGCGGGCGTCGCGCTGCTCGTGAACGCCCCGCAGGCGGACGCGGTCTCCGCCGAGGTGGAGGATTTCGGGGTTTTCGTCGTGGAAAAACCGTTCAGCCGGCCGATGCTTTCCCAGTCGCTGCGGCTGGTGCTCGCCTCCCGGCGCAGGATGCTCGGCCTCCAGCAGGAGAACATCCGCCTCAACGAAAAGCTCGAGGAGCTGCGGCTGGTCAGCCGCGCCAAGGGGGCGCTCATGCGGGTGCTGGGGATGACGGAGCCGCAGGCGCACCACTACATCGAAAGGCAGGCGATGGACCTGCGCACCACGCGGCGGGAGGTCGCGCGGGGGATCCTCGGCACCTACGACGAATAGACATATCCCCGCCGCGCGTGGGAAAGCTAGAACGACCGAACGGAAAGGGAAGGCGGAAAACCGATGGGCAAACAGGAGACCAGCTATATCTTTGTGACGGGGGGCGTCGTTTCGGGGCTCGGCAAGGGCATCACGGCGGCGTCGCTCGGGCGGCTGCTCAAGGCGCGCGGGCTAACCGTGGCGGCGCAGAAGCTCGACCCCTACATCAACGTCGACCCGGGCACGATGAGCCCCTACCAGCACGGAGAGGTCTTCGTGACCGAGGACGGGGCGGAAACAGACCTCGACCTCGGCCATTACGAACGGTTCATCGACGAGGACCTCAACCAGTTTTCCAACCTCACGTCGGGGCGGGTCTACTGGAACGTGCTCAACAAGGAGCGCGCGGGGGAATACCTCGGCGAAACGGTGCAGGTGATCCCCCACATCACCAACGAGATCAAATCGTTCATCTATTCGGTCGGCCGCAAGACGGACGCCGACGTGGTCATCACCGAGATCGGCGGTACGATCGGCGACATCGAGAGCCAGCCCTTCCTCGAGGCGATCCGCCAGATCTCCCGCGAGCTTCTGCGGGGGCGGTGCCTCTTCATGCACGTGACGCTCGTCCCCTACCTCAAAAGCTCGGGGGAGCACAAATCCAAGCCCACCCAGCACTCGGTGCGCGAGCTGCAGGGGATGGGCATTATGCCGGACATCATCGTGGCGCGCTGCGACGAGCCGCTCGAGGAGGGCCTGCGGCAGAAGATCGCCCTCTTCTGCAACGTCGAGCCCGACTGCGTCGTCGAAAACCGCACCCTTCCCGTCCTCTACGAGGCGCCGCTCATGCTGCATGAGGCGGGGCTCGACGACATCGTCTGCCGCAGGCTCGGGCTCGAGGCGCGTGGGGAGGGGCTCGGCGAGTGGACCGCCATGTGCGGGCGGAT
>NZ_CABUCJ010000205.1 GCF_902490045.1 uncultured Anaerotruncus sp.
CGGCCGCCATCTGGCGGCCGCTTTACGGTTCATCGGGCGGGAAGAGCTCTTCGATCCGTTCCAATTCCTTTTTCAGGTGCTCCGCCTGCTCGCCGACCAGCCGGCTCAGGATTTCCAGCGCGTCGGCGGCGGCAGCCGTTTTCCGGACGAGGGAAAAATACAGCTCCTTATAGTCAGGCATAAAGCTCGCTCCCCCTGTGCAGATTAACGACTGATAGTTAATATTATACGTCTAATCATTAAGGATTTCAACGCCTAATCGTAATAATATTAACGCATAAGCACAGAAGGAGGGGTTGAATGGACATCCTCGGGAAAATCCGCCGGCTGCAGGAGGAACGCGGCTGGAGCGAAAACCATCTCGCGGAAGAGGCGCATCTCAGCCAGTCCACCATCAATTCGCTCTACCGGAAGGGAAACGTCCCCACCATCCCGACGCTCGAAGCGGTCTGCAGGGCCTTTGGGATGACGGTTTCCCAGTTTCTCGCGGAGGACAGCCTGCCGCCCGATCTCACCGGGGAGCAGCGCGAGCTGCTGGCCTGCTGGGAGGCCCTCGCCCCGGAGAAACGAAAGGCCCTGCTTGCGCTGATCAAGGTCATCTGCTGAACGAAAAAAGGCGGCCGCCCGACGGGCGGCCGCCTTTTTTAACCGGTATTCAGCTCTGCTTGAATTCCGTCCAGATGTCGTTGAAGAGGGCGGTGGCCTCCTCGCCGACGTCCTTGATCGACTCGCCGTTTTGAATCGCCTCGTCGGGGATGACGAGCAGCGGGTTGGTGATATAGGGGGTTGCCGCCGCGTTGCAGCTTCCGTAGAAAATCTGCTCGGTGATGTGGGCCGAACGCTCGCCGTCGAGGATGAAGTCGAGGAAGGCGTGCGCGTTGTCGGCGTGGGGGGCCTTGGCGGGGATAAAGACCGCGTCGATGCCGAATCCGACGCCCTCTGCGGGATAGACCGTCTTGAGCTCGGGGTTCGCGTTGAGGGCGGTGATCACCTGGGAGGTGAACATGTAGCCGACCGCCGTCTCGCCCGAGATCATGAGGTTGTAGGGGGTGTTGTAGTCAAACGCGCGGATGTTGGGGCGCAGGGGCATCAGCTTCTCCTTGGCCTGCTCCAGCACGGCGGGATCGGTCTCGTTGAAGCTTTTCCCCATCGTTTTGAGGGTGATGCCGATGATGTTGCGCGCGTCGTCCATCACGACGACCGAATCCGCAAACGCCGGGTTCCACAGGTCCTCGTAGCCCTTGATCTCCACATCGCCCGTCATGGCGGGGTTGTAGATAATCATCGGCACACCCGCCGAATGGGGAACGACGTACTGGTTGTCCGGATCGAAAAAGGTGTTCTGGTAGGTTGGGTTGATGTTCTTGAAGTTGGGGATCTTGGATTTGTCGAGCTCCATCAGCAGACCCTGCCCCCGCGCGATATCGATGATGTAGTCGCTCGCGAGCACGATGTCGTATTCGCCGCCCGATTCGAGCTTCATGAGCATCTCCTCGTTCGACTCAAAGGTGCTGTAGTTCACCTTGATGCCCGTCTGCTCGGTAAACTCCGCGAGGATGTCGTCGGGGAAATAGGTGGCCCAAGTGAAGACGTTGAGCACCTTCTCATCCGCTTTTTTTCCACAGGCGCCCAATGAAAGCGCCAACACCGCCGCAAGCAGCAATGCAAGCGCGCGTGTCCATTTCCGCATGGTAAGTCCCTTCTTTCTGTTCCATTGTGATTTATCGCTCCAACCGCTTTTAGCGGTGAAACTGCCTGTTGGGGGGTGCCGCTCGGGGAGCGGCGGAGCTTTTAGATTTGCCGCTCATCGAGCGGCAGAATTGCCGGGTCCCGCCCCGGCAGGCGGGTTCCTTTTCGGACGGACGAAAAGGAACCAAAAGTCCGCCTAAGGGGGCTCC
>NZ_CABUCJ010000206.1 GCF_902490045.1 uncultured Anaerotruncus sp.
CCTGCCGGGGCGGGTCCCAGCAACTACCGCTCACTGAGCGGTAAGCCTAAGGACCGCCGCCGGTCGCCTACCGGCAAACCCTCGGGGCGGAGAATCGAAAACCGCCGCCGGGGCGGTCGTCAGCGGGACATGGGAAATTTCCGGTATGTATTGCGCGCGGCGGGCAAAAATGGTAATATAACAAGGTTAGAGCACACGGAGATTTTGGAGGAATTCGATTGGCAGACATCAGAAACGAAATTGAACGGCGGCGGACCTTTGCGATCATTTCGCACCCGGACGCCGGTAAGACCACGCTGACGGAAAAGTTCCTGCTGTACGGCGGGGCGATCCAGCTCGCGGGCGCGGTCAAGGGAAAAAAGAACGCCCGCCACGCGGTGAGCGACTGGATGGAGATCGAAAAGCAGCGCGGCATCTCGGTGACCTCGTCGGTCATGCAGTTCAACTACGAGGGCTATTGCATCAACATCCTTGACACGCCGGGACATCAGGACTTCTCGGAGGACACCTATCGCACGCTGATGGCGGCGGACAGCGCGGTGATGGTGATCGACGCGGCCAAGGGCGTCGAGGCGCAGACGCGCAAGCTCTTCAAGGTCTGTCTGCTGCGGGATATCCCGATCTTCACCTTTGTCAACAAGATGGACCGGGAGGCGCGCAACCCGTTCGACCTGATGGAGCAGATCGAACAGGAGCTGGGCATCCGAACCTATCCGGTCAACTGGCCGATTGGCTGCGGAAAGGAATTCAAGGGTGTCTACGACCGCCGTAAGCGGGAGATCATCTCCTTTTTGGGGGACGGCACCGCCAACGGGGTGCGCCAGGTGGAGAAGGTCGAGCTTTCGATGACCGACGCGCGCCTGGGCGAGATGCTCGGCGAAAGCCTGCGGGAAACGCTGGTGGACGACGTGGAGCTGCTCGACGGCGCCTCCTACGAATTCGATATGGAAGAGGTGCGCCACGGCAAGCTTTCCCCCGTGTTTTTTGGGTCCGCGCTCACAAATTTCGGCGTCGAGCCCTTCCTGGAGGATTTCCTCAGGATGACCACGCCGCCTCTGCCGCGCGGGAGCAGCGAGGGGGAGGTCGACCCGTTCGACCCGGGCTTCTCGGCGTTCGTCTTCAAAATCCAGGCGAACATGAACAAGGCCCACCGCGACCGCGTGGCGTTCATGCGGATCTGCTCGGGGGAATTCGACAAGGCGCAGGAATATTACCATGTCCAGGGGGAGCGGAAGATCAAGCTCTCCCAGCCCCAGCAGCTCATGGCGCAGGACCGTGAGATCATCGACAAGGCCTACGCGGGGGACATCATCGGCGTGTTCGACCCGGGCGTCTTTTCGATCGGCGACACGATCTGCATGCCGAACCGCAAGTTTGCATTCGAGGGCATCCCGACCTTCGCGCCCGAGCACTTCGCGCGCATCCGCCAGACCGACACCCTCAAGCGCAAGCAGTTCGTCAAGGGCACGACGCAGATCGCCCAGGAGGGCGCCATCCAGATCTTCCACGAACCGAACACCGGCATGGAGGAGGTCATCGTCGGCGTGGTCGGCGTGCTCCAGTTCGAGGTGCTCGAGTACCGCCTCAAGAACGAGTACGGCGTCGATATCCGCCGCGACGGGCTCTCCTACCAGTATATCCGCTGGATCGAAAACGAGGAGTTCGATCCCAAACAGCTCGACATCTCCTCCGACACCAAGCTGGTCCAGGACTTTAGGGACCGCTACCTGCTCCTTTTCACCGACGAGTGGAATATCCGCTGGGCGCAGGAGCACAACAAATGGCTCGAGCTGTCCGAGTTCGGGCGCTGACAAAACCAACCGGATCCCCGTGGGCGCGGCCGCTTT
>NZ_CABUCJ010000207.1 GCF_902490045.1 uncultured Anaerotruncus sp.
CATTTATATAGACGCATATTTAAAGGGGGCGGCGCGATGAAACCGATTACCATCCGCATCAGCCGCCGCAAGGTGCGCGCGCTCAGGATGCTTGCGGCGGGGATGCTGATCCTGCTGGCGGCGTTTTGGGCGGACGGGCGCATCCGGCCGCTCATCTCGACGGTGTCGACCTACCAATCCAAGCTGGTGGCGACCCGCTCGGTCAACGACGCGGTGCTGCGGGTCATTTCCGAGGAAAACGTCACCTACGGCAAGATCATGAACGCCGTGCTCGACGAGAAGGGCAAGGTCACGACGGTCACCACCAATATGGTCGCGCTCAACCGGCTCAAGGCGGAGATCAACAACGCGGTCAGCGACGAACTCCAGCGGGGGATTGAACAGCCGGTCGACCTTCCGCTGGGCACCCTGCTCGGCGGGCATTTCCTGTCGGGGCGGGGGCCAAGCGTCCGGTTCAGGGTCGTGCCGATGGGCTACACCGAGACGCAGATTTACAACAAATTCCAGTCGGCGGGCATCAACCAGACGCTGCACCAGGTGATGGTGACGGTCAACACCCGCGTGGCGGCGATCCTGCCCCTCTATACGGTCGAGACGGACGTCTCGACCGACATCTGCATCGCCGAAACGGTGATCGTGGGGGAGGTGCCCCAGTCGTTCACCGATATCTCGGGCGACAACCGCGGGCTCATCGACAAGGTCAACGATTACAGCTTTAAAAATGTGGATTGAGGCGGGGATTTGTGATAGAATAACAGGGAATGAAACCAAATTGGAGGAAAACGGCATGGACCGGAAAACGGCGGAAAAACGGGCGGGCGAACTGCGCCCGGTCTTGGAAAAATACAGCTATGAATACTATGTGCTCGACAACCCCTCGATCAGCGACTACGACTACGACAAGCTGCTGCACGAGCTGCTGGACATCGAGACGGAGTTTCCCGAGCTCGCGACCGAAAATTCCCCGACGCGCCGCGTCGGGGGCATGGCGCTCAACACCTTCGCGCCCGTGCGCCACGAGGTCCAGATGGGCTCCTTACAGGACGTTTTCGACACGGCGGACATCGCCGCCTTCGACGCGCGGGTGCGCGAGACGGTGGCGGACCCCGTCTACATCGTCGAGCCGAAGATCGACGGCCTGTCCGTCTCGCTCGAATACCGGGACGGCGCCTTCTGGCGCGGGTCGACGCGCGGGGACGGCGTCACCGGGGAGGACGTCTCGGAGAACCTCAAAACGGTCGGGTCGATCCCGATGACCCTCTCTGAAAAGCTTCCCTTCCTCGAGGTGCGCGGGGAGGTCTACATGCCGCGCGCGAGCTTCGACCGGGTGGTCGCCCGGCAGCTCGAAAACGAGGAGGAGCCCTTCAAAAATCCGCGCAACGCGGCGGCGGGCTCCCTGCGGCAGAAGGACAGCCGCGTCACCGCGCGGCGGGGACTGGATATCTTCGTCTTCAACATCCAGCGGATCGAGGGAAAGAGCCTCGAAGGTCATAAGCAGTCGCTCGACTACCTGGCGGCGCTCGGCTTCAAGGTGATCCCCTCCTACAAGGCGTTCACCGATATTTCCGACGCGATTGCGGAGATCGGGCGGATCGGGGATCACCGGTACGAATTCCCCTTCGACATCGACGGCGCGGTCATCAAGGTCGACGACTTTGCGGAGCGGGAGCGGCTCGGCGCGACGGCCAAGTTCCCCCGCTGGGCGGTCGCCTTCAAATACCCGCCCGAGGAGAAGCAGACCACCCTGCGCGAGATCGAAATCCGCGTGGGGCGCACCGGCGCGCTCACGCCGACGGC
>NZ_CABUCJ010000208.1 GCF_902490045.1 uncultured Anaerotruncus sp.
CCCCCGCCGCTGTTTCACAGCGGCGGGGGTTTTCCGTATTTCCAAAGCTTTGCGGAATCTATCCGCGGCAGAACTTCTCGACGTAGTTATCGATCGCGTTCTGAATGATCTCGACCGCGGTTTCGGGTCCGGCCACCTCGTTGACGGCGGTCTGCTTCCCCTCGAGGGACTTGTAGACGCTGAAGAAGTGGCGCATCTCGGCGAACACATGCTCGGGCAGCTCGCTGATGTCCTTATAGTGGTTGTACATCGGATCCTCAAAGGGGATCGCGATGATCTTCTCGTCATTTTTTCCGTTGTCGATCATCGAAATGACGCCGATCGGATAGCAACGCACGAGGCTCAGCGGAACAAGCGCCTCTGAGCAGAGCACCAGCACGTCGAGCGGGTCGTTGTCGTCGCCGTAGGTGCGCGGGATGAAGCCGTAGTTGGCGGGATAGTGGGTGGAGGTGTAGAGGATCCGGTCGAGGATGATCAGCCCCGTCTCCTTATCCAGCTCATACTTGTTCTTTCCGCCCTTTTGGATTTCGATCACGGCGATAAAGTCGTTTTTGGTGATGCGCTTGGGCGACATGTCATGCCAAATATTCAATCCGATAACCTCTTTTCAAAACTTCTCTGTCCTGTAAAGCGTCTGTCAGGATGATTTTAGCACACCACCGCCCAATTAGCAACCTACCACTTGGTTTTCGTCTCCACGACCTTGCCTACGATGGTGAGCCGCCCAATCTCCCCGCCGATGAAAACCTGCGTCTGATAGGCGGGATTGAAGGGCTGCAAAATGACTGCGCCCTCCTTTTTGAGCACCTTTTTGAGGGTGCCCTCCTCCCCGTCAACGAGCACGACGGCCAGATCCCCGCTCTCCACGTCGGGCTGGCTGTGGACGAGCGCGAGGTCGCCGCTGCTGATGCGCGGCTCCATGCTGTCCCCGCGCACGATCAGGTAGAAATAGTCGCGCGGGTTTTTGACGTTCGCGGGCTCGCTGCCGTAATCCTCCTCAAAGGCGTAGGCGTCGTAGCCCGCCTTGACGGTGCCGAGCACCGGCACGAGCACCTCCGCGCCCGGCCACACCGGCGCGGAGGGCGCGTCGTCCCGCCCGAGCAGGCCGTCGGCCGAAACGCCGAAGAGGTCGGCAATTTTGCGCAGCGTGCCGGGGTCGGGGGTGGAGCGCCCCGTCTCCCACTTGCCGACCGCCTGCTGGCTGATGCCGAGCTGCGCGGCCAGCGCGCCCTGCGAAATTTTGCGCTCCTTGCGAAGCGCCCTCAACCGTTCGGAAAACATCGATCTTCTCCCTTTCCCGGCGCGCGAAGGGAACCTGATGTCCGGCCTGCGGCGCCGCCGTCCCCGCAGTCATTTATACTGGCAGTTATATTTTACATCAATAGGTTGTATCTGTCAACTCAAAAAATCAAAAAAGTTGTAAAACCGCTTGACAACAACCAACGGTTGTTGTATATTGAAAATACAAACATTCGTTGTTTTTTAGCAGTCCGGACGCCCCCTTTTCCGCGCGGGAGGCCGTCCGCTGAAAAACGGTCGGCGCGGAGGAAGGAAGGCATCCGAATGAAACTGTTCTATCATATCCGCTATCTGTTCCAACTGCTTACGGTGGTTTCTGCATTTCTGGTCCTCGGTTCCCTCGGCGCGTGGGAAACGGGCGGCATCTCCCTCTGGGAATGTATGCTCCAGCTCGCCGCCTTTACCGCGATCGGCGTTTTCTGCGCGCGGGCGGGCTCCAAAAAGC
>NZ_CABUCJ010000209.1 GCF_902490045.1 uncultured Anaerotruncus sp.
CCACGGCTACGAAACGGTGATCGAGGGGGACGGCGCGAACCTCAGCCAGGGCCAGCGCCAGCTGCTCAACATCGCCCGCGCCGCCTGCGCCGACGCGCCCATCCTCATCCTCGACGAGGCGACCAGCTCGGTCGACACCCGCACCGAGCGCCACATCGAGCACGGCCTCGACCGGCTCATGGAGGGCCGCACCACCTTCGTCATCGCCCACCGCCTCTCGACCGTCCGCAACTCGAACGCCATCATGGTGCTCGAACAGGGTGAGATCATCGAGCGCGGCAGCCATGACGACCTGCTCGCCCTGCACGGCCGCTACTACCAGCTCTATACCGGCGCGGCGGAGCTCGACTAAGGGGGAATTTTTGAAAAAATCCCCCCTTAGAACCCCCAAAAACTTTTGGCGCAGGCACAGCGCCCTGCCCCTCGACGGCGCGACGGCCGCAACGCAAAAGCCCCCTCCCGCCTGCGGCGGGAGGGGGCTTTTCTTTTAAATGAGCGGCTTATTGAACAGGAAGAGGTCCGCGTAGCTGCCGTCCCTGAGCCGGTAGCCGTTCTTCGTCGTGCCGATGTGCTCGAATCCGAGGCGCTCATAGAGCCTGATCGCCGCGGTGTTGGTGCAGACGACTGCATTGAACTGGAGTCCCACGAACCCGCACGCCGGGCACATCTCCAGCGAATGGCGCACCAGCTTTTCCCCCGCGCCGAGCCCGCGCGCCCCGGGCGAAACGCCGTAGGACGCGTTTGCGATATGCCCGCAGCGCCCCACGTTGTTGGGATGCAGGATATAGAGCCCCAGCACCTTTCCATCCGCTTCGGCAACCCCGGTGAAGGACTGCGCCGAAAAGAACTCCCGCGCCTCCTCCTCCGTGAAGGGCTTGTCCTGCGGAAAGCTGTTTCCCTCCTCGACGATTCCGTTCCAGATGGCGGTCATCGCCGGGAGATCGGCGTCAGCGTACTTTCTTACAGTCACTTCCATTGTCAAAACCCCTTTCAGACGGGGGAATTATACACCTTTTTCAGAGGACATGCAACTGTTTCAGGGATTCCATGCAGTCGATATATCCCCTCCGGTAGAGGAATGCCGCCTCCGCGCCCTCCGCGTCGGCGAGCGCCGCCAACAAATCGGTAATATAGATATGGTCGCCGGGATGGAAATTGAGCATGCAGTCCTCCTCGCAGCGGGCCGACCGTTCCCGCAGGAGGCGGCCCTCCCCGCTCTCCCGGAACTGCCTGTGCGCCCGTTCGTACATTGCGTTCAAATATTGATCAAATTCTTCTGATTGCATGGCGCAAGCCCTCCTCATATGATATAATAATGTTTATGGTAAAAAAGATTTTTTAGCTTTAAGCTTAATTTTATTATATTAGCTTTAAGCTTAATTGTCAAGGGGATTTTTCTATGTTGGACAAAAAAACTTTTGGGCAGAGAATTCGTACTCTCAGAACGAAACGCACTATATCCCAAGCTGATCTTGCTAAGCTCCTGCAAGTCTCTTGTACGCAGATCAGCGATATGGAACGCGGACAGAAAACAACCTCGCTGGAGCGGCTGGTACTTCTTGCCGACTACTTCGGCGTTTCCACCGACTATCTGCTCGGCCTGACCGAGAACCCCAGGCGGGCGGAGTAGGCGCTCCGCCCAGAGGCCGGTGGCAGGAATTGCCGGGTCCCGCCCCGGCAGGCGGGTCGACTTCTTGCTCGCCCAAGAAGTCGACGGAAGAA
>NZ_CABUCJ010000210.1 GCF_902490045.1 uncultured Anaerotruncus sp.
CCCGCCGCGTGACGGCGGAATAGAATGAAAGGAGGGCGGCAAATGAGCGGACGGCGCAAGACGGGAAGCGTCTTCATCGGCGTCTCCTCCCTGCTGGTCATCTTCATCGTGCTCTGCCTGACGACCTTTGCGGCCCTCTCCCTCACGTCGGCCAACGCCGACCTCAAGATGGCGCGCCGCGCGGCGCAGACGGTGTCCGAATACTACGCCGCCGACAGCCGGGCGGTCGAGCTGCTCGTCCAGGCCGACGCGGCCGTGGAGGCAAATCCCGCGCGGCCGCAGGCCGCGGGGGTCTCCTTCGAGCGCCGGGGCCGGGCGCTCGTCGCCTCCTATACCGTCCCCATCTCCGACGCGCAGGAGCTGCGCGTCGAGGTGCGCTACCCCGGCCCCGGAGGCGCGCGCCATGAAATCCTGCGGTGGCAGGCCGCCTCCGCCCGGGAGTGGCAGAGCGACGAGACCATCGAGCTGTGGGACGGCACCCTCTGAACCATTACACCGGAGGTAATCCAAATGGATATCCTGCATTTCCTTCAGGACGCGGTGGACCGCCGCGCTTCCGACATCTTCATCATTGCCGGGCTGCCGGTGACCTTTAAGGTCAACGGCCAGCTCCTGCGCGCCGACGACGGACGGCTCACCCCCGCCGACTCCCAGGCCCTCATCCAGGGGGCCTACGCGCTCGCGGGCCGGGAGATCGCCATCGTCGAAGGCGGAGGCGACGATGACTTCTCCTTCGCGCTCCAGGGGGTGTCGCGCTTCCGGATCAGCGCCTACAAACAGCGCGGTTCGCTCGCCGCGGTCATCCGCGTCATCACCTTTGAGCTGCCCAACCCGCACGACCTGGGCATCCCAGACGGAGTGCTCTCCCTCGCGGAGATGCAGAAGGGACTCGTGCTCGTGACCGGCCCGGCCGGGTGCGGCAAATCGACGACGCTCGCCTGCGTGATCGACGCGATCAACAACACCCGCAGCGCCCACGTCATCACGCTGGAGGACCCCATCGAGTTCCTCCACCGGCATAAGCAGTCCATCGTCAGCCAGCGGGAGGTCGCGACCGACACCCAGAGCTATGTGACGGCGCTGCGCGCCGCGCTCCGCCAGTCACCCGACGTCATCCTGCTCGGCGAGATGCGCGACCACGAGACGATCAGCGTCGCCATGACCGCCGCCGAGACAGGGCACCTCGTCCTTTCGACGCTGCACACGGTCGGCGCGGCGAACACGATCGACCGGGTCATCGACGTTTTCCCGCCCAACCAGCAGCAGCAGGTACGCGTCCAGCTTTCGATGGTGCTGCGCGCGGTCGTCTCCCAGCAGCTCATCCCCACGGTGGACGGCGGCCTCGTCCCCGCGTTCGAGATCCTGCTCGCCAACGACGCGGTGCGCAACATGATCCGCGAGTCCAAGGTGCACCAGATCGGCGGGGTGATCTACTCCTCCTCCTCGCAGGGGATGTGCGACATGGACAGCAGCATCCTGCGGCTCTTCAGCGGCGGCGTGATCTCGCGGGAGAACGCGCTGCTCTACAGCACCAACCCCGACACCCTCGCGCGCAAGCTCGGCGGGGCCGGGCGCTGACGCGCCCCCCGTTCGGCGGGCTTTTTTACAGGCGGCCACCCCTTTGGGCGGCCGCTTTTTCGCGCGCGGAAAACGCGGGGCCGGGGCGGAAAACGGCGCCCTGCGGGCGCCCGCGGAAAGGGACGCGCCCC
>NZ_CABUCJ010000211.1 GCF_902490045.1 uncultured Anaerotruncus sp.
GGGCCAGCCGCGCGCAGCGCGGCGTTCGGCTCCCCTCAGGGGAGCCGCCTGTGCCGTCCGTGGGACGGCACGGCCCGCCGCCCCATGCGCGCCCCGCGTCCCCCGCTTCAACAACACGGAAAAGGAGAGCAGAAAAGATGAAGATTTACAATACGCTGACGCGCCGCAAGGAGGAGTTCGTACCCCTCGAGCCGGGAAAGGTGAAGATGTACGCGTGCGGGCCGACCGTCTACAACTTTATCCACATCGGAAACGCGCGGCCGATCTGCGTGTTCGACACGCTCCGCCGCTACCTCGAATACCGGGGCTTTGACGTGACGTTTGTGCAGAACTTCACCGATATCGACGACAAGCTCATCAACAAGGCCAACGAGGAGGGGACCACCGTCCGGGAGGTGGCCGAGCGGTATATCGGCGAATACCTGACCGACACAGAGGGACTGGGCATCCGCCCGGCGGACATCCATCCGCGCGCCACCGAGAACATCGATACGATCATCGGCATGGTCAGGACGCTGGAGGAGCGCGGATACGCCTATGAGCGGGATGGCAGCGTCTACTTCCGGTCGCGCAGGTTTAACGAATATGGCAAGCTCTCCCACCAGCCGCTGGAGGATTTGGAGGCGGGCGCGCGGATCGACGTGAGCGACGTCAAGGAGGACCCGCTCGACTTTGTGCTGTGGAAGGCCGCCAAGCCGGGCGAGCCGAGCTGGACTTCGCCGTGGGGCGAGGGCCGCCCTGGCTGGCATATCGAGTGCAGCGCGATGATCCGCCGTCACCTGGGCGACACGATCGACATCCACTGCGGCGGGCAGGACCTCATCTTCCCGCACCACGAAAACGAGATCGCGCAGAGCGAATGCTGCACCGGGACCACCTACGTCCGCTACTGGATGCACAACGGCTACATCAACGTCGACAACCGCAAGATGAGCAAGTCGCTCGGCAACTTCTTCACCGTGCGGGAGGTCGCGGAGAAATTCGGCTATGAGCCGATCAAATTCATGATGCTCCAGGCGCACTACCGCAGCCCGATCAACTATTCACTCGAGGTCATCGAGCAGTGCCAGGCGGCGCTTGCCCGCCTGCACAACTGCCGCGACGGGCTGGATTTCGCGCTGAAAAACGCCTGCGGCGCCCCGACCGAAGGGGAGGACGCCTTCCGGAAGCAGGCGGACGCGCGCGTGGCGCAGTTCGTCGAGGCGATGGACGACGACCTCAACACCGCCGACGGCATCGCGGCCCTCTTTGAGCTGGCGCGCGACTGCAACACCTTCTTTGGGAACAACACCCGCTCGAAGGAGAGCGTTGAATACGCGATCAAAAAATTCGACGAGCTGTGCGGTGTGCTCGGCCTGCTTTACGACCGCGGGGCGGACGACCTCGACGCGGAGGTCGAAGCGCTGATCGCCGAGCGGCAGGCCGCGCGCAAGGCGAAGGATTTCGCCCGGGCGGACGCCATCCGCGACCAGCTCACGGCCATGGGCATCCTGCTCAAGGATACGCCGCAGGGCGTCCAGTGGAGCAGGAAGTGATTGCCGCTCGGTGAGCGGCGGAGCTTGCCGGTGGTCGACCGACGGCGGTGGTTCTAGATATTCCGCTCATCGAGCGGGGGAGATTGCCGGGTCCCGCCCCGGCGGGCGGGTCGACTTCT
>NZ_CABUCJ010000212.1 GCF_902490045.1 uncultured Anaerotruncus sp.
CCCGCCACTCGGTCAGCGTCAGGAACATGTCGCTGCCCATGATGAGGTAGAACCGGTCGTCCGGATATTCCGCGGCGAGCTGTTCGAGGGTATCCACCGTGTAGCTTTTCCGCCCGCGCCGCAGTTCGATGTCGCTCGCCTCGAAGCCGGGCAGCCCGCCGAAGGCGAGGCGGCACATCGCGAGCCGGTCCGCCCCGTCCGCGAGCTGCTCCCCCGCCTTGTGGGGCGGCTGGCAGGTGGGGATGACCAGCATCCGGTCGAGCCGGAGCGCGTCGAAATAGGTGCGCGCCAGACGGACGTGGCCGCTGTGGACGGGATTGAAGGTCCCGCCGAAGATTCCCGTGCGCATCAGTCGAGGGAGACGACCGGCTTTTCAGGGTTGCGGCGGTAGAGCACCAGCTTCATGCCGATGACCTGCACCACCTCGGAGTCGGTCGCCTCGGCGAGCTGCCGCGCGACCTCGCGCACCGGTTCGGGGCTTGTCTCGAGCACCCGCAGCTTGATGAGCTCGCGCGCCGTCAGCGCGTCGTCCACCTGTTTGACGAGCGCTTCCGCCACGCCGCCCTTGCCCACCTGGAGGATGGTCTCCCCGGTACTCGCGATGCCGCGGAGCTTCGCCCGCTGTTTGCTTGTCAGCATATCGTTTTCTCCTCTATCTCATCCGTTTTGATGTTCGTCAAGTTTGCGCGCCAGTTCCCGCAGCGCCTTGCCGCGGTGGGAAATCGCGTCCTTCTCCTCCGCGGAGAGCTCCGCGAAGCTGCGGTCCCCCACGTAGAAGACGGGGTCGTACCCGAAGCCGCCGTCCCCGCGCGGCTCCCGGCCGATCTTTCCCTCGCAGGTTCCCTCCGCGTCGATACGGGTCCCGTCCGCGCCGATATAGCAGATGTGCGCCACGAAGCGCGCCGTGCGGCGCTCCTCCGGCACCCCGTCCAGCTCCCCGAGCAGACGGGAAATCTTTTCGGGATAGGGGGTGTCCTCCCCCGCGTACCGCGCCGAATAGACCCCCGGCGCGCCGTCCAGCGCGTCGATGCAGAGCCCCGAGTCGTCCGCGACGGCGGCCAGCCCGGTGCGGGCGTGGACCGCGTCCGCCTTGAGGAAGGCGTTTTCCGCGAAGGTGCTCCCCGTTTCCTCGACCGAAAGCCCGGGGCAGACCTCCGACTGCGCTGCGGCCTCGATGCCCAGCGGCGCGAAGATGCGTGCAAACTCCCGGAGCTTGCCCTTGTTGCCCGTCGCGGCGATCACCTTTTTCACGCGTCCTCCTCCGTTTCCTCACGCCCGCCGAAGAGGGCGTCGACAAAATCCTGCGCGTTAAACGGCCGCAGATCGTCGATCTGCTCGCCCACGCCGATATACTTGATCGGGACCTGCAATTCCTGCTTGATGCCGATGACCACGCCGCCGCGCGCCGTGCCGTCGAGCTTGGTCAGGATGATGCCGGTGATGCCCGCGGCCTCCTTGAACTGGCGCGCCTGGTTGAGGGCGTTCTGCCCCGTCGTCGCGTCGAGCACGAGCAGCACCTCGGTGTCGCAGCCGGGGGCCTCCCGCTGGATGACGCGGGAAATTTTGCCCAGCTCGTCCATGAGGTTCTTTTTGTTGTGCAGGCG
>NZ_CABUCJ010000213.1 GCF_902490045.1 uncultured Anaerotruncus sp.
GGTCCGGGTGGCGCGGCCCGCGCGGCCCGCGACGGAGAGCAGCCCGGTCAGCAGGACGAGCGGGACCATGAGCAGGAGCGTCCACAGGAACATCCGCAGCCCGATGAGGAAATTGAGCCAGAGCGCGCGGAAATATCCGGCGGCCGTCTCAAAATAGTGGAAAATTCCCGTAACGCCCTCCCGTTCGCCGCCCGTGCGGCGGTAATACCAGCGGAGGATTCCCTGCCGCAGCGGAGTCATGATGAAGAAGACGAGCAGCGACACGAGCGCCGTGATCGCGATGGAGGCGGGGGCGATGTTCGCCGCCGCCCGGAAGGCGTTGCCCGTGCCCGAGCGGTTGACGAATTCCGACACGCCGCTCACCTCGCGGATGCCGTATTCCAGCAGGTTGATCAGCACTCCCGGGATCATGGAGATCAGCATGATCCCGATCGCCCTGCCCCAGTTGCCCGCCAATGCCCGCTTTGCGTTGGTCTTGAGCGCCCTGAAAAGTCCCATTGGTATCCCTCCCTGCGGGAGCCGTCCCGCGGCGGATTACTGATTTCTGTTCATAAGGTGCGCCGAATGGCCCGTTTTCACGCGGCCGGACGCAAATTTTTCCGGCCGCTCACGCGAGCAGCCCGGCGGCCCTGTGGGCAACGAATTCGCCCATCTGACCGGTCGTCCACACCGGCAGCCCGTCCCCCTGGATGTCGGGGGTGCGCGCCGTCCCGAGCGCGTCGGAGACCGCCTGCTCGACCGCTCCCGCCAGCTCGGGCAGGTCGAAGGTGTAGCGCAGCATCATCGCCGCCGAGAGGATGGTCGCCAGCGGATTGGCCTTTCCCTGCCCCGCGATGTCGGGGGCGCTGCCGTGGATCGGCTCGTAGAGGCCGAAAGGCCCGTCCCCGAGGCTCGCGGAGGCGAGCATGCCGATCGAACCGGAGATCATCGAGGCCTCGTCGGAGAGGATATCCCCAAAGAGGTTGCCGGTCACGAGCACGTCGAACTGCGCGGGATTGCGCACGAGCTGCATGGCGGCGTTGTCGACGTACATGTGGGTAAGCGCCACGTCGGGGAACTCCTCCGCCACGCGGGTGACCGTCTCCCGCCAGACGCGCGAGGTCTCCAGCACGTTCGCCTTGTCCACCGAGGTCACGCGGCGGTCCCGCCTGCGCGCCAGGGCAAACGCGGTCCTTGCGATCCGCTCGATCTCGGGCACGCTGTAGCCCATGATGTCCCTGCCGTGGAGAACCCCGTCCCGCTCAAAGCGGCTGTGCTCGCCGAAATAGACGTCCCCCGTGAGCTCGCGCACCACCATGATGTCCACCCCCGCGCCGACGATCCCGTCCTTGAGGGGGGAGGCGGCCTTGAGCGCCGGGAAGATGGTGGCGGGGCGCAGGTTGGCATAGAGGCCGAGCGCCGAACGGATGCCGAGCAGGCCCTTTTCGGGGCGCAGTTCGGAGGGGAGCCCGTCCCATTTGGGGCCGCCCACCGCGCCGAGCAGCACGGCCTGCGCCGCGCGGCATTTCGCCACCGTCTCGTCGGGCAGCGGGACGCCGGCCCGGTCGATGGCGGCGCCGCCGAGCAGCGCGTAGTCGAGGCTGAGACCCACGCCGCGCGCG
>NZ_CABUCJ010000214.1 GCF_902490045.1 uncultured Anaerotruncus sp.
TCGTTTTCCGCCGGGTTCGCGGGAGGCCCGCGCCCGCCAAAAATCCCCGGACGGAAAGGATCCGTCCGGGGATTTTTCTAGTGCATTTGGGCCGGCGCCAGCGCCATCAAAAGGCAGAGCGCCAAAAAGACGTCCACCGGCCACGAGCGGAAGAGCCTCCGGAAACCGAACGGCTTCGCCTCGGGGCATTTCGGCGGGAGCACGGGGCGGCGCCTGAGGCAGCGCGCCATCGTGTAACCGACGCACACAAGTCCAAAGAGGACAAAAAATCCGTTCGCGGCGGCCACGGCCGCTTGGTTTGGGAGTTCGACCGCCGTGTTGATGAGCATGGCAAAGGTATTATAGAACATGTGGATCATCACGGTGGGCAGGACGGACCCGGCGCGCTGGGCGACGACCGCAAGCAGAACGCCCATAAAAAAGGTTCCAATTCCCTGCGTCAGGTTGCCGTGCGTGAAGGCGAAAAGCATCGCGGACGCAAAGACGGCGAAACGGGGCCCGTACCGGGTGAAGGTGCGCAGCAACAGCCCCCGGAAGAGGAGTTCCTCCAGCAGCGGGGCCAGAATGGAAACCGCCAGCAGCATAAGCGCACATCCCGGCAGGTCGAAAGGCAGGGTCAACTCGGGCGACCAGAGCTCAATCCCGGCCGCCGAAAGCAGTGCCTCGACGGCCACGGCCAGGTAACCGCTCGCAAAGCTCGCTCCAACCATCATGAGGAATCCGGGGCCCACCCATTTTTCGAGATGATGTTCCCCGGTAAAGAGGCTCTTCAGCGGGATGCCCGCCTTGCGCGAAAGGAGCAGGATGGGCGGCAGGTCCCCCACCACGGTGGAGATCACCATGGTGACCGGCATGAAAAGCGCCTGCGGGAGGGCGGAAAAGACCATCAAGCCGGCGACCAGCACCCCCGCGACCAGCTGCATGCCGAGCAGGAGAAGCAGGGAAAGCCCGCACCAGAAGTAATCCCGGCGGACGGCCTGGATTTCCATCCGCTCAATCCTCGGTAAAGGTGACCTTCGCCATCCGCTGAACCTTCTTGGGCCGATCGGAATAGTCGGTCGGAACCGCGGCGATCTCGTCCACGACGTCCATGCCCTCGACCACCTTGCCGAACGCGGCGTACTGCCCGTCGAGATGGGGCGCGTCGGCATGCATGATGAAGAACTGGGAGCCCGCCGAATTCGGGTTGCCCGAGCGCGCCATCGAGAGGACCCCGCGGGTGTGCTTGAGGTCGTTTTTCACGCCGTTGGCGGCGAATTCGCCCTTGATCGTGTGGCCGGGGCCGCCCATGCCGGTGCCCTGCGGGCAGCCGCCCTGGATCATGAAACCGGGGATGACGCGGTGGAAGATGAGCCCGTCATAGAAGCCGTCCCTGACAAGGTTCACAAAGTTTTCCACCGTGGCGGGCGCCACGTCGGGATAGAGCTCAATTTTGATCTCCCTGCCGTTTTCCATCTGAATCGTAACCATAATATCCTCCATTAAAGCCGGGCCTGGCCCGGGTATTCTTAACCGTCCTGTTCAGTTTACTACATCCCGGCACCGCGCGCAAGCCCCTTGCGCCGCGCGCGGGAAGAAAGAGGACCGGCGGACGCGC
>NZ_CABUCJ010000215.1 GCF_902490045.1 uncultured Anaerotruncus sp.
GCGCCGCAGGCGTCCACATGTGCGCAGAGCGCCTCGGCGCCTCCGTCGCACACCACCGCGAAGATGCTTTCCTCGGCTTCCAGCGCGGCGAGCGCGGCGGCGTAGTCCTCCCCGGCCGCGGCGGCGTAAACCGGGACGACGCCCGCGGCAAGCAGCGTCTGCGCCATGCCGTAGAGGACGCTGTCCGTGCCGAACGCCGCGGCGTCGGCCAATGTGTAGAGCTCGGCCGCGCCGGTCCCGGAATAACCGGCGCCCGCCTGCGCGGCCACGGCGATTCCCCGCCCGGCGGGACAGCCGCCCGCATGGGGCCGCACGATCGTATGGATAAAGACCCCGGGCCGCATGGAATCAGGTCGTTTGATCATAGGGTCACACTTCCTTTGCCTTGATGATGATGTCGGTGAACGGCTCGCCCGCCGCGTCCGCCTCCGGAAGGAACAGCCCGGCGAGAACCGCCTCGGCGGTCAGGACGGGACAGCCGGTCTCTCCGTCGACCGCGGCGTTTCCGCAGTGGATTTCCACCGGGCCGAACGCGTTCTTTTGGAAAAAGAGCGCGCCGCACAGCCGGTCGAAGAGGCCGTGGCAGCCGGGAGCTCTGCCGGGCGGACAGAGGATGTCGAACCGCAGGGTGAGTTTCACCTGCCCCCCCGGCGCGGCGGCGCGTTCCACGCCCGAAATCCCGACCGCGATGCAGGCCTGCCGGGGCGGAGCCCCCCGGTAGCCGCCCGGGAACTCCTCAAGCACGGCGGTTCCCTCGAGCAGAGGGCTCTCCCGCAGGTAGGCGGTCACCTCCGCCCGCAGGCCGGTCAGCGGATCAGTCATATTCCGGTTCCTCCCTTACCAGCCGGGCCGTCGCCCAGCGAAACGCCGGGCCGCCGCCGCAGTAAAAATCGTGGCAGAGCAGGATTTCAAAGCGGTCGCCCCCCACGGTGAGGATGGAACCCTCCCGCACCCGCTCGCCGCCGCCCGAAAGCGGCCCGTAGTAGAGAAACTGCCGCGGGTCGATTTTTCCGAACCGCGACTGGATGTTCTGCGTGCGCGCCTGCGTGTCGTAGGCGCGCGGCTGCACGCAGGCAAAGAAGCGGCAGACCGCCCCGTCCTGCTCGAGCGTCACCTCCCGGCCACACCGCCTGATGGCGGACGCCAGCGCCCCGGCGATGCTCATGCCCCCACCTGCCGGAAGGACGCGCAGCCGCAGTCCAAAAGGCCGGCGGCCCCGGCGAGCAGCTCGTCGCGCAGCAGCCGCATCCCCTCGATGCCGCCCGCCGCCGGGGAGAGGGAAATATCCCCCACCCGGATGCTCTGCGCGTTCTGCCGGGAGAGCGCGTACTGGTAGCAGGCCTCCCCGGCCGCGGCGAGCAGCAGCAGCTCGTCCGCCGCGTCCGCGCCCGGCAGCAGGCGGCCCGCGAGCTTGGCGGCCGCCGCCGCACAGAGCGGCATCCACTCCTCCGCCCCATCCGCGTCCAGCCCCGCCAGCCGCACAAACCGGCTGAAAATAGCTTCCGTATCCATAAAACGCCTCCTTTACACGGCGGGGG